>PACE01000041.1 GCA_002699725.1 Acidimicrobiaceae bacterium
AACCTGGGTCTNNTNGCGATGCACAACTCGGCCGAGCTGTTNCTGTCGGCGATGATCCTCGACGAGGTCTTCGAGCGTCACGACGGNCTGCGGTGCCTCTCGCTCGAGCATGGGGCGTCGTGGGTGCCGGGCTGGCTCCACAAGCTCGACTTCGTGGAACGCTCGACCCGTCCTGTTGCTCCTCGTAGCCACAGGGCTTCCGACGTCGCACGCGAGCGGGTCCGCTTCGCGCCCTTCGCCGGCGAGCCGGTCGGCTGGCTCATTGAACAGCTCGGTCCCGACATGCTCTGCTTCGCTTCCGACTACCCCCATCCCGAGGGCTCGAGCGATCCGATCCGGAAGTTCGAGGCGACCATGGACGGGGTCGCTCCAGCCGCGGTCGAGGCGTTCTACGCAGGCAACGGGGAGCGCTTTCTCGGTACCGCACCTAGCCCGGCCTAATCGGGTGGGGCAGCTAGCCGCCTGAACTGGTTTGGTCGAACTGATCGCCTTACCCAATAGCGATCAGGGCGACCGCGAGGCTTGATCCACCGAGCCCTAATGCCTGCCACCACCACATTCTCTGGCCTCGTATCGCAACGCCCAGGAGCACGGCCACCGCCGCGTACTGCGAGGCCACGACGCTCACCACGGCGAGGCTCCCCCCTCTGAGGGCAAGAACGAACAGGACCACTGCTGCGCTCGCAAATATGCCAGCCACGAACGAAGCGATGAAGGCGTTTCGCNCTCTCGGAAAAAGCCGGGGTCCGGTAGAGCGAGTGACCGAGATCGCAAAAAGAAACGCCACGACGCGTTGGAGTAAGAGCGGTGAACCGCCGGCATCGTCCCCGATGTAACTGAGCAGGATAAACAAAATCCCAAAGACGACCCCGGCCAAGCCCGCTACGAAGAGGCCGGTCGGCCCGTTACCAGGATCTCCACGCTCGTAGGACGACAGCGCAATGGCGACAACGCCCAATGAGAGACCGATTGAGGTGACCGTCGACGGTGAGGNACCCGAAACGAGAAGGTCCCACANCACCGGAACGCTAGACATCACTACCGCTGCAGTTGGCGCCGCGGTACGCAACGACCCGCGGGAGTACGCGACNAACAACAACAAAATGCCAACCCCGTTGGCGGCCCCGGCGAGCGCCCCGTGTGCCAGGTCAGAGGCTGTGGGGGTGCCAGACCAGAACATGGCGACGACCGCCATTACGAAAATGCCGGCGAGCAGCACCGTCGAAGTGACCTCGCTGGCGCGATGCCTCTTGGTGACGCCGGACGCAAAGAAGTCACTCAATGCGATTGAAAATGTCGAGAGAACCGCGTAGATCACCGACACAGGCAGCAGTATGCACCGCGTTCCGCCGTGTTGCGGGCAATGGCAAATCGACCACCGATCAGGTGGACCACTTCGGGCCATACGTGGTCTAAGTCCGGCGCATCAGAGGTGTCGGCAGGTCGCATGCCGTGAATCTCGATGTTGAAGTCGTCGTACCCGTTGCCGGGAGGGCGGATCAGGCGTGGACCTTCAAGGGTGCTTTCATTGTCGTCGACGGTTGAAAGACCGACAGCACACGCAGAGCTATTGGGTGCTCAACCCAGCGCGGAANAGGCCTTCGAGTTCGGCGGCTCGTACCGCATCCCCCGGTTCATCGAGGCGGGCGAGCGTAACTCCGACGATATTCGCCGAGCACACGAAGTCCGAAGGATACGGTCCTACTGGTGATCCGGTGTCGGTACCGACGTCGAAGGTTTCACCACTGACCGAGAACACGATCGGCACTGTGCGCTCGAGACGAGCATGCGCAACTGCGCTCTCGTCCACTACCAGGACAAGTTCGCCGCCCTGACCGAAACCGCCGTCGTAGTCGAACAACGCCTCGACCAGATGGGTTCCGGGGGCGAGCACCGGGCCGGTCACCGTCGTCACATCGTGACCGAAACAGTTGTAGGTGAACCGGGGCCGTCCACCATCTAGCCACATCGACCATCCGGACATGTTTCCGCCCTGGCAGGCGANAACGCCTTGATCGTCGATGGCGGCTACTACCTCGGCGGAGATTCGCCAAGAACAGTTCTTCAGTCGTACCACGGTGCTTTCGGGCAATCTCACGTGGGCGGTGGTATAGGTCATCCTTCTCAGCCCGCCGAGCGCGNGAGGTACCGCAAGTTCGGCGCTTCGCGGCGACCCAGCATCACGTAACGGGTACACACCGAATTTGCGTGCCTCGACATCGAACATCTCCACCAACTCCTCGAGGCGCTCAGGATGTTCTGATGCGAGGTCGACCGCCTGGGAGAAGTCGTTCTCCACGTCGTACAACTCCCAACGCTCATGGGGCCCGTCGAACTCGAACCCCTCCATCCTGATCCACGGCACACGGCCGTGGAAGCAGGACGCGATCCATCCGTCGTTGTAAATCGCCCGGTTCCCGAGAATCTCGAAATATTGAGTGGTACGGCGACTCGCTCCGTCCGCTGCGAATGAGTAGCCCATTGGCGTCCCGTGCATCGGGATCTGTTCGATCCCGTTCACGGTCTCTGGGGCATCGATGCCGGCGGCTTCCAGGATTGTCGGAGCGATGTCGACCACGTGATGGAATTGAGATCGCAGTCCCTTTCCGTCGGTGATGGTGCCCGGCCATTCGATAGCGAGTCCGTTTCTTGTCCCCCCAAAGTGCGAAGCAACCTGTTTCATCCACTGGAACGGGGAATCGAGGGCCCACGCCCAACCGACGTTGAAGTGATTTTCACACTTAGCGCTGCCGAAATCATCCATGTGCTCGAGTAGCCATTCAGGGTCTTCATGTACCCCGTTCTGGAACGATGGAGCGCTCCAAGCTCCGTGGATGGTGCCCTCGGCTGAGGCGCCGTTATCGCCGGAGAGATAAATGATGAGGGTTTCACGCTCCTCCCTTCTGGCGGCATCGATTACCCGACCGATNTGGTGATCGGTGTGGGCGAGGAAACCAGCGAAACATTCCATTAGCCGAGCTGCGACTGGCTGGTAGCGCTCCGGGTAGTCCATCCACGCCGGGACCTCGTCGGGCCTTTGGGTGAGAGCAGTGCCTGCTGGAATCACGCCCAAGCGGAGTTGATCCGCGTGGATCCGAGTACGGAGGTCNTCCCACCCGCNGTCGAACTCTCCTCGGAACTGNTCAATCCACTCACTNGGAGCATGATGCGGGGCGTGCACCGCTGGNGTCGAGAAGTAGCAGAACCACGGACGATCAGGTGCTGATACGCGGTGGCGNTCNATCCAAGTGANCGCNTGGTCCGCNAAGTCTTCNGTGAGGTGGTAACCGGGTCTCCCGACATGTGGTGAAACTGGTGTGGTCTGGTCATAGACGGCTGGCTCCCATTGAGATGCTTCGGCTCCGATGATCCCGTAGAAGCGGTCGAAGCCCATTCCGGTCGGCCAGCGCTCGAAGGGGCCAGCGGGACCCTGCTCCCACGACGGCGTCAAATGCCACTTACCGAANCANGAGGTCGCGTAGCCCGACATCTGCAGTATCTGGGCCACGGTTGCAGNNTCGGTAGGTATTACTGAGTCGTAGCCAGGGAACGAGTTGGCGANCTCGGTAATTCCCCCCATGTGGACGGCATGGTGTTGCCGCCCGGTAAGCAGTGCGGCTCTTGTCGGTGAACACAGAGCTGTGGTGTGGAATTGGTTGTACAGCAGTCCCCGGTCGACAACCCCTTGAAACGCTGGGGCCTGAACTGGCCCGCCAAAAGAAGCGAACGAGCCGAATCCCACATCGTCGAGCATGACGAGCAAGACATTTGGGGCATCGGAGAGAGCAGTGGGTCGATGCAGTCGGCGTGGTTCGGAGTCATGGAGCAAGCGTGCAATGTGCCCACTAAAGGGCTCTGAGGGTCTTGGCAAACGTTCGGTCATTCGAACCCCGGGTGGTCAATTGCCGCGAGAGCCTGGAACACCCGTGCCGTGTCGCCCTCGATTGACAAATCGCCTGAGTCCACAGCGCTACGAACGTCGCTCGAACCTGTGAGGATCTGATCCCAAACGTCTCTGCGTCCCATAAGCGCCGCCTCGGCATCGCGTCCGTCCGTCGGGCAAGCGATGTGGTTACGAAAGTGGATACCCGTACGTTCATCGTCGAGTACCACAGCCAGGTGTAGGTCGACACCGGTAAGCCGGTCGGGCTCAACGAGAACCCGGAGCNCAGATACCGCTGNATCAAGAGACCACCGTGCNACCTGTCGCCGACNNAATCGATGCGTTNTCAGCCTCGACANGTCGATGCTGCCATCGAGNTCNAGAGCNCTTGTGAGGCACCAGTTGCGAACNTTNGCTGAGGTCGTGNGCCGAGCCGCNGTNCGAAGAGCGTCAGCNANNAGTCGTTGGTCCTGTTGCGTCGCACCNGGNCGGTGNGCGAGACGGCCNGCNANNGANAGNGCCCAACGGCGATCGTTGTCCGTCCCATCGAGCGCCTCGACGCAGAGCCCCCTCACTTTCTCTGCACCGCCCATTGCCGAGACCATTCGCTCTGCTTCATCGGCCGTCTCAAGTGGAAGTAGGCCTACCGGGTCGCCGTCGAAAAATCCGAAGAGGCCGGTCCGGATCTGACGGACGTGGTGTTCAGCCAAGCCGTAATGCTGTTGTGTCAACCAGTCCTCGTCGTACATCGCCGGCAAACGGATTCGGCGCGCGAGTTCTGAACTCGTCGCTCCGCGGTTCGTCCAGCGGACGGTCTGATCCCACAAGAACTGGATTGAGTCGCGATAGGCGGTCACCCTTCGCGCTATTTCCTGGTTCCCCGACAAGGGAGGGCCATGGGTTGCCACGAGGTGCTCGGCCTCGAGGGAACGGAGGTGGTCAAGTCCGTTGAGTAGCACCCGAGGATCGCGGTACTCCTCCCCGCGAATAGCAAATACGTTGAACAGTGCTGGCCACACCAGGTTGTGAACCGCCACACTGAGTTGCGGGAACCAAAGAGTGACCGAGTCGTCGGCATCGGAAGGCGCCGGCGTCACTCGCATCTCCAGCCCTGCGAGGCTTACCGTGACTGGCTCCCCGAAGGTATGGTCGGCTGCCACGTAGCCAGGTGTCGACGGCGAGTGATGTGGCATGCGGTAGGCGAGGCCCAATCCCACATTGACGAGTCCGTCAGGCCCCTCGTCAGGTAGTTGGATGCCGAACTGCTCGACGAGTCCACGACTGTAAGCAGGTGCAATCTCCATCGTGGCCCGCTCAAGATTCTGGGCGATGCGCTCATGTCCCCAGATAGCGGTGATCGGTTCATGCTCAGTGAGCGCGACTGTGCCGCTGACGTAATGAAAATGCGTATAGACCACCGCAACCACTGGCTCTGTCGTGACTCGGCGCAGATGGTCCAAGGCACTCCGCATCTCCTCCACCGACTCGCCGGTGTCGATCGCGATGATGCCTTCAGGACCGCGGACGAACGTCTGGTTTGACAGGCCGTTGCCTACAAGGCACCAAACTCCGTCACATACCTCGTACATGTTGGGTGCCAGGCGCTTCGTATGCTCGTGCAGTGATCGGTCGGCAAGGCGGCCCTGTGCGTCAGCCACGACACGGGAGTCGTCATCGGCAAGCGTGTTCGAGTCGCCCATACACGGATCCTAAGTCGGGTAATGATCTGGTGGAGCGGCTTGGTCGATAACTGGGGCGCTCAACCAACCCCTCCGGCACGGACAGCACCACGGGCCGAAGACTCGTGCGGTGTCGAACTTCTCGGCCTCGGTCAGAGTCCTCTAACGTCTCGAGCACCAGGGCAGGCGCTGACAGGAGAAACCATGAACCAGAAGACGTGGGTCGAGAATATGAAGAATCGAGCCGCTGACCTTCGAACGATGGTCTTTACATACGGGGTGGTCTCCCTTGGCCTCCTTTACGTCGTCGTCTCCGAGGTCGCCGCCGACGACGACAGGCTCGCCGTTGCGGCAATGATCGCGTTGGTCGGGATCCTCGCTCTGGTCTGGAACGACTCTGCAATGGCCGACCTCAGTGCCGGCGTCGAGGACATGGACGAGGAGGTGTCCGCGAGCGCCATGGGCAGGAACTTTGCCAAGGCGCCCTTCGTCATGTTCCGTGTACTCAACCTCGTCGTCATCCTGGGCATTGCGGTTACCCAACTGATCGCCCTCTACAACTGATCGGTACCCGTCGGAAGGATAGGGAGATGCATCCCCAGGGAAGGGCAGTTCGATGTCGCACACCGTGATTCTCGAGTTCAAATGCAACGAGGGGGTCGGCCCCGGCTTCCTCGAGATGCTTCTCGGGGCCCTGGCCGACACCCGGGCCTTCGAAGGCTGCGAGAACGTCGAGACCTACACGGACGCCGATGATCCCGACCGCATCGTGCTCTGGGAGAAGTGGGCCACCCGTGCGGATCAGGAGGCCTACCTGGCCTGGCGCACCGAGACCGGGACGAGCATCTCGTCGATGACCGCGCCGATGATGGCGGAGCCGCCCCGATTCGTGCACCTCGAGCCACAGGACTGACCCTGGACAGCCCCTCCGGGGGAGGACCGATCAGGCGCGTACGAATGCGCCGACGGTCTCGACATGGGTGGTGTCCGGAAACAGGTCGACGACGGCCAGGTGCTCGAGCCGCATGCCTACGGTGCACAACAGGCCCGCATCTCGGGCGAAGGAGCCCGGTTCGCATCCGACCAGCACGAACAACTGTGGGTCGGCGCGCACAAGGGCGTCCACGCCTGCCTTCCCCAGGCCCTCGCGTGCAGGATCAGCGATCACGGTCGCGGCAGGCTGCGCCTTCCAACTCTCGACCGGAGCGTTGACGATCTTCACGTCGCTACCGTCGAGGTTGACTCGGGCATCGGCGAGCGAGTCCCTGCTCCGTTCGATCGCATAGACGGTCCGACCCTGACCGATCGTTCCGGTGAAGATCCCGATGCCGGCATAGGCATCGATCAGGGGTCCCTCCTGTCCGAGCCCGCCGAGTGCATCGACCATCGCGGCAACTTCTGCGACGAGTGCGTCGACCCCGGCGGGGCGGTTCTGGAAGAACGAGCGCGCCGAGATGCGCCAACGGCGACCGGCCGCCTCCTCATGGATCCAGGCCCTCCGACCACCAGCGAGGTCGTCTGTGCTGACGACGAGGACATCGTCGGGAACGGAGATGTCCTCATCAGTGCCGGTGATCAGCACCAGTCGGTCGCCGGTGCGGTTGCCGACGCGGATCGTGACTTCGTCGGCACCGCCGAAGTGACCCTCGACAAGGATCTGTTCGGCGAGGGGATCAATTGCACCACACGCCTCGGGCACGACGACATCATGAGAGCCCCTGACCCGGTAGCCCCCACGCCCGTCGAGCACTGCGGCCCGAACGGTGGTGCGTCCGTGGTCATCCCGGAGTGTCGTCAGGGACGGCTCGGGTGCTTCGACCCCGGCTCGCAGGAGTTGCTCACTCACGATCGACGCCTTCATACGGAGTTGGAAATCTGCGGCCACGTGCATCAGGTCGCAGCCGCCGCAGCCTTCGAGTTGGTGGGCGCAGGGAATCAGCACACGCTCTGGCGACGGTTCCAGGACTTCGAGCACCCGGGCACGAGACCAGCGCTTGTCGATCTGGGTGACCTCGGCCGTGACCGTCTCCCCCGGGAGCGCCCCTTCGACGAAGACGACACGTCCGTCCTCGGCGCGGGCGACGCCGGCTCCGTCACGCGCTGTGGCTGTCACCAGGAGTTTCATGCGGGGACGGTATCCGCACTCTGCAGGATGCTCCCCGAGGGGTCAGTCGGTGTGGGACTCGTCCTCTACCGCTGTCACCATCTGGGCCATCGAGAAGAACACGTGCTCGAACGCGGGGAGTCCGTCCTGGTGGACGGATTCGCCGGCTTCCGATCTGCGCTGCCGGTCGATCCAGGCGTTGTCCAGTCCGATTCGACGGGCCGGGACGTGGTCGTGGCGGATGCTCTGGGCCGTGTGGAGGACATCTGCCTTCGAGTGCCCCAGGTCGGTGGCCAGGTGCTCCAACAGGTACTCGAAGTTGGCCGGGTTGGGCTTGTAGGACCCAATGTCCTCGGCGGTGTAGATGGCATCGAAGTCGACCCCGAGCCTGGCGTTGGATGCTGCGAACCCGGCACGGTCGACGTTCGACAGGATCACGAGGTCGAAACGGGTGGCGAGGTACAGGAGGGAGTCGGCGGAGTCGGGAAACGCTGGCCACGACGGCACCGACGCCCCGAAGGCTGCGTCGAGTTCCGCCGAGGTTGCCAGTGAGAAGTCCTCGGCAAGAGATCGGTGGACGCATTCGAGGACGCCCGGATAGGGCAGCGTGGGCGTAGCTGCCTGCTGGGCGGCCTCGAAGCGGTCGAATGCATCGAGTACATGACGACGAGGGGGGTCGGCGGTCGGGTTCGCAGCGAGGAGGGGTTGCAGGGCGTCCCAGATCCCCGTCTCCCAGTCGATGAGGGTTCCGTAGCAGTCGAAGGTCAGGACCGAATGGTCGGTGAGTCGGCGGGCCATGTGTGTCTACTGGTCGGCCAGCGGGTCGTAGTCCCAGAGGGGCATGTCCGGAGTGTCGCCGTAGAGCAGGTGTGCGGGACTCTGTTTTTCGATGTTGCCGGTTAGGCCCCGGTAGGTGTTGAGTCCGCAGAGTGCACGCAACTCAGGAGTGAAGCCAGCCATGACCTCGGGGGGGATGCCGAGGTGCTGGTTCTCCTGCTGCCGGATGAAGCCGGCGCAGTAGTTCATGGAGACCCCGATCCGGACCTCGTCGGCGGTGGTGTTGGCGCCGCCGCCGTGCCAGGTGCTGCCCTGCCAGATCAACACCGATCCCCGGGGCATCTCGGCGCAGGCTGTCTCGATCGTGGTCGGGTCTGCGCTGTAGTCGGGGTTCTGCCAGCGGTGGCTGCCGGGGACGACCCGAGTGGCGCCGTTGGCCTCCGTGAAGTCGGTGAGGGCCCACATGGCGTTGCAGACCGTGGGAACGTGCGGCTTGGCAATGGGCTGGATCTGGTCGTCGGCGTGGATGACCTGTGCGGTCTCGCCCGGGGCGAGCGAGATCGAGGCCAGCGACGACACCAGGCATTGCGGGCCGAGGACGCCCTCGACCAGTTCGAGTACCTGTGGCTGCACGGGGACCTGTTGCCAGATCTCGCCATGGGCCAGCAGGTTGTAGGTACGTGTCGTGCGATTGCCCTCGAAGCGGTTGTCGGCGGGCGTCCGCTCCAGGCTGCTCTCGAGCCGTCGAACGTCGGCCAGCAGGCCCTCGACCAAATCGTCGTCGATGACTCGTTCGAGGATCGTGTAGCCCTTATCCTCGAGTTCTGCGTGGTGTCTGGTCATGTCGTCCACCCGCCCAGCCAAGCACCTGTCATGGTGCCTCGCCCACCCGCACCATGCGGTGTCCTGAGTCGAAGACAGCGGAGCGCAACGACGGTCCGGCCAGTTGGAGGATGCCTCGTCGATGCCGGATGACGGTTCACGCGTGGCCTGCCGGATCGACACAATTGGGGATTCGTCGTGCCACGAAGGCCGAGCACAGTGCCGCCACCGCCGCCAGCAGCAGGGGCACCGTGTACCCACCGGATGAATCGAAGGCAGTGCCCGCACCGAGCGGACCGAGAAGCCCCGCCAAACCCCAGGCCGTGAAGACACGGCCGTAGGCAGCCGGATACCGACGCTCGCCGAACAACCGGTTGACGGCGAACGGGTAGACGGCGATCACGGCTCCGTAGACGAACGCTACGAGTGAGAGCCCGAGGAGTGCCGTGTTTCCGCTGGTGGCCGTGGCTGCGACGCAGAGGGCCAGGGCAGAGGCGACCGGAAGGCCGATCAGCAGGTAGGACAGGCGGGCCCGGTCGATGGTGAAGGCGATCCACGTGCCACCTGCGGCACTGGCGATTCCGGCCACGACGACGGTCGTCACGCCGACCCCCTCTGATCCACCGGCCTCCTCGGCGATCGCTGCGGCGTGTCCGAGGGCCATCAGGCCGGCGAGGGTTGCCAGTCCGTAGGCGGTCCAGAGCCGGATGAGGAGCTGTCGGTCGAGGGCCACGGGGCCGGCGAGGGTTCGCGCTGGAGGGGCTTGGTCGGATGCAGGTGCCACCTGTGTCCCGGTGGCGAGGAGGATCGCCGAGACCACGCCAGACACGACGATGACGACAGCGAGTGAGTGCAGCGCCCCCGGGGCCCCGACCGCCTCGATACGGGTATTCAGGAACAGGGCGCCCAGCGCCGCTCCGAGGGCATAGGCGGCGGTGACCAGGCCGATGGCGAAGCCGCGACGATCCGGGTTCGCCTCAGCGCCCTGCTGGAGGCTGAAGGCGTAGCCGAGGCCGTTGGAGGCGCCGAAGACGAGCCCGTAGCCGACGATGAGGACGGCAATCGACGCCGCCGATGACGCCACCAGGAGTCCGGCGGCGGCACCGCCAGCAGCACCCAGGGCGACCAGCGGCCCCGGGAGGCGTCGAAACAGCGGATGCCCGGTCAGCACCGCCAATGTGAGGGCCACGAGTGCCAGCGAATAGACGGAACTGACTGCACCCCTACCGGCGTCGAGCCCCTCCTCGAACGGGTCGATGAAGAGGCTGAAGGCGTGGATCGTCCCGAGCACGGCGCTCAGTACGACGCAGGCCGCAAGCGTGCGTGTCGCCGGGCGCATCGCAGGCGACCCTAACGCCCGACAGCTTCCCGGTTCTCCCGGGTCGTTGATCGCGTATCGCCTTCAGTCGTGGCGGTTCCGGGGCCAACTGGAGACCCTCATCGAGGAGATCGGCTCCGGCGCCGGTCCTGAGGAGGTCATCGCCCACCTTGAATCCGTCGTCGAGGACGTGGCACGGGCGATC
The DNA here is from genome assembly GCA_002699725.1 of Acidimicrobiaceae bacterium. Lineage (GTDB taxonomy): Bacteria > Actinomycetota > Acidimicrobiia > Acidimicrobiales > MedAcidi-G1 > S20-B6. The sequence goes on from PACE01000041.1 coordinate 10,789, forward strand.
GGCGCCATACGCTCCGGTCAACGCTAGGCCAACACTACGAGAGGGAGGACTCGGCGTGAGCACACTTGCGGAGGCGCAGGTCGGTCAGTTCGAGCGTGACGGCTACCTGTTACTCGAAGGAGCCCTTCCCGCCGACATCCTCAAGGTCCTCAATGACGAGTTCGAGGCCTGGGTGGAGGAGAGCCGCAGCCACAGCGAGCCCTACGGCCTGACCTTCGATGGACGGCCCCGCTTCGACCTCGAGCCCGGCCACAGCGCCGAGCGTCCCGGACTGCGACGCATCTCCTCGCCCACGGAATTGTCGGATTCCTACCTGTCCGTCATGCGGTCGAGCATCGCCGTCGACGCCACGGCGGAACTCATCGGCCCGAATCTCGAGTTCAGCCACTCGAAGGCCAACTCGAAGCAACCCGGTGCCGGCACCGAGGTCAAGTTCCACCAGGACATCCTGTTCGAGGCCCACACGAACGACGACATGCTCGCCATCCTCTACTTCCTCGACGAGGTGACGCTCGACAACGGACCACTCGAGGTCGTCCCCGGGAGCCACCGGGGCCCGCTGTACGAGCACTGGCACGACGGCGTGTTCACCGGAGTCGTCGGTTCGGAGGTCGTCGAGATGGCCCGGGCCGAGGCGGTCCCGTGCATCGGTCCGGCCGGTTCCGCCTGCCTCATGCACGGCCGACTGCTCCACGGTTCGGGGCCGAACCTGTCCGACAGCGCACGCACGCTGTTCATCAGTGCCTACCGCTCCGAGGACTGCTACCCGCTCGAGACCAGCCATGTTCCGAGCGAGCACGAGGGCGAATTGGTCCGCGGCGTGCGCACCAACCGGGTCCGCTGCACGCCCTTGGAGATGGCGTTCTCCGAGGTTCCGACCGGCGCCTCCTTCTTCGGGCAGCAGGCGCAGGAGGCCTCGTGAGCGTCCAGTCTTCCGATCAGGTCCAACGGGTCGCCTTCACGACCGACGCCGGAGTCGGCCCGCGCGCGCTTCTCGGGCTCATCGTGCTCGAAACGGATCGGACAGTCGAGGCGGAGATCCGCTCGCTCCGGTTCGACGGCGTCGCCCACCACGTCTCGCGAATCCCCATGGACATGACGGTCACGGCGGAGACACTCCGGGCCATGGAGGCCCGGATTCCCGTCGCCGCCGGCCTCCTGCCGCCGGCGTTCGGTTTCGACGCCATCGGCTACGCCTGCACCTCGGGTGCGACCCTCATCGGCGCGGAACGAGTCGCTGCGGCCGTCGGCATTGCACATCCCGGCGTGTCCTGCACGGATCCGATCACGGCTGCGCTGGCAGCATTCAGGACCCTCGACGTCCGCTCGATCGGGCTCCTCACGCCCTACAACGCCGAGGTGACCCTCGGCATGGCCGCCCACTACGAGGACCAGGGAATCGAGGTGGCAGCGGTGGCCTCCTTCCTCGAGGAGGACGACAACGTGGTCGGAAGGATCACCGAGGAATCCGTCGCCGATGCCGTCCGCCGGATCGGAGGGGAGCCTGGGTGCGATGCCGTCTTCGTGTCTTGCACGAGTCTGCGGACCTTCGGCATCGTCGCCGACCTCGAGGCGGAACTGGGACGACCGGTGGTGTCAAGCAACCAGGCACTTGCCTGGCACCTGCACCGCCTGGCGGGAGTCCAGGACGCCCTCCCCGGCTTCGGCACCCTCTTCGAGCACGGACTGCCAGCATGAGCGAAGTGCCGACGAGGGGGTTCCCAGACTGGGAATACGAAGGACGGACCGTCGCTGCCCAGACCATGCTGGCCGAGCGACGACTCGACGCACTGCTGGTGTGTACCGAGCCCGAAGTCCGCTACTTCACCGGCTTCCACACACCCTTCTGGCAGAGCCCGACGCGTCCGTGGTTCGTGGTAGTGCCCGCAGAGGGCCGTCCAATCGCCGTCATCCCGGGCATCGGGAGCGCCTCGATGGGGGAGACGTGGATTCAGGACATCCGCACCTGGCCGGCCCCGCGTCCCGACAACGACGGGGTGACGCTCCTGGCGACGACCCTCCACGAGGTCGCCGGAACCGAAGGTCGGATCGGGGTCCCGATGGGCCATGAGACCCACCTACGGATGCCGCTCGCCGACTGGGAGGAGCTGCAGGAGGCGACCATCGACGTCGCCTACCACGACGCCACGGACGTCGTGCGGAGCCTGCGCATGCACAAGTCCGATCTCGAGGTCTCCAAGACGGCGTACGTCTGCAACATCGTGTCCGACGCCTTCGAGGGCATACCCGACCTTCTTTCCGTCGGCATGACCGAGCGCGAGGCCTTCGCCGCCTTCCGGATCGACCTGCTCCGACGCGGGGCCGACGACGTGCCCTACCTCGTAGGGGCCACCGGGCCGGGCTTCGACGACGTCATCAAACAGCCGTCTGACCGGGTGATCGGGGAGGGCGACCTGCTCATGTTCGACACCGGTACCGTCTTCGACGGCTACTTCAGCGACTTCGACCGCTACTACGCCTTCGGCAGCGCAGGCGACGCCGCCCGCCGGGCCCATGAGACAGTCTGGGACGCCACCGAAGCCGGGTTGGCCGTGCTCCGTCCCGGGATCACCACCTCCGACCTCTGGGCGGCGATGGCCGACGTACTCGACGCCGGCGGGTCGCTGGGCAACGACGTCGGCAGGCTGGGCCACGGGCTCGGTATGCAGGTCACCGAATGGCCCTCGAACACCCACGACGACGAGACGGTCATCGCCGAGGGCATGATCCTGACCCTCGAACCGGGCCTCACCTGGGCGCCCGGCTGCATGATGCTCCACGAGGAGAACGTCGTAGTCCGCGCCGATGGCCCGGAACTGCTCTCCCGACGTGCCCCCCGGGAGCTACCGGTCATCACCTGAGGGGTTCTGACGGAGGGCCCCAGGGCCGACCAGCCGGTCCTCCCCACTACGTGGATCAGCGTCCGATCGCCGTCTCTGCCAGACTCCTGCCGTGCGCTCCGCCTTCCTGCTCTCCATGGTCGTTGCCCTGCTTGTCGCCTGCACAAGGGAGCGGGGTGCACCGGCGTGACGGATGCGACCGTGACCCGGGTTGGGTACCAGCCACCAGACCCGATCGGGCATCCGCCCCTCTACGACTGGCCTCCGCGCCCCGTTGCAACCCTCAAGTGGCTCGTCACGGACCTGATGTTCCCGTGGGGCTTCTTCTTCACGGCACTGGCCGTCATGACCTGGAAGTGGCTGACGCCCGCCGCGTCGACGATGCAGGCACTGTCGCCGGGCTGGATGGGCCTCATCTGGCTCCGCAACGCCGCCCTGCTCACGATCGTCGCCGGTCTCCTGCACTGGTGGCTCTACACGCGTCGCTCGCAGGACCTGGAGTACAAGTTCAACGTGCGCTGGCCGGCGACCGACAGCCGGAAGTTCCTCTGGCGCAACCAGGTGAAGGACAACGTGTTCTGGAGCCTCGCCAGCGGTGTCACCGTCTGGTCGCTCTACGAGTCGCTGACGATGTGGCTGTGGGCCGACGGGCGCATCCCCCGCGCCGAGTGGGGGAGCGCCCCCGTCTACCTCGGTCTGCTGGTCCTGGGCGTGTTCTTCTGGGGGACCACGCACTTCTACCTCAACCACCGACTCCTCCACTGGGGGCCCCTCTACCGGGGCGCCCACGAACTGCACCACCGCAACACCAACACCGGGCCCTGGACCGGCATCTCGATGCACCCGATCGAGCACCTCGTCTACTTCACGGTGTTCCTTCTCTGGTGGGTGGTGCCCGCCCATCCGGTGATCTTCATCATGACCGGCTTCTTCAACGGAATCAGTCCATCGATCACCCACTCCGGCTTCGACCAGGTGATCCTGGGCGGCCGCTTCCGGATCACGGCAGGTGACCAGTTCCACCACCTGCACCACCGCTACTTTGAGGTCAACTACGGCAACACCCCGACACCCCTCGACAAGGTCTTCGGCACCTGGCACGACGGCACCCCCGAGGCCCACGAACTGTTCAAGGACCGTCGCCGGGCCGAGAAGGCCTGACCGTGCTCCGCCCCCAGCCGTCTGTCCTCGAAGCCGTCGATTTCCAACGGGCTGCCATGGACAAGAGGGGAGCGATCCGGGGATGAGTGTCGACACGCATTTCCGGATCGAGGGCGGGGGCGGGGGCACGCCGTTGGTCCTGCTCCACGGCGTCGGCCTCGACCTCACGATGTGGGACGGCGTCATCGACGCCCTGGCGGCCGATCGACAGGTCGTCCGCTTCGACATGCTGGGACACGGCCGGACCCTCGATCCGTCGGGAGGTCGCTCCATCGGGGACTTCGTCGCACAGTTGCTTGAGGTGGTCGACGCCCTGGGGCTTGGGCGGCCGGACCTGGCAGGGCTCTCCATGGGCGGGATGGTCTCCCTCGCGGCTGCCGCGCGGCACCCGTCCACCTTCCGACGGGTCGCCCTCCTGAACACGGTCTTCGGACGCACGCCGGAACAGGCGGCGGGCAGGAGGGAGCGACTCGCTGCGGCCGAAGCAGGTGGCATGGGCGCCGTCGCCGACCTCGCAATCGACCGCTGGTTCACCGCCGACTGGCAGGCGGCGAACCCGGTCGACACCGCTGCCGTCCGTGAGCGCCTCCTGGCCAACGACCTTGCTGCCTACCTGAAGGCCTACCGGGTCTTCGTCGAGGGCGACCCGCTCATGCCCGCCGCTGCCGCGAACGTCACCGCCCCGACCCTCGCCATGACCGGCGAATTGGACTCCGGATCCACCCCGGCGATGAGCCATGCCTTGGCGGACGCCGTCCCGGGCGGGCAGGCTGTGGTCCTGGCCGGACTCCACCACCTGCCACCGATCGAGGCGCCCGGCGCCTTCCTTCGGTCATTCCTCGACTTCCTCGACCAGGAGCACACAGCGTGACCGAATACCTCATGTACATCGACGGCGAGTTCTGCGAGGCATCCGACGGCGGGCGCTTCGAGTCGATCAACCCCGCTACCGGCCTCGTCTGGGCGACGGCCCCCGCCGCCACGGAGGAGGACGTGGACCGTGCGGTCCAGGCCGCCCGGCGGGCTCTGCACGATGGCGAGTGGGCGACGATGACGGCGACACAACGGGGCAGGGCGCTCTTCCGCCTGGCCGACCTGGTGGAGGAGCACGCCGCTGTGCTGGGCTCGGTCGAGACCACCGACAGCGGGAAGTTGGCCGTCGAGACCCGTGGGCAGTCGGCCTACGTGGCCGAGTACTACCGCTACTACGGGGGGCTCGCCGACAAGATCCAGGGCGCCACGCTTCCCATGGACAAGCCCGACATGCACGTCTACACGTTGAGGGAGCCCATCGGGGTGGTCGCCGGCGTGGTCCCCTGGAATGCCGAGATGCTCCTAACCGCCACAAAGGCCGCACCGGCCCTGGCGGCGGGCAATACGGTGGTCATCAAGTCCTCGGAGGAGGCCCCGGCACCGGTTCTCGAATTCGCCCGACTCGTCGACGAAGCCGGGTTCCCACCGGGTGTGTTCAACCTCATCACCGGCTTCGGCGAACCGTGCGGACGGGCGCTCACCAGCCACCCGCTGGTCAGCCGGGTGTCGTTCACGGGAGGCGTCGAGGCCGCACGCCACGTGGTCGGCAACACGGCCAACAACTTCGCCCACCTGTCTCTGGAACTTGGGGGCAAGTCACCGATCCTCATCTTCGACGACGCCGACTTCGAAAGTGCCGTCAATGGTGCCGTGGCCGGCAACTTCGGCGCCAGCGGCCAGAGTTGCGTGGCAGGCTCCCGCGTGTTCGTGCAGTCGGGGATGCACGACGACTTCATCGACGAAGTGGTGAGGCGGGCCGAGGCGGTTCGAATCGGCGATCCCCTCGATGCCGAGACGCAGATGGGCCCCCTTGCAACGGAGGCCCAGCGCGACCGGTGCGAGGCCGTCGTCGCCGAGTCGGTGGCCCAAGGAGCGACCCTGCGCACGGGCGGAGGGCGACCAGAGGGGTTCGATGTGGGCTGGTACTTCGAGCCGACGCTGCTGGCCTGCCCGGACCAGAGCATCCGGAGCACCCGGGTCGAGTTGTTTGGTCCCGTGATGTCGGTGTTGGAGTTCGAGACCGAGGAAGAGGGCATCGCCATGGCCAACGACACCGAGTTCGGGCTCGGGTCGGGGGTCTTCACTCGGGACGGGGCACGCGCCCACAGGGTGGCGAAGGCGATCCATTGCGGGATCGTGTGGGTCAACACCTACCGGGCCATCTCGCCGATCTCACCCTTCGGAGGATTCGGCCAGAGCGGCTACGGGCGCGAGGCCGGCCTCGACGTCATCCAGGAGTTCACCCGCAGCAAGGCCGTCTGGGTAAACACGTCCCAGGAGCCGATGGCGAACCCGTTCGTGATGCGCTGACGGTCCACGGCGATGCGGGAGCCCTCCCTCTTATCCAACGGGGAGCCGGAGGACAGGGGGACGGACAGCCTTTTTCGCCGGGCATCCACAACTGCTCAAACTAGGCACGCCCGGCGCCGAGGAAGCGCAGGGATCAGTCACTTCCGAGCACGCTCTCCCGGGTCGGGACTCGCCACCCCACGAACCAGACCCCCACAGCCCCCACGGCGCCGACCAGAAGTCGGATGCCGAGGGGATCGATCAGGAGGCTGGCACTGAGGCCGCAGGTGGCGATGATCATCGAGATGGCCCAGACCTTGGCCCGCCGGGGCATCCCGAGTCCTGCCCGGTAGTCGCGGATACTCGGCCCGACTCCGGGCAGGTTCAGGATCCACTGCTCGAGCCTCGGATAGGAGCGAGCGAAGCAACCTGCGGCGACGATCAGGAAGATGGTCGTGGGGAGGCCGGGGACGACTACCCCGAGGCCGCCGAGGGCCAGTGCGACGAGGCCGGCCATGAACCAGAGCCATCGGGCCAGTCCGCGGGCAAGCCGGGGGGCGGGTTGCTGCTCGTCCACGATGGCGGCTGTAGGCGGGTGCCGTCGACTAGCAGACGGCTGCAGGATCGAGGTCGTAGACCTCGCGCATCCGTGCATAGCGGGGGTCTAGATCGGCGCTCCGGAGACGGCGTCCCATCAGATTGCCTCGTTCACTCGGGTCTCATGGTGGGGGCTGTGGGCACGTCGTGGCTGGTGCTGGGCCCGGCGGGGACTCAGCCCAACAGGTCGGCGAGGTCGCCGGCGACGAGGATCGTCAGGAGGGCGATGACGGCGACGTTGATCACCATCACCGGAACCCTCATCCGGTGGTCGGAGGTGCGGAAGCGGCGGATGCTGTCCACGTTGAAGCCGATGGCCAGGAGGCCGATCGGAAGGCCGATCCAGGGACCGACGCCACTGGCCCAGCCGAGTGCGGGAAGCAACCATGGGAACACGACGTAGGTGAGCATGCAGCGGACGCCGGAGACAAGCATCGAGCGACTGAACCGCCGTGCGGCAAGGTCGATGTCGGAGGTCGTGAGGGCGTCGCTCATGCACTCATAGCCTGCCATGGCCCCGCCCGGATACCGACCGCCCGGGAGGATTCTCCGGACTGCAAGACGGTGGGGCAGGCGGACTACCGTACGGCCATGAGCGACGAACTTCCCCCGGGCGAGTCCACCGACCAGCACATCGTCATGGAATGGGAGACTCCCACCCATGAACAGATCATCGAGATCACGAAGATGCACGTCGAGGCGATGGAGACGAACAGCGATTCAGCCGTCTGGGTGACCGCCGGCATGCACCATGTGATGCTCTATACCATCGGTCGTCGCAGCGGCAACGTGCACCGTGTGGCGCTTCCGTTCTGGCGGGATCCGGACGGCGGACGGTTGGTCATCGGCTCGTTCGCCGGAGCGGTCAACGACCCCGCCTGGGTGCTGAACCTGCGGGACCGGGACGCCAACCCCGGCGTGAAGGTCCGAACCCAGCACGGCCTCTACTGGTCGCAGCACCAGATCCTGGAGGGAGCCGAGCGCGACGCCCTCTGGGAGCTCATGACCGTTGATCGGGCCTTCTACGCCGACTACCAGGCGAAGACCGAGCGTCCCATCCCCATGATCCGCCTGCCGGAGACCGAACTGCGCGAGGGCTGAGTCCCCGTGGCCGAACGGGGCGCACTGGCCACGCTCCGAACTGAGGCACGGCCCGTCTACCTACCGTGGGTGTGCTGCACATTCACGATGGGGATCCTCATCCCAGTCCTTCCGTTCCACCTGAGCAATCAGGGTGTCGGGATCGCCGCCACCAGTCTCGTCCTCGGGGCCGCCGGTGGTGGAGCGATCGGCGGGGCAGTCCTGGCCGGAGCCCTCACACATCGCCTCGGCCAGGGGCGCGTTGCGGTCGTGTCGCTCCTCCTGATGGGTGTGGCGGTGGCATCGATGGGATTCACCGGGTCAGTCGGCCTCCTGGTCGGCCTGCAACTCCTGGTCGGCGTGGCGGCCATCGGCGTCATGCTCTCGCGGCATACCCACCTGACCAGTTCTGTCGCGATCGGCCTCAGAGGTCGGGCCATGGCCCTGATGGGGGGATCGATGCGATTCTCGTTCCTCCTTGGACCAGCGGTTGGCGGCGTGCTCGTGGACCTCGTGGGCTTCCGGAGCACGTTCCTCGTGGCAGGGGCCGCCGCCGCGCTCGGATGTCTCGGCATGCTCCCCGAACTCCGGACACAACCAAGTACGGCGGTGGAAGTGGCCGGGGGGAGCGGCTTCGGCCTACTCATGCGACGGCACCGGGGCGTCGTCGCCCGTTGTGGGACTGCCGGGTTCCTGATCATGGCCGCACGCGAAGGACGCATGGTTGCCCTGCCACTCGTAGGGATCTCCCTCGGCCTCAGTCCCAGCTCCGTGGGTGGCCTCGTCGCAGTCGGAACAGGAGCCGACCTGCTCCTCTTCCCGCTCGCCGGGTGGATCATGGACCGGTACGGGCGCCTCTGGGCCATGGTTCCCGCATACAGCCTCCTCGGCCTCGGCCTTGGCCTGCTTGCCCTCGCAGAGGGTCCGGGACTGGCGGTGACAGCTGGTGCAGTGATGGGCATCGGGAACGGACTCAGTTCCGGGAGCCTGTTCACGATGGGAAGCGACATGGCGCCCGACGACGCCACGGCTCCGTTCCTCGGAGTGATCACGGTGATGAGCGACGCAGGTCGGATCGCCGGCCCGATCCTGGTGGGCGTCGTTGCTCGGGCGGCCGGCCTGGGATGGGCTTCGTGGGCCGTGGCGGGGGTGGCGGCCCTAGCGGTCCTGTGGCTCCTAGCCGTTGTCGGGGAGACGGGGGGACGTGGCGGGAGTGCTCCCTCCGTCGGAACCACTAGCGTCGATGCCGGAGAGGATGCCCGCCCATTCGAGAACCCATGAGGGGGTCCGAGATGCTGTACGCCATCCACGCCCTGGACCGTGCAGATGCGGGACCGTTGCGCCTCGCGACCCGCTCGGCACACCTGGAGTACGCCGCCGGGTTCGACACCATCTACGGCGGCCCCCTGCTCGACGAGGCGGGTGAGATGTGCGGATCGCTGATCGTGCTTGAAGCCGAGAACAGGGCTGCAGCGGAGGACTTCGTCGAGGGTGATCCGTACACCCGCGCCGGACTGTTCGCGTCGGTGGACGTCCGTGGATTTCGCCAGGTACTCGGACTCGGAGACTGACGGCACCGTCCCGGAACGGTGAGGAACGTCGATCACGTCAGGTGAGGTCGTCATCCGGCTGCACGTGGCGGTGGCTGTGGTGGTTCAACCACTCATGGAGCGGGTGGCGTACCCAACGCCCCACGGAGTGGGCCATCTCGCCGGAGCGGGCGAGGACCGGCTGGAAGGTGGATTGGTACTCGACGGGAATCGCCTCCCGCCGCTGGGTGCGGTACAGGAGAAAGCAGACCAGGAATGCCAGGACGACTGCCAGCGTCCCGTAGTAGCCGTCCGGACCGAATGCCTCCATCGAGAAGGCGAGCACCACGGGCGAGAATAGGGCACCCATGCCGCTGACCATCACGATCCCCGAAGCGGCGGCCAGGCGCTTTTCGGGCGGGATCCAGTCGTTGGCGAGCGCCACGAACTGGCCGTAGAGGGGGAACACGAAGGCGCCGAAGGCGAAGTTGAGGAGGAGAATCAGGGAACCTGTGGGGGAGACCAGGGTCCCGAGCCCCGCCAGAAGGCAGGATATTCCGGCGACGGTCCCGATGACCCTCCTACGAGGGTGGCGATCCGACAGGCTGCCGAGGGGTAGTTGCAGCACGACCGCGCCGACGATCGCCATTGAGGTGAACGCTGTGACCCTCGCCGTGCTCATGCCCGACTGGGTGGCGAACACGGCACCCATGCTGGTGGCTGCGGACTGGACGAAGGAGCACATGAAGAGTCCTACGACGGACGCGGGGATCAACCGGTAGAGCTCCCGGACGGACATGGATTCCGGGGTCGCCATGGGTGGCGTCGACGACGCCGAGAGCGTCACCGGGATCACGGCTGCGGAGATCAGCACCGAGGAGAGCACGAAGAGCCCGAATCCCTCGGGGGAGCCGACGTTGACGAGCAACTGCCCTCCGGCGGTGCCGCCCAGCATGACCATCATGTAGAGGCCCAGGATCTTGCCGCGGGTCTCGTTCGAGGAGCGGTCGTTGAGCCAACTCTCGAGCACCACGAAGACCCCGGCGTTGCAGATCCCGCTGACCAGGTAGACGAGAGACCAACTCAGGGGAGTCACGATGACCGCGTTGATCAGCACCGCAGCCGAAGCCGTTGAGGCGAGGGCTGCGAACACTCGGATGTGACCGACCGCTGCGAGGGCCCGCGTGATGACCTTGGCGCCGATCAGGTATCCACCGAAGTGGAACGCCATGACCATGCCCATGGCGCCGGCGCTGATGCCCTCCGCCTCGCCCCGGATCGGCAGCAGTATCCGCTGGAGGCCATTCCCGACCTGTAGGAGCGCGAACGCGACGAACAGTGCCCAGACGCCCGCTATGGCCGGAGAGGTACGGGTCGTGGGGCCTTCGGGCCCGCTCAACGAAGAGTCCGGACGCCCAGCCCGATGTAGCCGGGCGGGTTGAGCGGAGCGTGCGAAGCAGCAAGTTCGAGCGCCATCGACAGGAGTGGCTCGGCCATTGGTGCGACCTGTGGCGTCCCGTCAGCGCCATGCACGACATGGAGCATCATCGACTCCTGTGTGGCGACGGGATCGGGGCTGTCGTCGACGAGGAGGTCGTGCAGGACATGGAGCCGCTTCTCGTCGGCGCCCAGCAACCAGGTGTCGGTGGAGATGCTCTCTCCCTCATGCACTTCGTTCAGGAAGCGGATGCGGGTCTCGGCGGTGTAGAAGGTGCCGTGGGCTTCCCGGTAGCCGGTTCCGAAGCCCAGGTGGACCAGCAGTTCGTCCGAGGCGCCGCCGAAGGCGACCCCGTACCAGCCCTCGGACATGTGGCCGTTGTAGTCGGACCATTCGGGGGGCACCACGGTGCGCCAGACCCGGAGTGGTTCGGGGGGACCGGACATCGCGCACACCTCCCAGTTCGAACAGCCCGCTTGTCGCAGGGGGTGGGTCGTGCCAGGCACGACTTGGACGCGCGCAATCTAGGACCACTGTGGCGTTCCGACAATGGATGTTGGAGTGGCGTTTGGCTCACCCGCCCGGCCTACCGAATCGGCCCTCGGGGCAACGATGCCGGATCACAGGCAGCCAACGCTTCGAGGGGCGGCCGCGGGCCGGTTCCCAGGACTTCCTCAGCAGCAGCGGCCACTTCGAGGAGCCGTCGGTCCCGGTTTCTCGCCCCGGACAACTGGATGCCGATTGGGAGGCCTTCGGCGCTCCACCCGGCCGGGATCGAGATGGACGGGCCACCCGGCACGGTGAGCCGTGAACAACTCCGCATCCAGTCCGTGTAGCGCCCGAGGTTTCGCCCTTCTACCTCCCGGACCCACTCTTCGCCCACGGGGAAGGGCGGTACCTGGCTGGTGGGGGTGAGGAGCACCTCGTCGGGTCCGAGGAAGTCGTCCCAGCAGGAGCGGAGTCGACGCTCCTCCGCCACGGCACGGGTCAGGGCATCAACTTCGAGGAGGAGGCCTTCCCGGATTTCCTGGCGAATGGTGGCCTTGAGCGACACCTCCTCGGACAATGCCCCGAGGCTGGTTGCAAACCCGAGTGCCCGCAGTGTTTGGAAGCATTCGTCGGCGCCATCGAGTGGTGGCCTGGACTCGTGGATTTCCCAACCAGAATCGGAGAGCGCCTCGACGACAGCAGCGACAACCCGCCGAACCTCCGGGTCGACGGGCAGGTCTCCGTGGTCCACCGAGACCAGGAGTCGTTTTGGCCTGTGCGCCACGACACTCGGTGCACCTCCCACCAGGACCGCATGGAACAGCGCCACATCGTCGACCGTGCGGCCCATGGGCCCCTGGGTGGACATGCCGAGGCGGTCGTCGAGGGGAGCGAAGCCGGGGATGCTCCCGGAAGAGGGTCGGAGCCCGACAATGCCGCAGAACGACGCCGGGTTGCGCAGGGAGCCGCCAAGGTCGGACCCGTCAGCGAGGGAGAGGGACCCGCAGGCGAGGGCAGCTGCCGCGCCACCACTGGAGCCTCCGGCGCTCCGCGTGGGGTCCCACGGGTTGCGGGTCAGGCCGTGGACGGGGTTGAACGTGTGGGAACCGGCACCAAACTCGGGGGTGTTGGTCTTGCCGACACGCACGGTCCCAGCCTCGGCCAGCAGGTCGACGATCGGGTGGCTGACCACTGGCACATGGTCGATGAAGAGCGGGCTGCCGTAGGTGGTCCGGACTCCGGCGACGTCGAGGAGGTCCTTGTGGGCGATGACGAGGCCTCGCAGTGGAGCGTCGGGCGACAACCCGGGATCGGCGTCGAGGGCGGCGGCAAGCGACTCGGCGTACTCCCAGTCCAGTGTCACGAGGGCATTGACGACCGGCTCGGTGGACTCGGCCCGTTCCCGACAGGCAACGAGCAGTTCGCGCGCCGAGAGCCCACGGTCCTCGATTAGGCGGACCTGTTCACGGGCCGTCACGTCTGCCGGGCTCATGGCGCGCACCCTAGGGGCGCATCCACAGATGGCCCGACTAGTGGATGTCGAGCCCCACAGGGAGGATGGCGCCGAACTCGGTGCAGGCGTCCGCCAGGGCAGCGAACAGGTAGTCGCCGAAGGAACGCTCGCACGAGATCAGGTAGGACGGCTCGCCCGCCCGGTCCGAGCGGAGCAGGTCACAGGTCACCTTTGCCACCGAGCCCGAGAACACGGCTCCGTCGGGGGTCATGTCATCGGCCAGGTCGATATTGCAGACCTTGGCGAGCAGGGCAGTCGCCTTCCGGCCGGAGACCCTCATCATCGCCCTCCCGTGGGTGATGTCGATGACGTTGACGAAACCCTCGGTGTTGACCGAGGCGGCGACCTCGGCGGCCCGGCCCACGGCGGCGAACAGGGTCCACTCGTCAGGTCGGGTGCCGCACACCAGGGTGCCGTCGGCGCGGAGCCGGCTCTGGCCATAGGGCACCGCCAGGTCGGCGGCAGCCGCCGTACCTGCGGCGGCTCGGACGACGATCTTGGCGGTGACGGTTTCGTCTTCGACCGTCACGGCGCCGTCAGGCGTCGAGATCGGCCCGTGGGCGACCGGACTCTTGAACTCGAGATCAGGCATTCTGGCGTACCCCCTCGGGGTCGACGTGGGCGTGGTGTTCCTGGATGGTTCCGGTGACCCGGCGTCCATCGATGAGCAGGATGGTGATCGTGGTACCGGCAGCCGATAGCGAGGGGTCGACCAGACCCAGGCAGACCGATCGACCCAGAGTCGGCGACATGCGGCTGGAGGTGATCCTTCCGAGGATCCGGTCGGAGTCTCCATGCACAATCTGGTCGGCCTCCGTCGGAACCAGCTGTGGATCATCCGGCTGAATGGCGACCAGAATCGGCAAATCCGTGCGGGAATACGCGGCCTTGAGCTCCGGCAGGCCGAGGGTGTCAGGCTTGTCGAGTTTGACGAGGCCGCCAAGGCCGGCGGACGGGGCCTTGGTGAGGCCGTCCGTGTCCTGGCCGACGATGTAATGGCCCTTCTCCAGTCGCAGGATCCTCTGGGACTCGACGCCGAATGGCTTGATCCCGAGGTCCTCGCCNTTGGCGAGCAGCGACTCCCAGACATGCAGCGCATGGCCGGACGGCACGTGCAGCTCGTAGGAGAGCTCACCGGTGAAGCCGATTCGCCAGATGATGCAGTCCGCAACGCCAGCGACGGTGCCNCGGCGTACGTGGAAGTACGGGAATGCCTCGGAGTCGAGGCCGACGCCCTCAACGAGCCGCAGCAGTAGGTCACGGGACTTTGGGCCGGCGACGTTGATGCTCGTGAGGCCTCCCGTGACAGCGGTGACGTGCACGTCCCACTCCGGGCGGTAGGTCTGTAGGTAGTCCTCGAGCAACTCCCAGACGGCACCGGCGCCGGACGAGGTGGTCGTCATCAGGTAGTGGTCCTCGCCNAGGCGACCCGTCACGCCATCGTCGGAGACGACGCCGTCCTCGGCCACCATGGCTCCGTAGCGGACNCGGCCGATGTCAAGCTTCTGCCACTTGTTGACGTAGACGAGCTCNAGGAGTTTGGTCACGTCCGGGCCGCGGAGGTCAAGTTTGCCGAGCGGGGTGACGTCGATGATGCCGACGTTCTCCCGCACATTGCTGGCCTCGCCCACGGGATCCCCGTAGTGGTCGGGTCGGACCCACTGGCCGGCCAGGAGNGGCGATGCNCCGTGTGCCTCGTGCCAATCCTGGAGGGCGGAGCGACGAATCGGTTCGAAGATCCGTCCGGCCAGGGCACCCAGTGAGATGGGNGCGTACGGGGGGCGCCAGACGGTGGTTCCGATGTCGGCCATGTCCATGTCGCGCGCCTCGGCCAGCACGGCGGCGGCNTTGACGGTCTCGAGCTTGCCCTGGGAGGGGCCCATCGTGACGGTCGTGTAGCGCTTCATGAGTTCGATCGAGTCGAAGCCCTCCTTCTTGGCCTGGACGAGGTCCTTCGAGGACACGTCCTCGGAGAGGTCGACCATGCCGTGGGTGCTGCTCCGGTAGCACTCGGGGTGTGGCACGCGTGCCAGGGGCGTCCGGGTGTCCTGGAGGGACTCCGGCTTGGGTCCTTCGGGGTTGCGGGCACGNGCTGCCAACACACGGCGATCGTGGCGGACCCGCAGGGCACGGCTTGCCGCCAGGGAGCCCGTNGCCCTCCCGTGGGCGACNAGTTCGGCCGTGGTGCCGTTTCCGGTGATGCCACCGGTGGCCAACACATTGTCCGGAAGATGGTTGGAGAAGTAGCGNGCTGCCGAAGGGTCGTACACCGGTCGGTCACCAGCCATGTTNAGCAAGGAGGTGGGAGCGGTCCAGCCGGTGCCGANGACGACGAGGTCGGCGGAGACGGTCCGGCCGTCACCGAGGATGACCTTCTCCACCCGGCCCTTGCCCTCGACCTCGACGACGTCCTCACCGGCCCAGACGTCCAATGCCGCCACGATCTTGACGCCGGCGGACTCCAGGTCGGCTATGGCGGCCTCACCCTCGGGGTTGGCGGACAGGACCACGGCCTTGGTGCCGGGCTTGACGGCCCACAGGTTGATCAGGCGGCGGACGGCACCCGACAACATGACGCCGGGGGTGTCGTTGCCGGCGAAGATATACGGGCGCTCGATGAGTCCGGGGGCCACGACGAGACTGGCCGCCCGGGCCTTGATGAGGCGTTCCGGNGCGATCTCGTGCGACCGCTGCATCACTGCGATCCAGTTGTGGTCGTAGCGCCCGGTCACCGTGGAGTCGGTGAGGACCTCGATGCNCGGATGGGACTCGACGGCCGACACCAATTCGGCGATCGCCGNCAGGTCGTCGGCACCGCCCCAGCGCAGGTGTCCGCCGAGTTCCGGCTCGTGTTCGACGAGCATGACCGAGGCACCCGCCTCGGCGGCGGCGATCGCCGCTCCCATGCCGGCCGGGCCGCCCCCCGCCACGAGCACGTCCGGGTGGGCGTAGCGCTTGTCGTAGGCGCCGTGGGTGCTGGTCTCCCANTGGATGCGGCCACCGGGGGCGAACTTGCGGAGGACCTTCTGGTACACGTTGTGCCAGAACCACNTTGGGCGCATGAAGGTCTTGTAGTAGAAGCCCGGGGACAGGAAGCGGCCGACCATCTGGTTGGCGGCNCCCAGNTCGAACTTCAGGCTGGGCCACACGTTCTGGGCGCTGACCTCCATTCCGNCGATCAGGCGGCGGCTGCCNGCCCNCACGTTGGGCTCGTCACCGACCTGCACGAACAGGTTCGGGTCCCAGTGGTCGGCGGTCATGATGCCCCGCCGGCGCTTGTACTTCATGGAGCGGGCAAAGACCTCGACACCGTTGGAGGCGAGGGCCGAGGCGATTGTGTCGCCCTGGTACCCNGTGTATTCCTGTCCGTTCCAGGTGAACGACAGGGAAGTACCCCGGTCAATCACCTCGCCGGGCCGTTCAGGGAGTCGGTTGTCGGTCATGACGCCTCCGAATCACGGATCTCGTTGGTGACGGTGTTCCGCTCGATGGTGAAGTACCGCCGACAGCCACTCCGGCAGTACCAGGTCTCGGTGACCCAGCCGGCGGGGTTCTCACGCAGGTACAGGTAGGTGCGCCACTCCGACAGGGAAGCGGTCGCCGGNTCGGGGCGGGTGNTGACCTCGCCGCAGGGACGGAGGTCCGAGGAGTTCCGCGGACCACAGTTGGGACAATTCACGACAATCATCAGTGACCTACCGCNGCAGCGCCCTTTTCACCGACGAGATCTCCCTCGGTGAATCGGCTGATTGTGAACGGGGCGATCAGGTCCGCATCGCGGCCGGTGGCGATCGTCTCCGCCATGGTTTCGCCGGCCACCGGGCCGGCCTTGAATCCGTAGGTGCCCCAGCCCACGTCGACGAAGTAGCCGTCNACCTGGGTGGTGCCCATCACNGGGGAATAGTCGGGTGTCATGTCGCAGAGGCCCGACCACTGGCGCAGCAGGCGCATCTTGGAGATGCCGGGCATGAGCTCGAGCACGTGGGCGGCCAACTCCTCTGTGAANTCGAGGGTGCCGTTGACGCGGTAGGTGCCCACCGGGTCCACCGATGCGCCGAACACGAGTTCGCCTCGGTCGGTCTGGCTTACGTAGACGTGNAGCGAACCCGAGACGACGACCGTCGGTAGGAACACCTTGCAGGGCTCGGTGACGGCAGCCTGCAGGGGATGCGTCGTGATCGGGAGCGGCACTCCGGCCATGTTCGAGATGAGCGAGGCCCAGCCTGCGGTGCAGTTCACGACGGCGGGCGCACTGATGTCGCCCCGGTTGGTGCGTACGCCTGTGACTCGGCCGCCTGCCCCCTTCCCGTCGGGGCCTTCGCCGCCCTCGCAGAGGATGTCGGTGACCTCGGTCTCCTGGAGCATGTGGACGCCGAGGTGGTCGGCTGCCCTGGCGTAGCCCCACACGACGGCGTCGTGGCGGACGATGCCACCGGGCGGATGGTGGAGGGCGCCCAGGATCGGGTAGCGCGTNTCCGAGGAGACGTCGAGGCTCGGTGCCTGCTTCTTNACNTCCTGAGGGTCGATCACACTGGAGTCGATGCCCTGGAGCTTGTTGACCTCGGCCCGCCAGTGCATGGTGCGGAGGGCCGAGTCGGTGTGTGCCAGCGTCAGGTGGCCCCGGCGGGAGAACATGACGTTGAGGTTCAAGTCCTGGGCCATCGAGTTGTAGAGGTCGAGCGAACGGTCGTAGAACGCCACGCCCTCGGGTGTGAGGTAGTTCGACCGGACGATCGCTGTGTTGCGGCCGGAGCCGCCGCCACCGAGGTAGCCCTTGTCGACCACGGCGANGTTGGTGACGCCATGCTCCTTGGCCAGGTAGTAGGCGGTCGCCAGGCCATGGAGGCCGCCACCGATGATCACGACGTCGTACGACGAACGTGCCTCGGGCCGGCTCCACATGCGGGGCCAATCGCCACGGGNCAGGCCGTGCTTNACGAGTTTGCCCGCGGAGTACGTATAGCCGTGCTTCGCCATCAGGGATCCTTGCTGCGTTGTGGGGTGTCTGTGGAGNTTCGGGGGGAGTTCGGGAGATCAGTGGNCGGACAGGTGACTNCGCCAGGGGANCGGGTTGATGCCCGTACCCAGGAGGGGAAGGTCGTCGGCGAGGTCGCCGTCGGGGATACGTGCGATCCCGGTCATACGGTCGGCCAGCATATTATGGAACCGGTGCAGAGGTTCCTCGAAGCGGGGCGAAAGCCTGCCAGGGGTGTAGCNACCTGAGTCGAGGCCGGCCTGCCCCCGCTGCACGATGCTGATGTCCTCGCCGTTGACCTCGAGCCAGAAGTCGCGTGTGACCGCGAAGTCCTCGTCGGGGACGTCTTCGGAGCCCGGGGGAAGCAGCCAGGTGCAGTGCTCCCTGGTGAGTCCGGGGCCGATCGGCTCGAGACGTATGACGAACGCATGGTTGGGGAGGAGGCTCAGCAGGACATTGGGGAAGAGGGCGACGAACCGGCCGGAAACGGTGTCGGCGGCGTCGAGGCCCTCGGCNGGTCGGAGGACGGCCCAGTCGCCGCGCTCGTCGNCGGAGAGCGGAGTGGTGGTCTGGCCGCAGTACATGCCGTGCCCCTGNTAGCGGAAGTGATCCTCGACCCGGGAGACCTTGGCGAGNTCCGGGTGGATCCAGGGNAGGTGGTAGTACTCCTGGAAGTTCTCGGAGACCAGTTTCCAGTTGGCGCGGACGTCGGTCGAGTGGGAGAGGTGGCTGTGCCATCCCTCGAGGCGGTATCCGGCGAGGCGATCGCCGAGGTCGCCGAACCACTCGTCGACCGAGGGCGCGTCGTGGTCGAGGTTGGCGAATAGCAGGCAGCCCCACTGCTCGACCCTGATGGGGTGCAGTCCNTAGTCGGTGGGGTCGAACCGGTCGATTCCTGCGTCGNCGAACTGTGGGGTGGCCACCAGCGTCCCGTCGCGGTCGTAGCCCCATCGGTGGTAGGGACAGCGGAGNGTCCGGCCGATGGTGCAGTCGGCATCGAGGAGTTGCGTGCCCCGGTGCCGACAGGAGTTGGCGAAGCCTCGGAGTTCGCCGCTGGTGTTCGTGGTGATGAGNANCGAGCGTCCGCCGAGGTCGCGGACGAGGACCTGTCCGACCGGGTCGAGTTCGTCNGCGATGCCGATACAGACCCAGGAGGTGCCGAAGACNCTGTCCCGTTCGAGGGCGAAGAAGGCCTCGGAAGCGTAGGCATCCGCCGGGAGGGCATGNGCTTCGAGGATGGGACGGCGCGTGCCGATCCAGGCATCCTCCGTGGTCCAGTCCGCGGCAGGGGAGGCCGAGAGGCCGGNTCCAAGCATGGCGGGCAGTGTAGGCAGAGTTTCACCCCGTGTAAAGGTTCTTTCCTGAGGTTAGGGATTTCTCGATCTGCCGGTCCAGGCCATCCAGCGGAATCCGGCGCTGATCCGACAGGGGCCTAGGGTGGCCCCATGCCGATTTCCGCCGCCCGCTCGTTGCACCTGATCGACCACCCACTGGTCACCCACAAGTTGACCGAGATGCGTCGGATCGAGACTCCCAGCGAGCGCTTCCGGCAACTCCTGACCGAGATCAGCTTCCTCCTCACCTACGAGGTCACATGCGACCTCCCGACCCGCAACGAAAGGATCACGACGCCCCTGACCGAGATGGACGCCCCGGTCCTGCTGGAGGAGCCGGCGGTCATCTCGATCCTGCGGGCGGGCAACGGCCTACTCGACGGCGTGCNGCGCGTCATCCCTTCTGCACGGGTCGGCCACGTGGGCCTCTACCGCGACCACGAGACCCTCGAGGCGGTCGAGTACTACTGCAAGTTCCCACCCATCGAGGGTCGGACNGTGGTCGTCGTCGATCCGATGCTGGCCACCGGCAACTCGGCCACGGCNGCCCTCGACCGGGTCAAGGCCGACGGNCCGGCGGACGTGCGCTTCCTCTGCCTCCTGGCGGCACCCGAGGGCGTGGAACGCCTGCACGACTCACATCCCGACGTACCCATCTGGACGGCGGCCCTCGATGACCACCTCAACGAGGTCGGCTACATCGTTCCCGGCCTCGGCGACGCCGGCGACCGGATCTTCGGCACCACCTGAGGCTTCCGTGGGACGACGCCTTCTCGTTGTCCTGGCAGTACTGGGNCTCCTCGCAGTCCCAGCCACCCCGGCCCCCGGATCACCCCAGGGGGTCCGAATCATGTACCTGACCTTCGACGACGGGCCGAACCCACTCTTCACGCCGATCGTGCTCCGCCTCCTCGAGCAACACGCCGCCGGGGCAACCTTCTTCCCGACCGGACAGACGCTCAACCTCTTCTGGGGGAACGAGGAAGTGCAGGACCTCCTGGACCGCGGGCATGCGGTCGGTAGCCACTCCTGGGCACACCACCGACTGNCGGAACTGTCACAGTTCGACCTCGAACGCGACNTGACCCGTGCCANCTCGGCCCTGGAGGACCGAACAGGCTTTCNTCCGACCTGCGTNCGGGCTCCNTANGGGCTCACGGACCCCCGGGTGCAGCAGGCCTTCGAGGAGATGCACCTNGACATTGTGGGCTGGGATGCCGACCCGGNGGAATGGTCGAGCCCCTCGANCGAGGAGGCACTNGCACACGTCCGTAAATGGGAGNAGGAGGGAATGGTCGTGCTCNTNCACGACCGCAAGTGGCAGACCATCGCTATCCTCCGGGCGCTTCTCGAGCGCTATGGCGAAGAGGGCTGGTCCTTCGAACCGCTCCCCGAATGCATCCCGGAGTCGGCCGAAGCGGTGCGTTCCGCCACGAGGACGGCCGGGGACTCTCCGATCGGCCAGGCGGAGCCACTGTGGATCGACACCTGGTCGGTGCTGGGCTGGGCCCACGACCCCGACGCTCCGGATGGCGGACTGGATGTCGTCGTGAACATCGACGGCCGCCCACAGGTCGTGGGAACGACCGGAGATGACGGCAGGTTCCTGGTTCCCATGGAGGCTTTCGGGGAACTTGAGGGACCGNTATGCATCTGGGTCCGGAACCAGGGACCNGTGCGCGAGGACGCCTTCCTGGGCTGNCACCGGAGGGATCGCCAGGGTGGCTGAGCGGGCGCTGTTCCACGATGGGCTCCCCTCGGCGCCAGGCCTCGAGGTCGAAGTCCACAGGGGGTTCCTGGTCGACGCCGATGANCAGTTCCCCGCCCTGCTGGAGGAGACGCNCTGGTCCCGTGACGCGATCGTGGTCTTCGGGCAGAAGCGGCCCATCCCCCGCATGGAGGCGTGGTACGGCGACGCCGGCCGCACCTACNGGTACTCGGGACGACGCCTCGAACCCCTGCCGTGGACCTCCCGGTTGGCCGAACTCCGCGACCGGTGCGCCACAACCGCCGGCGAGGCCTTCGACTCCGTGCTCGTGAACCGCTACCGAAACGGAGACGACGCCGTCGGCTGGCACTCGGACGACGAATCGGAACTGGGGAACCGCCCGGTCATCGCCTCACTGTCNCTAGGCGCCACGCGACGCTTTCGCCTCCGACCTAGGGACGGCCATCATGACCCGGTTGCCCTGGACCTCGAGCACGGCGACCTGCTGGTGATGAGCGGATCGACCCAGGCCCTGTGGCAGCACTGCCTCGCTCGGACGGCCCGGCCGGTGGGGGAGCGGGTGAACCTCACCTTCCGCCGGATCATCAGTCCGTCACCGCCCGNGCCACGGGACTAGCGTCGCACTCGTGGAGTTGGCGGCTGACCGGGGGGCGACCCCGGACGAGATTTCCTCGTTTAGCGATCAGGGCCATGCCTGCATCCGGGGGCTGGCCACGCCCGACGAGGTGGCCGGATTCGCCCCGACCATCTGCGAGGCCGCCGACCGCCTNGCCTGGAACCGCGACGTCCCCCTGGACAAGCAGCGTGCCTACGACCGGGCCTTTCACCAGGCGATCGGCCTCTGCTGGCACGACGAGGTAATCCGACGGTTCGTCTTCGCTGCCCGCTTCGCAAGNATGGCCGCGGAACTACTCGGCGTNGACGGCGTGCGCCTCTACCACGACCAGGCGCTGGTGAAGCGGGCCGGTGGCGGCCCCACGCCCTGGCACCAGGACGCCTACTACTGGCCCTTTGACGGGGAATCGGCGATCACCATGTGGCTGGCCCTCTGTGATATTCCTGCCGAGGTCGGCTCGATGGTCTTTGCAGACGGCACCAACCACCTGGGCGACCTACGAGGNCCGGCCATCTCCGACGAGTCGGAGGACCACTTCACCCGACTCCTCGCAGCGGANGCCCTGCCCACCTCGACCCACGGGGCGATGCGTGTCGGCGACGCCACCTTCCACGCCGGCTGGACCCTCCACTCAGCGGGCCCGAACCCGAGTGATCGGGATCGTCCGGCGATGACGGTCATCTACGTTGCCGACGGGGCTCGGGTACTCGAGATCGAGCGGGACGAGCAACGCCTCGACCTGGCGCTCTACCTCCCGGGAGCGGTCCCCGGCGCGCCGGCGGCAACCGACCGCAACCCGCTGCTCTGGCACGCCGCGTCGTAACCTCCTTTGCCGTGGANGAGACAGGGCTGANCGAGGTGTTCGGGCGCCGCATNGCGCAGGTACACCGCCTGCTGCGGATCGGCGCACGCTACGACGTGGGTCCACCTGGGGTTCAGGAGGACGGGCCCGTGATCCACGCGGCCAACCACCGCAGCATGGCCGACCTCCTCTTCGCNGCCGCTGCCTTCCACGAATGGGGGCAGCGCATCCGGTGCCTGGCTGCCGCGAGCTACTTCGAGAAGAAGGGCATCGGGCGCCTGCTCCGCGACCTCCGATGCATCCCCGTCGAGGGCNCCGAGGTCCTTCAAGTCGCCACAGAAGTCCTGGAGCAGGGAATGCCGATTGCGATCATGCCCGAGGGGCGCCTCGTCGGCCCGGAGGAGTGGGACGAGACCGGGGTGGGACGACCCCATCCGGGCGTCGGTCGCCTGGCGCTCGACACGGGACTACCGGTTGTCGTCGTCGGNGCGGCCGGGACGGAGGAACTCTGGCCCAANGGTCGGACGGCGCCCCGGATTCGGCCCTGGAACCGCACGCTGTTGACGATGCGCNCGAGATACCTGGGNCCGATCGAAGCCGAACATTCCCGGGACGCCACGGCGATCATCTGGGACGGGGTGAAGACCTGCGTGGCGGAAGCCGAGGCTGCCCGGGGTGGCTGAACCGCCGTCGTATTGTGCCCGGCCGGTCAGTNGTGNCTGCCGTGGCCGTGGTCGTCGACGATGAGGAGGTCGTGGGCATGGTCGTGGCCGGCGTGGTCGCCNAGCAGGCGGTCCCCGTAGGCCTCACGGAGAACGGCGGGGCGCAGGACCTCGTCGGGTGTGCCCTCGGCAACGAGTCGGCGGTCGAGAACCAGCACCCGGTCGCAGTGGCGAGCCTCGTCCAGATTGTGGGTGGTGACAACCACGGTCGTCCCGGCCGCAGCCTCCTGGCCGACCACCTCGAGGATCCGCTCCTGGCTGGCGAGGTCGAGACCGGTGATCGGCTCGTCGAGCAGCAGCAGCGGCGCATGCCGGGCGAGTGCCTGGGCCACGAGGACCCGCTGCCGTTGGCCGCCGGAGAGTTCGCCGACCTGGCGGTGGAGCAGGTCGCCGACTTCGAGTCGGGTGACGGCGTCGTCGACGGCTGCCCGATCGCGGGAGGAGAATCGGCGGGGGAGTGGAGATCGTCCGAAACGCCCCATCCGCACCACCTCGGCGACCGTGAGCGGGAGCCAACGGTGGTGGTGGTCCTGGGTGACCAGGGCCGCCCGAGGAGCGGCAGGGAGGAGCCGGCCCGACTGCGGGGGCAGCAGGCCGGCGAGGACCTCGAGGAGTGTGGTCTTGCCCGAGCCGTTCGGCCCGACCAGGGCCGTGGAGTTNCCGGGCCCGAAACCGGCCGTCACCGAGTCGAGAGCCAGGCGTCCTCCGCGCCGGANGGTGACGTCGACGAGCTGCAGGGTGNCGNNACTGGCATTCATGGTGAGAACGATTCTCGCCTGCGTGGTGCGCTACGACAACCACTCCCGCGATGATCGACTCCNGCGCCTATCCTTGGCCCGTGAAGAGCACCCAGGTCGTCGTCGAAAGCGCTCCGGCCAGTGGGCTGCCCCTCGAGCGTCGGCCCCGGACCGACTTCCCCACCTATATCGGACCGGCCACCCATCTCGCCGAGGAGCGGGCCCGGCTCTCGGCGCTGACCTGGGAGCACTTCGACGCCCACATGATGGGCGCAACGATCGGCGCCGAACTCACAGGCATCGACCTCACAGATGACCTTCCACCGTCGGCCGTCGACGAGATCGCCTCCGCAGTGGCCGACTACAAGGTGGTCTTCTTCCGCGGGCAGGCGTTCACGCCGGCCCAGCACGTGGCCTTCGCCCGCAACTTCGGCGAACTCGAGGTCCACCCGTTCATCCCCTCGAACACCGAGGAGCCGGAGTTGGTGCGCTTCGAGAAGGACGCCGACACCACCGGCTATGAGAACCAGTGGCACCACGACGTCACCTGGCGCGAGTGTCCCTCCAAGGCCACGATCCTGCGGGCAATCGAGGTCCCGAATGTGGGGGGCGACACGCTCTTCGCGGACATGTACGCCGCCTACGAAGTCCTGCACGCAGATGTGAAGGCCGAGATCGACGGCCTCGAGGCGATCCACGACTTCGTCCAGGCGTTCGGGCGTAACGTTCCCGGGGACCGCATGGCGGAGATGCGCGAGCGCTATCCGGAGGCGACCCACCCGGCTGTCTGTACCCACGAGTTGACCGGCCGACCGTATCTGTACCTCAACCGGACCTTCGTCAACCGCTTCGCCGGCCAGACCCGCCCGGAGTCGCTGGACCGGCTCGACCGGATCTGCCGCATCACCGACACCCCCGAGTACCAGTGCCGCTTCCACTGGGAACCCGACTCGGTGGCCTTCTGGGACAACCGGGCGGTCCAGCACCTGGCNTGCAGCGACTACTGGCCCGAGACCCGCGTCATGGAGCGGGCCAGCATCGTGGGAGAACGGCCCCGGCGCTAGCGCCGCAACCCGGCCCGAGCNCCCCGGGGGGACCTCCTACTCGAGACCCTCAGCGTCCTCGATGACCGGCTCCTGGGTCGGGTTGCCGTCGTCGTCGACGAACCTGACCTTGAACGTCCTACGTTCGCCCGATTCCGTCCCGGGCATCACGACATTGAACTTCTCGACTTTTGGCCCGGCCGACTCGGGCTCGTCGTCGGCTTCGATTTCCGGTGTTGGTTCATCCATGCCCCCATTCTCGCCCGNTTTCGTGCCGATACCGCCACGGTCCCGTGTGACCTGCCTCAGTAGAGGCCGGTGGCCAGTCCTGCGGCCAGGGTGGCACCCAACTCTCTGGCAGCGGCGAGGTGGGCCTCGGTGAGGTCGCCGGCAGCGATCACGGGCGGCGCCACCTCCTTCCAGCCCAAGCCGATAGCGAGGGGCGTCACAGCGGCGACCGCGCCCGTCCCATCGCCGCCGGCCCGTACTGTCAGGCCATAGGGNCGGCCTCGGGTGTGTTCGAGGCACGGGTAGTAGGTGCGGTCGAAGAAGTCCTTCAGGGCNCCCGACATNTACCCGAAGTTCTCGGGGGTGCAGAGAAGCATCCCGTCTGCAGCAAGTACGTCCTCGACCCCGGCCTCGAGGGCCCGTCGGGAGACCACCTCGATGCCCCCGATGGAGTCGTCCGAGGCACCTTCCCCGAGGGCCTCGGCCAGCGCCTGCGCTCCCCCCGTGGCCGAGTGCCAGACGATCAGGACCAGGGGCATGCGCTNAGAAGTGGTACGGGAAGTCCGACCAGTCGGGGGGACGCTTCTCCAGGAAGGCGTCACGACCCTCGGCCGCCTCGTCGGTACCGTAGGCGAGGCGCGTGGCCTCACCGGCGAACAACTGCTGGCCGACGAGTCCGTCGTCGACGAGGTTGAAGGCGAACTTGAGCATCCGCTGGGCGGTGGGACTCTTGGCGTTGATTGCCGCCGCCCACTCGAGGGCGACCGACTCCAGGTCGGCGTGGTCGACCACCTCGTTCACCATGCCCATGGCCTGGGCCTGTTCCGCCGAGTACTCGCGGCCCAGNAAGAAGATCTCCCGAGCGAACTTCTGTCCCACCTGGCGGGCCAGGTAGGCGGAGCCGAAGCCGCCGTCGAAACTGGCAACGTCGGCATCCGTCTGCTTGAAACGGGCATGCTCCCGGCTGGCGAGGGTGAGGTCGCACACCACGTGGAGGCTGTGCCCGCCGCCGGCCGCCCAGCCGGGCACCACGGCGATGACAACCTTTCCCATGAACCGAATGAGCCGCTGCACCTCGAGGATGTGGAGGCGACCGGTTCGGGACGGATCGAGCGAATCGGCGCCCTCGCCCTCCGCATACCGGTATCCGTCGCTGCCGCGGATGCGCTGATCACCNCCGGAGCAGAACGCCCAGCCGCCGTCCTTCGGCGAGGGCCCGTTTCCGGTCAGCAGGATCGTGCCGACATCAGTGGCCATGCGGGCGTGGTCGAGCGTGCCGTAGAGNTCGTCNACNGTCTGCGGCCGGAAGGCGTTGCGGACCTCGGGACGGTCGAAGGCGATGCGGACCGTCCCCCGATCGGCACCAGTNCGGCCACGGTGGTAGGTGACGTCCGACAGGTCGAAGCCCTCCACGGGTTCCCAGCGGTCGGGGTCGAAGATCTCGGACACCCCGGTTGTCGACATCGCGGCCCTCCTGCAGTCGCATCGGAGCCTAGGCCCCGATGGATCCCGCCAGGGGTTGCAGNCCTCGGATCGCCTCGACAGGTCGAGTCACCCGTCTGAGTCCGGCTCCCCGTCCACGGCAGAGGTGTCGACCTCGAGGGCTCCTGACTCGATCAACTGCTCGACCTCATCGGGGTCCATGCCCAGCTCCTCGATGCAGATGCTGCGGGTGTGCTCGCCCAGTCCGGGGGCGGGCCCGAGGAATGGCGTCCTCATCACCGTGCCGCGAAAGCAGGGACCGTCCAGTGTGAGGGGGCCGAGCGGGGGCTGGTCGACCTCCGGGAAGAAGCCCCGACCGAGGAGGTGGGGATCCTTGAACTGATCGACCGTCGAGGCGACCGGTGCGGCCGGAACGCCGTGCAGTCGACACGCTGCCACCACGTCCTCCTGCGAGCGTCCAATCGTCCAGGCAGCGACGCCGTCGTTGACCTCCCGGCGGTGGGNCAGGCGGCCGTCGGTCGAGGCGAAGCGATCGTCGTCAGCCCACGCCGGGTCGCCCATCGCATCCCGCAGTGATGCCCAGTCGGAGTCGTCGCGCACACAGACGACGCACCAGCGTTCGTCGCCGACACAGGGGAACACCCCCCACGGCGCCCCGCGGAGCGAGTCGTTGCCCATCGGACGCACCGAGCCCGGTTCCAGCCCCTCGGCGAGGAAGAGGTCGCCGAGCGTGGCCATGAGCGCCTCGACCTGGGCGATCTCGACGTGGGNACCGCCCCGGCTCCGGTTGCGGGCGAACAGTGCCGCTGCGGCGAAGAGGGCACAGACCCGACCAGCAAGGTGGTCGGGGTGGATGGCCGGGCTGCCCGGCGGCGGGTCGCCGTCGTCGAACTTCCACAACCAACTCAGCCCGCCCACGCTCTGGATGGTGGGCCCGTATCCACTCCAGTCGGCGAAGGGCCCACGACTCCCCATCAGTTGGCTGCTGACCATGACCAAACCGGGGTTGAGCGCCTGGAGGTCGTCGTAGGCCAGGCCGAGGTCGGCCATCGTTCCGGTCGAGTTGTTCTCGATCACGACNTCCGCCCGCTTGACCAGTTCGCGCACGACGGCGATCCCGTCCGGGTGCTTGAGGTCGGCCCCGAACCCGCGCTTNCTTCGGCTCGAGGAGGCGAATGCCGGCGTCATCTCGCTGCCCAGGATCAGTCGGATGAAGTCGGGGTAAGTCCGGCTCTCGACCTTCACCACGTCGGCGCCGTATTCGGCGAGCATCCGGCCGCACTCCACGCCGACCCCACCGTGCCCGAAGTCGACGACCCGGAGCCCGGCGAGCGGTAGGGATGCGGGTTCAGCCACCTCGACCGGATCGGGCGGACCCGAACCGGTGAAGTCCGGCTCGTGCTCGCCCGTGGCCGGCGAGCGGAAGGCATAGCCGGAGCGTTCACCGTCGATCTCACCGAACCCGGCCATGACGGGTCCGACGACACCGGCAGCGACCTCGACGTCGAGGAAGCTGCCCCGGGCGGCGAAGTGTTCGCTGTCCAGAACCTCGGCGGGAGCGAGCATGGGGAGAGCGACGATGCCGCGCCGCTGGGCCTCGGCGGAACCCTCGACCTTCGGGCGGTCGGCCCAGTGTTCCCAGAAGAGCGGGTTCAGCACGTCCATGTTCATGAGGCGGCTGAACGTGCTCTCCCAGTACTCGTCGGCGAACGCCTCGGGCGAGCCCATCCACTCCCAGAGCGCCCGCCACTGGCGGGGAGCGAGCACGACCTGGCGCACCATGCCGTCGGCGCAGGGGATGTTGGGGTACAACGGACTGTCACCGGAACGGACGACCTGCGGCGTGCCACCATGGCGCTGGCTGTAGTCCGCATTGGGGATCGCCCAGGTGTTCATCTGTGCGAGCACCTCTAGGGCAGAGACGTCGAGGTGCTGGCCGCCGGCGCCCCGGTCCTTGTGGAGGAGTGCCAGGACGACCGCATAGGCGCCGAGCACCCCGAGAGAGTCGTGGGCAACCGCTCCGGGAATGAGGAGGGGAGGCTTATCCGGGATGCCGGAGAGGGACAGCCATCCTGAGCGGGCCACGATCACGTCGTCTGTGGCCACGAGGCCACTGTCGGGGCCGTCCTGGCCGAAGTCGGTCAGGGAGGCCACGATCAGGCCCGGGTTGAGGTCGAGGAGCGCCTCGTGGCCGAGCCCCAGGGAGTCCAGGTGCCCGGGGGCATGGGACTCGACGAAGACCTCGGCCGAGGTCACCAGGGCACGCAGCCGCTCCCGGTCCTGGGCGTCCTCCAGGTCGAGGACGGTCCCTCGCTTGTTGGTGTTCCGGTAGGCGAAGTAGAGCGACGTCCCGTTCGGGGCAAACGGAGGCAGGGAACGGGACCGGGCCCCAGCCGGGGGTTCGACCCGCAGGACGTCGGCCCCGAGGTCGGCCAGCAGGCGGCCACAGAGTTCGCCCCGCTCGTCGGCGAGGTCGATGACGCGCACGCCTTCCAGCGGCCGCTTGGCCGTCGTCATGCCGTCGTCACAGTTTCGACCATCGCAGATCCCCCACAGGAGCGAATACTGCCACGGCGACCACCCGTGGGTGGACCTGAGACGGCGGCTGCTCGGGGTACGGTGCCGCCGATGCCGGGTCGTCGCGTGCTCTGTCGGATGGTGGTCACCGTGTCCGTCCTCGGCGTACTCGTGTCCGGAGTCTCGGCAGCTCCTGACAACGACGACATCCGCGCTGCACGCGACCGACGCGAGATCGTCAAGGACGAGGCCGCATCGACCGCCGAGCAACTCGAACTGGTCAAGGCCGAGGATGTCGAAGTGGCCGATGCCCTCCGTGCGCTGGACGAGTACGTCGCCCTGCAACAGGCGAAGATCGCCGCCGCCCGCCAGGCCATCGAGGCGGCGGAGGCCGAGGCGACCCTTCGTTGGGTCGAGTCCGATCAGGTGGGGGAGGAGATCGTCGAACTTGTGGCGCAACTCCAACGACTTGCGGTCGACGCCTATGTCGGAGCCATGCGGGCGGGCACCCTGCTTGAGGCGGAGGACCTCTCCACCGGCCTGCGGATGTCGGCGATCCTCGACGTGGTCACGGGCGATCGAGGAGACCTCCTCGAGCGACTCCGGGCGCTCGAATCCGACAGCGAGGACATCGCACGCTCCGCCGACGGCGCCATCGTCGATGCCGAGGAGCAGGAGCGCGAACTCGAGTCCTCGGTATTGCTCCTTGCCCGGCGTATCGCCGCCCAGGAGGCTGCCCAGGACGAGTTGGCAAAGCGCATCGCTGGCCACGAGCAGGAGATCCGGGAGTTCGAGCGCGAGCAGTACCGGATGGCCGTCCTGATCGACAATCTCATCGCCGAGGAGCTTCGGCGCTCAGCGCCGAAGCTCACCGAGCAGTCGGCCTCGGGCTTCATCTTCCCGGTCGAGGGACGGATCGGCTCCGGCTTCGGACCCCGCAAGCATCCGATCTTCGGGTCGGTCCGTCAGCACAATGGCGTCGACATGGGTTGCGTGAGGGGTCAGCCCATCTGGGCGGCCAAGGCGGGCACGGTCATCTTCGCCGGCTGGCGGGACGGCTACGGCAACGTGGTCCTGATCGAGCACGAGGGCTACGTCGTCACCGTTTACGCCCACCAGTCGAAGCTCTCGGTCTCGAAGGGCAACTCGCTCGACGCCGGGGACCCGATCGGCGAATGCGGGTCCACGGGATGGTCCACCGGCCCCCACCTCCATTTCGAGGTCCGGGTGGGTGGCGAGGCCAAGGATCCACTCCTCGTCCTCCCTGCTTGAGGCCGACATGTCGGGTCGTGCACGACTGGGTTGGACGGTCGCCGCCGCCAGTGCATGCCTCGGGGTGGCGCTGACCCTCGCCGTGCGTGGCGATGGACCCCTCCCGGGAGAGGTGGGCCTTTCGCGATGGGCCCAGGCCAACACACCTGGGATCCTCGACCCCGTGGCAAGCCTGCTCGATGTTCTCCTCACGGACCTGGCCGCCCCGGCGGTATTCGTGCTCCTCGTGGCCCTGGTGTGGTGGGCGTGGGGCCGCTACCCGGCGGCGGTCCTGGCGCTCGCCGGAGCGGCGACGGGCCTCACGCGGATCGCCGACCTGGTCGAGCGTCCACGTCCGACCCCGTCGTTGCGCTGGAGCAATTATTCGTTCGGGTCCGGCGGCTACCCGAGCGGCCACGCCGTGTTCGTCGTGTTGGTGTTCGGCACGCTCGCCCTCCTGGCACGGCGCCACCTCCCCGGTCCTACCGGCCGCCGCCTGGCCGTGGCCTTCTGGGGCCTCACGGCTTTGACCTGCTGGCTGCGGGTGAGCCGTCTCGAGCACTGGCCCGCTGACATCCTCGGAGGCGTACTGCTCTCCCTCCCTGCCCTTCTGGCCGTCGCCTGGCTGGAGCCCCGGATTCCGCGGTTCCTGGCGAACCGACCCTTCCTGACGAGGTTTCTGGGCCTCTGAGCGGGCCACTGTCGACCCGCACGCAAAACGCAGGAAGGGGCCCCGTAGGGCCCCTTCCCAGCAGAAAGTGCNNTCAGCCGACGAAGGCCGAGGCGAACACCAGGCTCACGATGGTCATGACCTTGATGAGGATGTTCATGGCCGGNCCCGAGGTGTCCTTGAAGGGGTCGCCCACGGTGTCGCCGACGACNGCGGCCTTGTGGGACTCGGANCCCTTGCCCCCNTGGTNGCCNGCCTCGATGTACTTCTTGGCGTTGTCCCAGGCCCCNCCGGCATTTGCCATGAAGATGGCNAGGCAGAAGCCTGTGACCANGGCGCCGGCCAGGAAGCCGCCCAGNGCGTCGATGTTGATGAAGCCGATGGCCANCGGCACCGCNACNGCGAGCGAGCCGGGAAGGATCATCTCCTTCAGNGAGGCCTGTGTGGAGATGGCNACACAGCGNGCCGAGTCTGGATTGACGCCGGGTAGGCCCTCGCGCAGGCCCGGNATCTCTCGGAACTGGCGACGCACCTCCTCGATCATCTGAAAGGCNGCGCGGCCGACGGCATCGATGGTGAGGGCGGCGAACAGNAACGGCAGCATGGCNCCCAAGAAGAGACCNATGAAGACATCCACCTCGCCGATGTTGAGNGACAGGTNTCNGCCCGCAGCNGCCACNGCGAACTCGAAGCTNTTGAACANCGCCAGGGCNGTCAGGGCCGCCGANCCGACGGCGAAGCCCTTGGCGATGGCCGCCGTNGTNTTGCCGAGCGAGTCGAGGGCNTCGGTGACCTCGCGNACCTCNGGNTCGAGGCCGGCCATCTCGGCGATGCCNCCGGCNTTGTCGGCGATCGGNCCGTAGGCNTCGACCGAGACCACGATTCCGGTCGTCGAGAGCATGCCNATGGCCGCCACGGCGATGCCGTAGAGGCCGCCGTCGAGGGATCCCATCTGGTCGAAGGCCAACTCGCCGCCCCAGTAGGCGACGCCGACGCCGACGACGAGCAGCGCTACCGAAGAGGCGACCGACACGAGACCGGCGGAGATGCCACTGAGGATCGTCGTTGCTGGACCTGTCTCGGTCTGGCTGGCGATCTTCTTGACCGGTCCGAAGTGGTCCGATGTGTAGTACTCAGCAGTCTTGCCAAGCGCCCAGCCAGCGACCAGGCCACCGAGTACCGAGATGCCGAGGCCGTAGGCGTTGTCGAAGGCATCACCGGAGAACAACCATCCGGCCAGGACGACCGTGGCGACCACGGTGAGGGCCATGGCCACGTTGGTGCCCATGTGGAGTGCCTTGGAGAGCGCCTTCGAGTCGGTGGAGTCTCCGCCCTTCACGAAGAAGGAGCCGATGATCGAGGCGATCATNCCCACCAGGGCGATGGCCATCGGNAACATGAGGAGNGAGATCGTCACCTCCTCGGTGGCGTTCTCGGCGGCNAGGCCNCCGGCNAANGCGACNAGNGNGATCGGAGCNAGNATCGACCCGGCATACGANTCGAAGAGGTCGGCGCCCATNCCGGCNACATCNCCNACGTTGTCGCCNACGTTGTCGGCGATGGTGGCNGGGTTGCGNGGGTCNTCCTCCGGNATGCCCGCCTCGACNTTGCCGACCAGGTCGGCACCGACGTCGGCGGCCTTNGTGTAGATGCCGCCACCNACCCTGCTGAANAGGGCGATCGAGCTGGCACCGAGGCCATAGGCAGTCACGACTTCGAACGCCTGGTCGACCTCGAGGACGAGCACGAACACGATGTAGACGAGCATCAGCCCGGCAAGGGCCAGGCCCGCCACACAGAAGCCCATGACTGCTCCCCCTCGAAAGGCCACAGGGAGCGCCTTGCCGGGACCGTCCTTCGCTGCCTGGGTGGTCCGGGCGTTGGCCATCGTGGCCACGGTCATGCCCGCATAGCCGGCGGCAGCCGATAGCACGGCGCCGGTCACGTAGGTGATGGCTGCGGCGGGCACGATCAGGACACCGATCAAAACCGCCATGACGACAACGAAGCCCGAGACCCAGATGTACTCCTGTTTCAGGAACGCGCGGGCACCCTTCTGGATCTCGTTCATCAGNTGGACCATCCGATCGTTCCCGGGATCGGCTGCCTTGACGTCTGTGTAGAAGTACCCGGCGAGCAGGAGGCCGAGAACNGCCGAAACTCCCGCCAGGTAAGGGATCAACTCCACGAAAATGTCTCCTCNATGGTCGTGAATGGGGCCGCGCCTTGCCACCCAACGGATGCGGGAGGATGCAGGGCCACCCGGCGCCTCTGGATTTCCACCAGGGCCGGGACTGGGAGGACGCTAGTGAGGCTGTGTACCAGGTTCAAACATCGCGCGGGATTCCGATCCCCGACGTGACAAGCGTCTCAGATGCTGGATCTGGCACTCCAGAAGGGGCAGCATCTGTGTATGGACCCGGACATCGCGCGAGCCGAGATGCTGGAGCGACGCATGGCGCAGTCATCCGAGGCAGTTCGACGGGCCTCCGAGGTCGTCGTCCGGCGCCTACTCGCCCTCCCAGAACTGGCCGGAAGCCTCCGGATCGGGGCGTACCTCGGCGTCCGTGGAGAGGTGGACCCGTCGGCGCTACGCCAGGTGGATCGCCTCGAGGTCGCCCTTCCCGTCACCACAGCCGGCGAACCCCTCCGCTTCGTCGTCCCCACCGGCCCCCTGGAGGAGGGCCCGTACGGGATCCGACAGCCGGGAGAGGGGACCGAGGTCACTCCGTTGGACCTCGACGTCGTCGTGGTCCCCGCCGTTGCCGTCGACCGGGCGGGGCACCGGGTGGGCCACGGGGCCGGCTTCTACGACCGGACCTTCGCTGACCGCCGGAAACACACTCCACCNCCCGTGCTAATCGGCGTCTGCCACTCCTTCCAGATGGTCGAGCACCTCGACGCAAGGTCATGGGATGTCCCCCTCGACCTCGTCGTGACCGAGGCGGGGGTCATCCGCCCGGGGATGGCCCATTCGGGGGCCCGGATGGGCGAGGATTAGCCGGTGCGCATCATCGTGGTGGGCGCCGGCGAAGTCGGCACCTACGTGGCCGACCGCCTCAGCAACCAGAAGCACGACGTCGCCCTGATCGAGATCAATGCCGCCCGCTGTCGGGCCGTCGGCCTCAAGCTCGACGTTCAGATACTCGAGGGCAGCGGCACCGATCCCGAAATGCTCGCGATGGCCGGAATCGCCGATGCCGACCTGCTCGTCGCCGTGACGAAGAGCGACGAGGTCAACCTGGTCTCTGCCCTGCTCGCCCGACTGGCAGGGGTCGACAAGACGATCGTCCGGATCGAATCGCGCCGCCTCCGGTCGCCAGCGATCGACGCCCTCTTCGAAGGCGTCGAAGACCACCTGGTGATCGATCCCGACCGCGAGGTCGCGGAAGAGGTGCTCCGACTCATGGAGTACCCGGGAGCCGTCGACATTTCCCAGATGGCGGACGGTGAGGTCATCGTCCTGGGTGCCCGACTCCCTGCCGATGCCCCCCTCGTCGGCGTATCCCTCCATGCGCTGGGCCGCGAACTCGAACCCGACTGGGACTTCATCGTGGCGAGCATCACCCGCATCGACGAGGAGACAGACGAAGAGGTGACCATCATCCCCCGCGAGGATGTGATCCTGAGGGCTGGTGACCTGCTGCGGGTCGTGTGCAAGCGACGGGCACTACGCGATGTCACGAATCGCCTCGGCATCGCCCGCGACATGCCCACCAGGGCGCTCCTCCTCGGCGGTGGCCGCACCGCCGAACTGTTGGCCGAGTCCCTCATCGCCCGCGGCCTCGACATCGGCGTGATCGAACGGCGACCTGAGCGGGCCAGCGAGTTGAGCGCCCGATTCGGCCAGGCGATCGTCTACCAGGGCGACATCACCGACGCCGACCTCCTGGAGCAGGCCAACGTCTCGGGCCAGGACGTGGTCATTGCCCTCACCGGCGAGGACCATGCCAACGTCCTGGCCTGCCTCTACGCCAAGTCGGCCGGCGCCACCCAGGCCAGGCGCCGTGGAACCGACAAGGGGGGTCCGGAGACCATCGCGGTGATCCATCGCCTCGAACTCCTCGACCTGATCGAAGCCCATCAGGTGGACGCCGCCGTCAGTCCCCGGACTGCCTCGGCAAACAGCGTGCTCCGGTTCATACGCGGCGACGGCGAGACAGTCACCGCCGTGGCCACGTTCCTCCACAGCGACGTCGAGGTCCTCGAGTTCGCCGTATCGGACGACAGCGCCTGCAACGAAAGGACCCTCGCTGACCTCGACGTCCCGAAGGGTGCGCTCGTCGGGGCCATAGTCCGGGACGGCAAGCCTCAGATCGCACGGGGGCGTAGCGCCCTGCGGGACCGGGACCACGTCATCGTGATCGCCCGACCGGACTCCGTGGACCGCGTCACCGCCCTCTTCGGGTGACCGGGCAGCGCAGGAAGCGCCGCCCCGCCATGCGCAACCTGTTCCGCAGCCCCGGCAAAGCGGACTGGGGATCCCTCTCCTCGGCAGTCGCCACCGGTGCGGCGGTCGGCGGGCTCACCACCTCGGCACTCGGCCTCGTCGCCGGGCTTCTGGACCTCACGGGGAGCCGCGGTGACGCCCAGGGCCTGCTCCTGGGCGGCACAGTGGTCAGCCTCGTGGCGGCATGGCTGTTCATGCAGGTTCGCCGGCCGAGGCGACACGGGACCGCCGACATCCTCACCGGTATCACAGTGGCCTTCCTAACCATGGTGCTGGCCGGGACCCTCCTCTACCTGGTCACCGGCACCTTCTCGGAGGCGGACGACGCTCTGTTTGAGTCTGCAGCCGGATTCAGCACGACCGCCCTGACCACTCTCGATGCCGACGCGCTCGGTCGGGGAATGCTGTTCTTCAGGGCCGGCAGCCAGTGGATCGGTGGCCTGACGGCACTGCTCCTAGGCGTTGCAATCCTGCCTGCCCTGAGCGCCGACCGTGAACTCGCCGATCGTCGACGGGGAGGCGGGCGTCGGCCCCTCGCTCCCTCTGGTGGGACGGCAGCACGCAACGTGCTGGTGCTCTACACGGGATTCACGCTGCTGCTAGCCGTCGGCTACCTAATAGCCGGAATCGGCTGCGTGGGGTCCGTGGTCCTCGCAGTTTCGACGGCCTCCACAGGTGGCTTCGTGGGTCCCGGCCAGCCGTTCGCCGACCCGTCCGTCCAGTGGGTTGCCATTCTCGGCATGTTCGTCGCTGGTGCCAGCCTGGTCATCCTCTGGCGGATCGTGACCCGTCAGTGGCACGGAATCCGGCGATCTGCGGAGTTCAGCGCCTATCTCCTCCTGCTGCTCGGCGGCACCCTCCTGCTGGGTTGGTGGTCGGAGGCCGGCAGCCTGGCCGAATGGCGCGAGACGCTCTTCACGCTGCTCTCCACGGCCACCACGACCGGGTTCCCCATGGAACCTGTGGGTGCGTGGGCAGCGGCGGCACCCGTGTTGTTGTTGTTGTTGGCATCCATCGGACCCATGACCGGTTCTGCCGGTGGAGGATTCCAGGTCTTCCGGATGCTTGGCCTCGTCAAGTTGGCTCGCCGTGAACTCATGCGCCAACTCCACCCGAACCTGGCTGCCCGCATCCGAATAGGCGGCCTGGTCCTGAGCGAGGCCAGCGTCGGCCGGATCGTGCTCCAGCAGTTCCTGTTCGTGGCCGTGGTCGTCGGATCGAGCGCCGCCGTGGCGATCCTGGGACTCGACGTGGCGTCGGCGCTCGCCGCAGGGGTCCACGCCACGGCGACCGCCGGCCCGATCCGGACCATGGAAGGGGCGATCCTCGACCCGGCGGCCTGGTCCAGGCCGGTCCGCCTGGCGCTGATACCGGCCATGCTCATCGGCCGACTTGCGTTGTATCCCGCCCTCGTGGCGCTCGGGACGGCGGCGACCGGGGTCCGGGATCGGCTGCGCCTCAGGCGCCGATGGGTCTCGCTGATGGCGGAGCACAGCCGATGAAGGCGAAGGAGCGCCTGTGGAGGTCAACGACCGCACATGTCGGAGGCAACGCGCTCCTGTTCGTGGCGGCAGCGATGCTCCTCGCTGCGGCCATTGAACTGGTCGACGGCGACGAGGCTCCGGCAATGTTTATGGCGGCAGCGATCACCGTGGCGCTCGGAGCCGCCATGCGGTATTCCACACAGGCCGGAATCCCGGACCGGTCCACGGTATTCACTGCCGTCGGGACGACATGGGTACTGGTCTCTGTCGTCGGAGCCTTGCCCTACCTCCTGGCGGGAACCTTCGTCCGGGAGGGGGCCGACACTCTGGCCGTCATCACCGACGCGCTCTTCGAGTCGGTCTCCGGCTTCACCGCCTCAGGTTCGACGGTCTTCGGTGCCCACAATCCGATCGAATCTCAGGGATCCGGAATCATGATGTATCGACAACTCACGCAATGGCTGGGCGGCATGGGCATCGTGGTGCTGGTCGTGGCGGTCCTACCGTCCCTACGCGCCAGTGGCCTGGGCCTCATCGACGCCGAAGCGCCGGGTGAGGGAGCCGACCGACTGGCACCGAAGGTCGTCGACACGGCCCGCCAGTTCTGGAGCGTCTACGGGATCCTCACCATCGTCGCAGCTGCCTCCCTCCTCGGCGCCGGAATGGACCCCTTCGACGCAATCGCCCATGCACTGACTTCCATCTCGACGGGCGGCTTCTCTACACACAGCCAGTCGATCGGCTATTTCGACAGCCTCACCGTGGAACTGGTCATCATGGCCATAGTGGTCATCGGGGCCGCCAGCTTCACACTCCACCACCGCTCCTACCGATCCCGCCGCTTCGAACACCTCGGAGATCCCGAGTTCCGGTGGTACCTCGGCCTTCTCTCGGGTTGGACGGTGGCGGTGGCGGCACTGTTGGCGTTCGATGGAATGGGCTGGCTCCGGGCGCTGCGCATGTCCGCCTTCAATGTGGTGACGCTCGGAACCAGTGGCGGCTTCGGCAACGCCACGGAGGCCGGCTCTGGCGGCGACTTCGCAGCGTGGGCGGCGGGACCCCAGGTATTACTTCTGTTGCTGCTGGTCGTGGGCGGGTGTACGGGATCGACCGCCGGTGGCATCAAGGTGACCCGACTGCGCATCGGCGCTGCACACGCCTACCGGGCACTGCGGGCGATGCGCAGGCCCCGGGCTGTACTCCACGTCCGCTATGGAAAGGGGGTCGTCCCCGAGCCCCTGGTTGAACTCGTCGCCGGATTCATGGTCGTCTTCGGGATGTTCGCTGTACTCGGCACGCTCCTCGTTGCGGCCCTCGGTACCGACCTGGTCACGGCCTTCACCGGCGTCATCTCGGCGCTGGGCAACATGGGACCGGCATTCGGCGAGGCAGGACCTACTGCATCGTTCGTGGACGGCTACAGCACGCCGGCCCGTCTGGTCCTGGCGGTGCTGATGCTCGTNGGCCGGCTGGAGATCTTCCCGATGGTCCTGATGCTCATCGTGCCGTACCGCAGCATCCGACGGGTGACTCCGAAGGGCCCGCTCCGACAGTTCCGCGAGCAGCGTGCGCGGCGCCCGATCNGNACCTGAGCGTCACGTACCCAGCAGTTCAACCAGGAGGACCTGCAGCATNCCCGGATCGCTNCTGGCACAGAGNTCCCGTGCGCTGTGCATCGCCAACTGGGGGGCACCCAGGTCGACCGTGGGAAGGCCGGTGACCGCAGCGGTGATCGGTCCGACCGTCGAACCACAGGGGAGGTCGGCNCGNTGGCTGTATGACTGCAGGGGTACTCCGCAGCGTTCCGCAGCCAGGCGTACCTGCGCCGCACCCGGGGCATCGGTGGCGTAGCGCTGCGAGGCATTGAACTTGAGGACAGGCCCACCCCCGAGGTGGACGACGTGCTGGGCGTCGTGCCGGTCGGCGTAGTTCGGGTGGATCGCGTGGGCGCCGTCGACCGAACAGGCGAGGGAGGNTCCGANGTCNGGTGACNCACCNTCGAGGAGNCGTTCCAGGAGCGAACGCAGNAGTGGCGAGCCAGCGCCNGTCGCCGAGGTGCTGCCGACCTCCTCGTGGTCATAGAGGACGACGATCGGCGTCGGGCCCCCGGTGTCGCCACGGGCGGCGCAGAGGGCGTCGACCGCAGCATGGCAGGACAGCAGGTTGTCGATCCGGGGAGCGCTCACGAACTCCCGACTCGTACCCGCAAGCGTCGCTGGAGCGAGGTCGTGGAGCATGAGGTCGAATCCGAGCACATCGGCGGTGGAGACTCCTGCCTCGTCGGCTACCTCGGCGAGGAAGGCGCCCTGCTCCGCCTCGCCCAGACCGGTGATGGGGGAGAGGTGGATATGCGGATTGAGCACGAGCCCCTTCTCGTTGACCCCCCTGTCGAGGTGGATCGCCAACTGGGGGATCCGGGCGACCGGGCGGTCGATCCGGACCAGTACCTCTCCCACCCCGTCGCCGGCACGGACGGCCAGGCGACCGGAGCATCCGAGGTCCCGGTCCAGCCAGGAGTTGAGGAGTGCGCCGCCGTAGACCTCGATGCCGAGTTGTCGCATCCCGTGTGTGGATCGATCCGGGTTCGGCGTGAGGCGGAGGTTGGGGCTGTCGGTGTGCGCCATCAGCACCCGGAACCCCCTGGAAGGCCCGGGGCCGGAGATCCAGGCAAGGAGGCTTCCGGAAGACTTCAGGTAGCGGGGNCCNGGACCGTCATCGGGGGTTCCCTCGGTGAACCCGGCAGCCTCGAGTCGGGCGGAAGCCGTGGCCACGGCGTGGAACGGGGAGGGGGAGGCATCGATGAAGGCGCAGAGGTCCTCTGCACGGTGGGTTGAGTCGGTGTCCATGCTCGTATATTGGTCTGTGGGACACGCAAGTGGGAACCCATGCCGCGACGATGCGGNCCCCGAGTCGACCGGTGGGGCCGTTCAGGCCGTCCACGCCCGTCNCCTCGNNCCCACGACTACGTCGTTCCCATCGGGCTCCGGCTCGGTGCCCCTTCGGGGGATCCCGCTCCGACCGATGATGCTCCGGGCGGCAACCAGTAGCCGCACCAGGTCTCCGAGGATTCCCCCCACCAGCACATGTCCCAGCCAACACCCATCCTCCGTTCGAGGCGTATCCCCGCCGCCCAGGGTCTG
The DNA here is from genome assembly GCA_002699725.1 of Acidimicrobiaceae bacterium. GTDB lineage: Bacteria > Actinomycetota > Acidimicrobiia > Acidimicrobiales > MedAcidi-G1 > S20-B6. The sequence continues at coordinate 50,899 of PACE01000041.1, forward strand.
TACGACCCGCGGTTCGAACACGATGCCTGTGGCGTCAACTTCGTGTGTCACCTCAAGGGCCATCGGAGTCATGAGATCGTGGAGTTGGGCATCGGCGCACTCTGCAAGCTCCAGCACCGCGGCGCCCTCGGCGCCGAGAAGAACACGGGTGACGGGGCCGGCATCCTCCTCCAGGTGCCCGACCGCTTCTACCGGGAGGTCGTCGACTTCGACCTCCCCCCGGAGGGCGCCTATGCCACGGGCATCGCCTTCCTGCCGGGGGATCCCGGGGAGGCCGACCGGGTGGCCGACCGGGTCGGGGAGATCGCCGCCGAGGAGGGGCTCGAGGTCCTCGGCTGGCGAGAGGTGCCCGTGGACAACTCGATCATCGGGTCGGCGGCGAAGCGCACCGCCCCGATCTTCCGGCAACTCTTCGTCGCTACTCCGGAGGGCTCCGTCGGCAGGCTGGGCGGCATCGCCCTCGACCGGCTCGTCTACGGCCTGCGGAGGCGCACCGAGCACGAGATCCACGCGCCGTCCACGAATGCCGTCGAGGGTGGCGGCATGGGAGCCGCCAGCGAGGCCCAGGATGGCGTCTACTTCCCGTCGTTGTCTGCTCGAACCATCGTCTACAAGGGGATGCTCACCACACCGCAACTGGCCGAGTTCTACCCGGACCTCACCGACCGCCGGGTCGAAAGCGCCCTGGCTCTCGTCCACTCCCGCTTCTCGACGAACACCTTCCCGGCCTGGCCGCTGGCCCACCCCTACCGGATGATCGCCCACAACGGCGAGATCAACACGGTGCAGGGCAACCGCAACTGGATGCGCTCCCGTGAGGCCCTCCTGGCAACCGACCTCCTGCCCGGTGACCTCGACCGCCTGTTCCCGATCTGCACCCCGGGGGCGAGTGACACCGCCACCTTCGACGAGGCACTGGAACTCCTCACCCTCGGCGGCTATCCCTTGCCCGAGGCGGTGATGATGATGATCCCGGAGCCCTGGGAGAGCCACGAGTCGATGGACGAGGACCGGCGTGCCTTCTACCAGTACCACGCCTCCCTGATGGAGCCCTGGGACGGCCCGGCGTCCATTGCCTTCACCGACGGCACGGTCATCGGAGCGGTTCTCGACCGCAACGGCCTGCGGCCCAGCCGCTACTGGGTNACGGACGACGACCTGGTCGTGATGGCCAGCGAGGTCGGGGTCATCGACGTGCCGACCTCGAGCATCATCGAGAAGGGCCGCCTGCAACCCGGACGAATGTTCCTCATCGACACCAGCAAGGGACGCATCGTCCGCGACCACGAGATCAAGTCCGAACTGGCCGCCGCCAGGCCGTACCGAGAATGGCTCGACCAGAATCTGGTACAACTCGTCGACCTACCCGACCGCGAGCGGCACCTCGGCGGGGATGAAACGGCGATCCAGCGCCAGCAGGTCTTCGGGTTCACGCACGAGGAGCTGAAGTTGCTCGTTGCGCCGATGGTCCGGGACGCCAAGGAGGCCCTCGGGTCGATGGGCACCGATACGCCCGTCGCCGCCCTGTCCAACCGGTCCCGACAGCTCTACGACTACTTCTCACAACTCTTCGCCCAGGTCACGAATCCGCCGCTCGACGCCATACGAGAAGAACTCATCACAGCCGTCTGCGGCACCATCGGCCCGGAGGGCAACCTGCTCGACCCGACGCCCGGATCGTGTCGGCAGATTTACCTCCCGCACCCGGTCCTGACCGAAGCGGAGTTGGCCCGCATCATCCACATCGACGAGACCGGCGGACCGGGCGACTTCCGTGCGGTGGTCCTCGACGGCAGGTATGTCGTCGCCGAGGGAGGGGCCGGACTCACATCCGCCCTGGACCGACTGCGCGACGAAGCCTCGGCGGCGATCTCCGACGGGGTGAGCCTCCTGGTCGTGAGCGACAGGGGCATCGATGCCGTGCACGCGCCCATTCCGTCCCTGCTCGCCGTCGGAGCCATCCACCACCACCTGATCAACGAAAAGACCCGTTCCAGCGTCAGCCTGCTCGTCGAAAGTGGCGATGCCCGCGAGGTACACCACGTCGCCCTCCTNCTCGGGTTCGGCGCCTCGGCCGTGTGCCCCTACGTCACCTTCGAAGCCATCGACGGGATGGTCGCCGAGGGGCAGAACGGCCTGTCCCAGGACCTCGAGCCGGACAGGGCGCGGCGGAACTACGTGAAGGCCTGCGACAAGGGGATCCTCAAGGTGATGTCCAAAATGGGCATCTCCACGGTCGCCTCCTACACGGGCGCACAGATCTTCGAGGCCATCGGACTCGGTGGCGAGGTCGTGGACTCCTGTTTCACTGGAACGGTGAGCCGGCTGGGTGGCGTCGGCTTCGACATCCTGGCCACCGAAGTCGCCGTCCGCCATTCGCTGGCCTTCCCCGACAACCCCGAGGAGCGCGCCCACCGCACCCTCGAGGTGGGCGGCGAGTACCAGTGGCGACGGGAGGGCGAATACCACCTCTTCAACCCCGAGACCGTCTTCCGCCTCCAGCACGCCACCCGGGAGGGNCGCTACGACGTCTTCAAGCAGTACACGGCACTGGTNGACGGACAGGCCGAGAACCTGGCGACCCTGCGCGGTCTCTTCCGGTTCCGCACCGACCTGCGCCCTCCAGTCCCGATCGCCGAGGTCGAGTCGGTGTCGGAGATCGTCCGCCGGTTCGCCACGGGAGCCATGTCATACGGGTCGATCTCGGCAGAAGCCCACGAAACTCTCGCCATCGCCATGAACCGCATGGGAGGGAAGTCCAACACCGGCGAAGGTGGCGAGGACCCCGACCGGTTCGAGCCCGACGCCAACGGCGACCTCCGCCGTTCGGCCGTCAAGCAGGTGGCGTCCGGCCGCTTCGGNGTGACGAGCGAGTACCTCGTCAACAGCGACGACCTGCAGATCAAGATGGCCCAGGGCGCAAAGCCCGGCGAGGGTGGCCAGTTGCCGGGCCACAAGGTGTACCCCTGGATTGCCAAGACCCGTCATTCCACGCCCGGTGTCGGCCTGATCTCGCCGCCGCCGCACCACGACATCTATTCGATCGAGGACCTGGCCCAACTCATCTTCGACCTCAAGAACGCGAACCCCGAGGCTCGCGTCCACGTCAAGCTCGTGGCCGAGGTCGGCGTCGGGACCGTCGCTGCGGGCGTCGCCAAGGGCCACGCTGACGTGGTCCTCATCTCGGGCCATGACGGTGGGACCGGCGCCTCGCCGCTGTCCTCGATCAAGCACGCCGGCGCACCGTGGGAACTGGGCCTCGCCGAAACACAGCAGACCCTCCTGCTCAACGGCCTACGCGACCGGATCGTCGTCCAGGTCGATGGCCAACTCAAGACCGGTCGCGACGTGATGATCGCCGCCCTCCTGGGTGGCGACGAGTTCGGATTCGCCACGGCTCCACTGGTGGTGTCGGGCTGCATCATGATGAGGGTCTGCCACCTCGACACCTGCCCGGTCGGCGTGGCCACTCAGAACCCCGAGTTGCGCAAGAAGTTCACCGGGAAGCCGGAATTCGTCGTCAACTTCTTCGAGTACATCGCTGAGGAGGTACGCGAGTTGCTCGCCCAACTCGGATTCCGATCGCTCGAGGANGCCATCGGCCAGGCCGAGTGCCTCGACATCGCCGATGCGGTCGCCCACTGGAAGGCCGACGGCCTCGACCTCACNCCGATCCTGCACGTGCCCGAACTCCCGGAGGGAGCGCTCCGCCACCAGGCCACCGGACAGGAGCACGGCCTCGAAGAGATCCTCGACCGGANCCTGATCGCCGAGGCGGCACCGGCCCTGGCCGACGGCTCGGCGGTCGCCATCCGAACGGAAATCGGCAACGTCGACCGCTCGACCGGGACGATGCTCGGCTACGAGTTGACCCGACGGTTCGGTGGAGAGGGTCTCCCCGACGACACGATCACGATCGACCTCGACGGTTCAGCCGGCAACAGCTTCGGAGCGTTCGTGCCCCGGGGCATCACGCTGCGCCTGGTCGGCGACGCCAACGACTACCTCGGCAAGGGGCTCTCGGGCGGTCGCATCACCGTCCAGCCACCCAAGGACTCGCCCTTCCGGGCCGAGGAGCAGGTGATCGCCGGCAATGTGATCCTCTACGGGGCCACGGGCGGCGAGGCCTTCATCCGGGGCGTGGTCGGTGAGCGCTTCTGCGTCCGCAACTCCGGTGCCCTGGCGGTTGTCGAGGGCATCGGCGACCACGGGTGCGAGTACATGACCGGAGGACGGGCCGTCGTTCTGGGGCGGACCGGACGCAACTTCGCCGCCGGCATGTCCGGAGGCATTGCCTTCGTCCTCGACGAGGACCGGTCCTTCTCCAAGCGGGTCAACCCCGAGATGGTGATACTGGAGGACCTCGACGAGGAGGACGCCGACTGGCTTCGGGATGTCCTGGCCCGACACCACGCAGAGACCGGTTCCGAGGTGGCCGAGCGGTTGCAGGGCGCCTGGCCCGAGGCCGCCGGGACCTTCCGGAAGGTCATGCCGACCGACTACCGACGGGTACTCGAGGCCGCGTCTGCCGCCCGTTCCGGAGGACGCGACGAGGTGGAGGCGATCATGGCCTCCACGAGGGCCTGAGGAGCCGGCCATGGGCGATCCACGCGGCTTCCTCAAGCACGATCGCGTCCTCCCGGAACGTCGNCCGGTTCCGGTCCGTCTCCGCGACTGGAGAGAGGTCTACGAACCCTTCCCGGAGGACGATCTTCGGAAGCAGGCCAGCCGCTGTATGGACTGCGGCATTCCGTTCTGCAACGACGGTTGTCCGCTCGGCAACCTNATCCCGGACTGGAACGACCTCGTCCACCGGGAGCACTGGCGCCAGGCCAGCGAGCGCCTGCATGCCACGAACAACTTCCCNGAGTTCACNGGACGCCTCTGTCCGGCTCCCTGTGAAGCCGCCTGTGTNCTCGGCATCAACGAGGCGCCCGTGGCCATCAAGCAGGTCGAGGTGAGCATCGTGGACCGTGCCTGGGAAGAGGGCTGGATCCTGCCGCAACCTCCCCAGGAGCGCACCGGNCGNCGGGTGTCGGTGATCGGCTCCGGCCCGGCCGGCCTCGCTGCCGCCCANCANNTGACGCGGGCCGGACACGACGTCGTGGTATTCGAACGCGCCGACCGCATCGGTGGACTCCTGCGCTACGGNATCCCAGAGTTCAAGATGGAGAAGAGGCACCTGGACCACCGGCTCGCCCAGATGGAGGCCGAGGGCACCGAGTTCCGCACGAACGTCGAGGTTGGCACCGACCTGTTGGTCGGAGACCTGCGCTCGGACTACGACGCCGTCNTCCTCGCCTGCGGAGCCACCCGGTGGCGNGACCTCCCGATCCCCGGCCGCGAACTCGACGGCGTCCACCAGGCCATGGAGTACCTCCCTTGGGGGAACCGCCTCCAGGAAGGCGACATCGACCATTCGCCGATCGACGCATCCGGCAGGCACGTCGTGATCATCGGCGGTGGCGACACCGGCGCCGACTGCCTGGGCACCGCCCACCGGCAGGGAGCGGCCTCGATCCACCAATTCGAAATCATGCCCCGGCCATCCGACGACCGGCCCGACGCCAACCCGTGGCCGACCTGGCCGATGCTCTACCGGGTCTCCTCCGCACACGAGGAGGGCGGCGAGCGGGTCTTCGCCATCGACACCGCCGAATTCCTCGGCGAGGACGGCCACCTGACCGGACTCCGGACCCACCGGGTCGAGCAGGCCTTCACCGACGGTCGGNTGTCATTCGAGCCCGTCGAGGGCAGCGAGGAGGTGTTCCGGGCGGACCTGGTGTTCCTCGCCATGGGATTCACCGGTCCNGAGCAGGGAGCCCTGACAGAAGGGCTCGGCGTCGACCTCGATGCCCGAGGCAACGTCGCCAGGGACGTCGCCTACGCCACCAACGTCGACGGGGTGTACGTCTGCGGTGACATGGGGCGAGGCCAGTCGCTGATCGTTTGGGCCATCGCCGAGGGGCGCTCGTGCGCGGCAGCGGTCGATCAGCACCTCATGGGAGCCACNCACCTACCGTCACCGATCGCCCCGACCGCAGCGCCCCTGCGCTGAGACGCCCGAAGNTCCTAGAAGGGCAGCGCGTCNATGAAGCCGAGGGCGGCGTCGATAAAGCCGAAGTCCTTCGGGGTGGCGAAGTGGTCGACGCCCGGNAGCAGNACGAGCCTNGCGTCGGGAAGCGCATCNANCAGTGGCTCGGCCGGCCCGGCATCGTCCCGTTCGCCGAGGACGACCAANACNGGCACNTCCACTGCCCCAAGCAACTCCNCAGTGAGGGGNCCCCGGTCGGGTCGCTCGAGNAANGCCGCCAGGGCCTCCCGGTCNGCGTCTTCGGCCTCGGGAAGGCGCGCGAAGTAGGCAAGTTGCGGNTGCTCNGCCTGACCACTCCTCACGGCCTCGACGACCGCNTCGGTCCTCCAGTCNTCAGGCGCCATGAGTCGGGCGCCGACNCCCGCNNCCACGAGGCGGTTGAAGCGACCAGGATGTCGGGAGGCCAGGACCAGGAGCGTCCGCGCCCCGTACGAGAAGCCGATGGCGTCCACCGGTTCCTCGGGCAGCGCCGCCATGACATGTTCCTCGAGGTCCCGGTAGGCATCTGGGTCGTGCGGCTTGGGAGCCGTACCGTGCCCGAGGAGGTCCACGGCGATGGAGTCGCGGCCTGCGTCCTCGAGGAGCGCCGTCCACCCGTTGCCGACCCAGGTGCTGGCGAAGGACGTGCCAAAGCCATGGAGTAGGAGGACGGGAGGTTCGGACACGGGAGCCGACCCTACTTGGGCGGGAACGCTGCCCCGGGTGCCGCTGGACTCATCGGTACGCTGCCCGGGTGAGCCCACAGCGCCTGCTCCTCCTCGTCGGCGTTCCCCTCGGCCTCCTGATCGCCTTCCTCGCCCCGGCCTGGACCGGCTACGACGAGCACACCCACTTCGCCCGAGCCGTTGACATGGCCGGCGGATCGCTGTTCGCCACCCACGAGGAGGGCCTCGGGACACCCATTCCCGCCAGTTACAGCGAGGACACCCTGCTTGTGCAGCAGAACTGGGTGGACGGCAATCCGGCATGGACGGTGGCATTGACCGGTGATCTC
>PACE01000042.1:0-151 GCA_002699725.1 Acidimicrobiaceae bacterium
CCACGACGGTGACACCCACGACTACGACCACCACGGTGGCACCCACGACCACGACCACGACGGTGGCACCCACGACCACGACCACGACGGTGGCACCCACGACTACGACCACCACCACGACGGTGGCNCCNACGACCACNACNACGACCAC
>PACE01000042.1:156-9556 GCA_002699725.1 Acidimicrobiaceae bacterium
CGNCNACNACCACGACNACCACCACGACCACGACCACNCTTCCCCCGGAACCCGAGGTGTTCNCNNNGNCCGGGGNCNACGACGNCGGGGTCACGACGATCGACCTCGGCGACCGNCTCGTCGAGGTCTGGTACCCGATCGGGGCGGGAACCGCCGAAGGACCGACGGCGCTCGTCGAACCGGCCGAGGTGCTGCCCGAGTTCCTCCTCGAACTCCTCCCGGCGTCGCTGACCGAACCGTTCGACACGGGCGCCTATCGGGACGCAGCGGCCGCCGAAGGCCCGTTCCCGGTGGTCTTCTACAGCCACGGCTTCGGTGGCTACAGACTGGTCGCCACGACCTACGCCACCCACCTGGCCTCCCACGGGTTNGTCGTGGCAGCCATCGACCACCTCGAGCGAGGCCTCGTNGCCCAGGTCAGCGGCCAACTCGTGGCCGCTCCGGGGCAGGAGGTCATCGACTTCAACCGGACGATCGACATCCTCGAGGCCCGAACCTCCGACGCAGACGACCTCCTTGCCGGAGTGGTCGACACCACGCTTGTCGCCGTAATCGGACATTCCGCCGGCGGCGGTGCCGCCAACCAGGCCGCTTCCGAACCGTGGATGGATGCCGCCGTGAGCATCGCATCGGGTGCCGGTGGCCTCGAGGCGACCGACACGCCATACCTGGTGTTGGCCGGCGAACGCGACGGCGTCGTCTCACCTGCCGGTAGCTACGGGCTCTACGAGGTGCTCACCGGGCCGCGGATCTACCTCGAGGTCGCAGCGGCTGGTCACAACAGTTTCACCGACGTCTGCCCGCTCCTCTACGAATCCGGTGAGGCGGCGGAACTCGAGGCCCTGATAGGCGCCGAACAGACCACCCGGGCCGCCGACGGCTGCACGAAGGAGTTCGTCGACCCCTCGGCGGTGCAGGACCTGGTGGAGCACGCGACCGTCGCCTTCCTCGTGCACCACTTCGGCATCGCCGACGTCGCCGATTCGCTCGGTGAAGACGTGCTCTNCGCGATCGGAGCAGCGGTCCCGAGTCGGTTCGAGTCCGATGGCTCCTAGGGGCGTACCGGCCCTAGAACAGCGACAGGTAGGTGTCGAGTTCCGCTGAGGTCACCTGGTCGGTGATGGTGCGGAATTCGTGGCGCTTGGTCCGGGCGAAGTAGTCGACGTAGTCGCCGTCCCGGCCGGTGCCGAGGGCGGCACGCAGCACGTCGTCGGACACCAACTTGTCGGCAGCGTGCAGCAGCGTCGGTGGCAGGGCTTCGATGCCCCGCGCGGCGAGCTCGTCGAGTGGCAGCGTGTAGAGGTTGTCCGTGTTGGGGTCACCCGGGTCGAGCCCACGTGACACGCCGTCGAGGCCGGCGCCCAGTAGGGCGGCGAACGACAGGTACGGGTTCGCCGCACCGTCGGGGACGCGCAACTCGAAGCGGCCACCCTCGGGCACCCGGACCATCTGGGTCCGGTTGTTGCCGCCGTAGGCGACGTAGGCGGGTGCCCAGGTGGCGCCGGAGTCCGGCGGACCGACGCCGATGCGCTTGTACGAGTTCACGGTCGGGCAGAGGATTGCCGTGAGGCCCTGGGCGTGGTCGAGCACGCCACCGAGGAACTGGTAGGCGAGCTCGCTCAGCCCGAGCCCGCGGGCGTCGTGGCCTGACTCGAACAGCGGCTCGTCGTCGTCGGCCGACCAGAGGCTGAGGTGCATGTGGAGCCCGTTGCCGGTCTTGTCGGCGAAGGGCTTCGGCATGAACGTGGCATACAGCCCCTGCCGGCGGGCCAGCGTGTGCATCATCAGGCGTAGCACGATGAGCCGGTCGGAGGTGGTGAGCGCATCGCTGTACTGGAAGTTCTGCTCGAACTGGCCGTTGGCGTCCTCGTGGTCGTTGGCGTAGTTGCCCCAGCCCATGGCGTCCATGTGGCGTGACACGGTCGTGAGGTGGTCGAGCATCGTCGTGAGTCCNCGGGCGTCGTAGCAGGGCAGCTTCGAGGTGTCGCGTTCGTCGGCCGGGCGGAAGGAGCCGTCGTCGTTGCGGTGCAGCATCGAATACTCGGCTTCGACGCCCGACTTGAGTACCAGGTTCTGCCCGGCCGCCCGGGCGACCGCCTGCTTGAGGATCACCCGGGGCGCGTAGGGCCACTCCTGGCCCTCGACCGTGGCGTCGCACTGCATTGCCGCCACGTTCGGCTGCCAGGGCAGCACCGTGTACGAGGCCGGGTCGGGGAGCGCCAGGATGTCCGGGTCGGCGGGCGTCTGGCTCATGGGTCCGGCGGCGAACCCGGCGAATCCTGCGCCGACTTCGAGCAGGTCGTCGATCGCCGAGACCGGCACCAACTTGGCGCANGGCTTGCCGTGCATCTCCACGAACATGGCGTAGATGAACTCGACGCCGTCGTCGGCGATGCGTGCCTTGANCTCTTCGGTCACGATGCGCTTCTCCTTCGTCGGGCAGCGGTGCCTACCTGCGAATCGTGGCACACGCGGTGGGCGTTCGTCACCGGTGGGCTCAGGTGCGTTCAGCGGCCATCAACGCGACGCCGAGTGCGCCGGCGTCGTCTCCCAACTCGGCCAGTCGGACCTCGATGGCCGGCCGGTGTTCGGCACCCGGTAGCTGGTCACCCAGATGGTGGTCGACGCCGGAGCGCAATGGCTCGCCGATGTCGGTGAGGCCACCACCGATGACGATGCGCTNGAGGTCGAGGACGAGTACCAGGCTGGCGACGCCACGGGCGACCTCCCTGCAGAAGCCGTCGAAGATCGAGGCGGCATCCGAATCGCCCTCGTCGAGCGCCTCAGCCACATGCTGGCCGGTGACCTCGTCGGCAGCGCCCGCCAGCACGAGGCCCCGCCCGAAGCGGCCNTCCCCGGCGGCCATTCGGCCCATGCGGCCCAGCGCCGATCCGGAGGCGAAGTACTCCCATGGTCCCCGGTGGCCTGTTATGTGTGCGGGGCCGTTGGCGTCGACGACCATGTGACCCGCTTCGCCTGCGAAGCCGTGTGCGCCTTCGACCAGCCGACCGTCCAGCACGAAGCCGGTCCCGATTCCGGTCCCGAGCGTGACGAGTCCGAAGTGGTCGCTGCCCCGCCCGGCGCCCAGGCGTGCCTCGCCAAGTGTGGCGGTNGTGGCGTCGTTGCCGACTGTCACCGGGACGCCGATCGCATCCTCGAGTTCGGGGCCGATCGGGAACCCGAGCAGGTCGGGCAGGTTCGGGGAGTAGCACAGCGTCCCGGCTCGGTCGGCCAGCCCGGCGATGCCGAGCCCGACGGCCTCGACCGTTTCCTCAACCCGCAACTCTTCGACCATTCCTGCGATGCAGCGGACCAGCGCCGGTCCGTCGCCGGCGCTCGACGATCGACGCCTCCCGAGCACCCCGCCCGTGGCGGGGTCGACCAGCAGCGCCCGGGCGTTGGTTCCCCCGACGTCGATGCCGACGATCACCGTCGGAACCCGGTCAGGTTGGCTAGGGCCTCGGCGTTGCGGTCGGCGTCAAGGTCGGGTCCGCTGGTGCGGGCTGCGCCGGCGATGATCCTTCGACGCATGGCCGCCGACATCGTGTCGATCGTGAGCACCACCAGAACCGTAATTCCGAGCACTGCCCCGACGGCCGGGAAGTTGCGGAAGATGAGCTGCGACACAAGCTCGGCGCCGACTCCTCCAGCGCCGATCATGCCGAGGACCGCCGAGGCGCGCACGTTGATCTCGAAGCGGAACAGCCAGAACGAGGCCACGATTGGCATGATCTGGGGGAGGACGCCCCAGCGCATTCCCGACACCCAGCGACCCCCCGTCGCCTCTACGGCTTCGAGCGGGCCGGTGTCGACTCCCTCGATCGCCTCGGTGGCCCACTTGCCGAGGGTGCCCACTGAGTGCAGGCCGATCGCGAGGGTGCCGGCCCACGGGCCNAGGCCNGTGATCGGAATGAAGATCACNGCGACGATGAGNTCGGGNACGGCNCGGATGGCGTTGAACAACTGGCGNACCGGNATCCNGATCCAGCGNGGNGCCACGTTGGTNGCNGCGAGGAACGCCAGTGGCAGCGAGAGGANCGCTCCGATGATCGTNCCGANCCAGGCGATGTAGACCGANTCGAANACCTTGCCGANGACNCCNCGGTNGAGCGCCTCGTCNATNGCCGGTGGCCAGAGNCGCTTGAAGATGTCCCAGGCATCGNCNGGNGCNNCNANNANNCGNTCNAGNGTGANNTCGANNCCGGTCANCGACCACGCGNCGCCNANGANGAGNGNGANGGCNATGAGGGCNCGTCGGCGCNNGNCGCCGGTGGGNGNNGNNGGNCGAGGACNCNGTNGNGGGAGNNTGCGTCGCNGTCATGTCACACCAGNCGCTTCCGNANCGCCACGCTGACCTGCTCGATGACGAACACNACCACGAAGACGATGATGAGCATGCCNAGNACNCGGTCGAANCGGAAGAACTGCCGCTGGGCNTCNAGNACCCGNCCGANGCCGCCGGCGCCGACGAGNCCNAGGACGATCGATGCNCGGATGTTGAGNTCGAACACGTAGAGGGCATACGCCACGTANTCGGGAAGNACNGTGGGGAGNACGCCGGTGCGNANNGCNGGNAGNTNCCGNGAGCCNGAGGCNCGGGCNGCCTCGAGNGGNCGCGGGTCGGCGTTGTCGACCGTNTCNCTGAACANCTTCACCATCACGGCCAGCGAGAAGANGCTNANGGCCCAGGTGCCGGCGAAGGCGCCGATTCCGACNGCGGTGACGAGNAACTTGGCCCAGAACAGGTCGGGGACGGCCCGNACCACGTTCATCACGGACCGGCTCACCAGNTNGNNGGGNCGGTTGGGTGNGGTNAGGCGNGACATNGCNAACGAGATNGGCAGNGCCAGGCCACANCCGATGATNGTCGCNAGGATGGCGATCTGGAANGTCTCGACNANNGGNTCGAGCACGTTNGANCGGTCGAGGACCCAGTCCCACGGGANCGGCCAGAACTTCTCCCAGAGCGGGTTGNTCCACANNTCCCAGNAGGTNGAANCGNCGAANNNGACNTCNNTGGCNGCGAAGACGGTGAACGCGAGGAGNCCNGCGGNNATGCCGAGCGTGCGCAGGCGGGGCCGGGGNCGAACCGGNCGNGCCGTTNCGCCNTCNCTCACGNCNGGTCGTCCTNGGNGCCTACCAGGTCGTCGTCGCNGATCGCCCGGCCGTAGATCTCCATGAAGGTGTCGTCGTCGACGTCGGCGATGTCGCCGTCGAAGACCAGCTCACCGTCGCGGAGTCCGATCAGGCGGTTGCCGAACTCTCGGGCCAGATCGAGGTAGTGCAGGTTGACGATCGTCGTGATCCCGAGGTCCCGGTTGATGCGCCGGAGGTCGCCCATCACCTGCCGGCTGGTGACCGGATCAAGTGAGGCGACCGGCTCGTCGGCCAGCATCACCGACGGCTCCTGGACGAGGGCGCGAGCGATGCCGACCCGTTGCTGCTGGCCGCCCGAGAGGTTCGAGGCACGGACATAGGCCTTCTCGACGATGCCGACCCGCTCGAGGGCCTGCATGGCCCGCTCCCGGTCGTCGGCCGGCCAGAGGCCGAGGGTGGACCGCCAGGCGGGAACGCTGCCGAGCCGACCCATGAGGACGTTGTTCAACACCGAGGTGCGGTTCACCAGGTTGAAGGTCTGAAAGATCATTCCGATCTGTGACCGGAGGGCGCGCAGTTCGGTGGCCGAGGCGCCGACAACCTCGGCGCCGTCGACGGTGATGGATCCACCGGTAGCGGGAACGAGGCCGTTGAGGGCACGCAGCAGGGTCGACTTGCCGGCGCCGGACAATCCGACGATGACGACGAACTCGCCGTCCTCGATTGTCAGGTCCAACCCGCGCAGGGCCTGTACGCCGCCCCGGTAGGTGACCGAGACGTCGTCGAACCGGATCACATGGACAGGGTATATGGCAGGGGAGAAGGTGAGGTCGGGCAGACGCCACGAATCCGGCGCCCCCGGAGGGACGCCGGATTCGTGGAACTGGATCTGGTCAGCCTGGGGGTTCGGTGATGCCGAGCGCCTCGGCGGCGGCCCGGACGATGTCGAATTCCGAATCCTCAGCACCGCGGATGTCCGTCCAGCCGTAGATGTTGTCGAACATCGCCTCGCCCTCGTCCGTTGCGAGGTAGTTGGCGATCGCGTCGTAGATCGCGGTCCGGAGCGAACTCGGCAGCAGCGTGCTTGCGGCCACGATGTCGTTGGGGATCTCGCCGGTGATGTTGAAGACGATCACCTTGTCGCCCACGTCCGGGTTCGTCTTGCGGATCGAGCGGCGGGCGTCGTCGTACGAGATGCCAATGTCGGCGTCGCCGTTGTAGACGGCGATGACCGCGGCGTCGTGGCTACCCGTGTAGATGGCATTGATGTCGTTGTCGGGGTCAATGCCGGCGTTGATGAGTTGGAGGCGCGGGAATAAGGAGCCCGACGTGGAACTCTCCGAGGTGAATGCGACGGTCTTGCCGGCCACCTTGCTCAGGTCGGCCTGACAGGACATGCCGGCAGAGACGTCGCCGGCGTCGACGGACTCGCCGAGGGCCTTGCCGCTGTCACCGAAGTAGACGCCGACCTGGAGGGCGACGGCGTCGAGTGCGCTGACCTGGACGATGCCGTCGGCCGAGTTCTCTAGAGCGGTGCCCGACTCNGGGGCCGAGTCGCAGATGCTGGCGTCGTTGGTGAACCACTGGCCGTGGTAGGTGGCGGCGCCGTACCGGACGGNCATGATNANTGGCTCGATGTTGCCGAANTNGTCCTGGGCCAGTGTGTAGCCGAACGGNCCGAAGGCGCCGAGNTCGGCCTTGCCGGTACCCATGGCGGTGACGAGGCCGGTGTAGTCNGTGGTGACGAAGCCCTCGACCTCGATGCCGAGTGCGGCCTCGAGGACGTCCATGAACGGCTGGATGTCATCNTGGAGCTGCTCCTGTTCCTGNCTCGGNACGAAGCCGAACGTGATCTTTNCGGGCCANGTGCCGTCGCCGGCAGTGGAGCCGCCGCTGTCGCTGCTACANGCGCTTGCAAGCAGTAGCAGGGCAAACAACGCGGCAATCGGTCGAATGAACTTCATGGGTTCGGCTCCTGAACCTCGTCCTNGCTGACAGCGGGAACCTAGTCCANGAGCGNNCCNCTTGGCTACTGGACATCGGGTGGATCCACTGGAGGGCGAAGCCNCTAGGGTGCGCGGCCATGGCGGCCACTGAGGATCGAAGCGGGTTGGGACGCCTTTCGGCGTTGGCNGGTGTCACCTGCTGGTCGATGGGCAACATCATGGTTTCCCGCTTCGACATGCCGGGCCTGTGGATCGGGTTCTGGCGGCTCACGATCGGGGCGGTGATCTACGGCCTGGTCCTCCACCTGGNCGGCCGCCGCATCNGCCTCGCCACCCTGCGCCTGGTGGCGCCGGCGGCGATCGTCATCGCCTGCGAGATCGGCATCTTCTTCACCGCCCTGCGNACCACCACGGTNGCCAACGCCACGATCATCGGTGCCCTCCANCCGATCATCCTCCTGGCCGTGGCCTCCCGCCGCTACCGGGAGTCGGTCACCGCCTGGCTGCTGGGAGCCACCCTGGTGGCCGTTGCCGGGATCGCGCTCGTGGTGCAGGGATCCTCGTCACAGTCGGAATGGAGCCTGCACGGCGACATCCTGGCCTTGGTCGCCATGTTCTTCTTCTCGGCCTACTTCGTGCTTGTGAAGGAGATCCGGCACAAGGTCGACACGTTCACACTCCAGACGGCCTCCATGGCGATCGGAGGCGTGGCGCTGTATCCGATGGCCGTCATCCAGGCAGGCACACTCGCGGTGCCGTTCCCGTCGTGGGGCCAGTGGGCCTGGCTGCTCGCCCTGCTGGCGGTTCCCGGNACCGGCCACTTCCTCATGAACTGGGCCCACCTGCACGTGTCGCTGAGCCTCACGGGCCTCCTCACGNTGGCCATTCCGGTGATNTCGGGTATCGGCGCCTGGNTCGTCCTCGACGAGCGGGTCACNCCGGTACAGGGGCTCGGCATGGCCGTCGTGCTGGCGGTCCTGGTGGTCGTGATCGTCCGGGATGCACGCCTCGCCCGGACGTGANGCCTGGCCCTTCCNGCGTCTACGGTCGCGGNANAACATTCAATCCCTACACGGAGGCACACGAACNATGAGCGTCGACGGAACTTGGAACGTCACGATGCAGACCCCGATGGGNGCCCAGGCGGGCACCCTCACCTTCGCCACCGACGGTGGCACCCTCACCGGNGAGATGGGCGGCGCCCAGGGCAACCTCGCCCTCGAAGAGGGGACCTGCGACGGCAACGACCTGTCGTGGGTGGTCAACATGACCTCGCCCATGCCCATCAAGGTGGAGGCCACCGCCACGGTCGATGGCGACTCGATCAGCGGCGAGGCCAAGTTGGGCGCCTTCGGCACTGCCACCTTCGAGGGNAGCAGGGCCTGATGGATATCACCACGACAGACTCTCTGCCCGGTCGCCGGATCACGGCGCTGAANGGCGTGGCGCTCGGC
The DNA here is from genome assembly GCA_002699725.1 of Acidimicrobiaceae bacterium. Taxonomy (GTDB): domain Bacteria; phylum Actinomycetota; class Acidimicrobiia; order Acidimicrobiales; family MedAcidi-G1; genus S20-B6. The sequence continues at coordinate 8,654 of PACE01000042.1, forward strand.
TCGACCGTCCGGTCGAAGAACGTTGGCAAGGACATCGGCGCCGGCCTCAAGTCACTGGTCGGTGGCGAGCTCAAGAGCTATTCGGACATGCTCATCGAGGCGCGGGCCCAAGCNTTTTCTCGCATGGAGGTGCACGCCGCCGAACTCGGCGCCGACTCGGTGGTCAATCTCCGGTTNATGACGTCGGCCGTTGCCGCCGGCGCCTCCGAGATCCTCGCCTACGGCACCGCTGTCACCACGGAGTCNGCCTGACCGACGGCGCGCCGCGTCGTGCTGGGCGACGGGTGAGCGGGGCTCAGCAGGNGATCGTGAGGGTCGTCGCCACGCCGGCGTGGTCGGCGGCCCACCAGAGGTCCTCGACCGGCTCGGACAATGGCCCGTCGGCCCAGTGTCGGGCGTCGTCCACAGCCACGCTGCAGCCGGAGCCGGGCCGGAACAGCACGAAGTCGATGCGCTCGTCCATGGCCTGGTCGGGGTCGTCGAGGCCGTCGAGGGGCGCCGGACCATCGANGCAGCAGGTGCAGCCGACCCCGGTCACGGGATCACACTCCGGGAGGCCGNCGGCGAGGTAGGCATCGGTGAAGCCGGCATCGGTGAGCGTGGTGATCCGGGANTCGTCGATCCGGGCATTGAGGTCCCCGACCACGACCTGCAGGACGGCGTCGTCGGCAAGGGGTCCGAGGNTCGCCAGCGTCTGGCGGGGGTGGCAGTCCCCGAAGTCGTCGGCCTCGGCGCAGGTGGTGGTGCATCCGAACNTGCCCAACTCGCATTCGAGGTTGAAGCTGCTGCTGGCGTAGTGCGTGGCGAACACGTCGACCGGNCCGAGGTCGGTTGCCAGGCGGGCCCGGTGCGCCGACCAGATCGGGGTGCCGGCCAACTCGACGTAGGCGTCGTCCAGCACCG
>PACE01000043.1 GCA_002699725.1 Acidimicrobiaceae bacterium
GTCGCTGGACACGGTTTCCCACCGTGCGATCTGCCCTCGCTTCGGCGGGGGTTTTTCGCGTGTTGCATGAGAACCGGCGCCCGACGCCTACGCAGCGGTCTACCCGTGGGTGCCAGGTCCCTCGACGGCCTCGGCGAGGCGTCCTGAGAAGCGGGTGCAGGTGGTCTCGATATAAAGGAACGACCGGCCTCAGGCGGTGACGGACCCCCGGTCGGGAAGTGGGCCCGGGTTGACGCGCTCTCCCGGCGTGAACGCCACCGGCAGGTGCTTGATGCCGGCTATGAAGTTGGACCGCAACCGGTCAGGCTCGCCGGTCGCGCGGATGTCAGGCAACCGGCGGCAGATCTCGTCGAACACGAGATTCAATTCCATACGTGCGAGGTTGGCGCCGAGGCAGAAGTGGGCGCCGCCGCCGCCGAAGCCGACGTGGTGGTTCGGGGAACGAGTGACGTCGAAGCGGTCTGGATCGACGAACTCCCGTTCGTCCCGGTTGGCGGAGATATGCCACATCACCACCTTGTCGCCCTTGCGGATGGGTTGGCCGCCGATCTCGGTGTCCTCCGTGGCGGTCCGCCGGAAGTGCATGACCGGCGAGCCGTACCTGACGATCTCGTCCACCGCTGTCGGCAACAACTCCTGACGGTTCTCCTTGAGCAACTCGAACTGATCGGGGTTGGACATCAGGGCCCACATGCCGTGCGCCGTGGCGTTGCGGGTGGTCTCGTTGCCGGCCACGGCCAGCAAAAGCATGAAGGCGTCGAACTCGAACTCGTTGAGTTGGGTCAGGCCGCCCTCACCGTCATCGATCTCGGCGTTGATGAGAGCGGTCACGATGTCGTCGCGGGGGTCTTCGCGCCTCTGGGCCGCCAGGGCGTTCGAGTACGCAAACAACTCGATCGCCGCCGCCCGGTTGTCGTCAGTCTGGTATTCGGGGTCGTCGATCCCGATCATCTGGTTCGACCACTTGAAGAGCTTCTGGCGGTCCTCCTGGGGAACGCCCATGATCTCGGCAATGGCCTGGAGNGGCAGTTCCGAGGCCAGGTCGACCACGAAGTCGCATTCGCCACGTTCGATAACCTCGTCGACGACCAGNATGGTCCGGTGCCGCAGGTACGTCTCGATGAGGCCGATCATCCTCGGTGTGAAACCCTTGCTGACGAGCCGTCGGTAGCGGGTGTGGCGGGGTGGATCGGTCATGATCATCATGACCCCGCGGGTGTCCATGCCTGAACCGTCGCTAGGTGCTTCCATGTCGAAGATGCTGACGCCACTCACCTCGGAGGAGAAGAGCTCTGGNTGACGGTTCACCTCGACGAGGTCCGCATGNCGNACCACGTTCCAGAACCCGTTCCCTTCGGGCTCCTCGTGCCAGTGCACCGGCGACTCTCGTCTGAGCACGTCGAACATGGCGAAGTGCTCCTGGTCGCGAAAGCGGTCNAGGTCCAACAGGTCGATGTCGTTGAGTTCCACGGGTCCCTCTGCCTGGACTGATTGGATGACTTGGGTCACGGTCCGAGGCCCTGATCGTAGGAGGGGAGATCCGACCCGTCCCAACCCGGGTTCGTNGGCGTCAGCTTCTGAAAGGGCCGATGTNGCCGNCGACCGGGCGCCTGGACGATGATGTGAGTCGTCTAACAGGAAGAGTGCCACCATGGCCGAGGCCGTCATCGTCGAAGCGCTACGGACACCGATCGGGCGGGGNCGGGAAGGCACCGGCGACCTGAGCGGCTTCCACGCCACCCAGCTTCTGGGAGCCCTCCAGAGGGGCATCGTCGACCGGGCCGGCCTGGAGCCGGCCGAGGTCGAGCAGGTCATCGGAGGGTGCGTGACCCAGGCCGGCGAACAGGCCAGCAACGTGACTCGCCACGCCTGGCTGACCGCTGGTGACGACTACACCACGGGGGCCACCACAATCGACTCCCAGTGCGGATCCGGCCAACAGGCCAACAACCTGATCCACGCCCTGATCACATCGGGCACCATCGACGTGGGGCTGGCGTGCGGGGTCGAGTTGATGAGCCATGTGGGCCTCGGTGCCAACGTCGCCAANGGCCCGGGGTCCTCGAAGCCCGACGACTTCCCGTGGGACAGTCCCAACCAGTTCGAAGCCGCCGAGCGGATCGCCACCAACCGGGGAGTCACACGAAAGGCCGTCGATGCATGGGGACTGCGCTCCCAGGAGCGGGCNGCCCTCGCAGCCAGGGAAGGCCACTTCGAGNGGGAGATCCTCCCGGTGGACGTCCCAGTCCTCGACGACAACGGTGCCCGCACCACCGAGACCCGGCGTGTCGCAGCCGATCAGGGGATNCGGGAGTCCACCGCCGAGGGCCTGGCCCGCCTCGATCCTGTGATGGCCGACGGGATCCACACGGCCGGAAACTCGTCGCAGATCTCCGACGGTGCTGCCGGCCTGCTGTGGATGACTGCCGAACGGGCCGCNGCCCGCGGCCTNAANCCCCGAGCCCGCATGGTGGCCAACGTGGTGGTGGGNACCGACCCCTACTACCTCCTCGACGGCCCGGTCGACGCCACGGCACGACTCCTCGCCAGGAGCGGGATGCAGTTGTCCGACATCGACCTCTTCGAATGCAACGAGGCGTTTGCCGCCGTGGTGCTCTCCTGGCTGNGCCAGTANCCCGAGATCGATCCGGAGAACGTGAACGTGAACGGGGGNGCCATCGCNCTGGGCCACCCGGTGGGGGCCACCGGCTCNCGACTCCTGGTNACGGCACTNCACGAATTGGAGCGGCGNGACGCCTCGACGGCGATGGTCACCATGTGTTGCGGCGGGGCGATCGGCACGGCAACGGTCATCGAACGGATCTGACGATGGGGCTCCTCGACGGCCGGGTCGCCATTGTCACCGGTGCGGGTCGTGGCCTGGGCCGGGTCGAAGCCCTCGAGTTGGCCCGCCATGGTGCCGCGGTGGTCGTCAACGACCTCGGCACGACGCTGGTCGGCACAGGTCACGATGCTTCGCCGGCCGAGGATGTCGTGGCCGAGGTCACTGCGATGGGCGGCCGGGCTGTGGCCCACTTCGGCGACGTGGCGNACTGGGAGCAGTCAGGCGACCTGGTCCGAACGGCTGTCGACGAGTTNGGNTCNCTCGACATNGTCGTCAACAACGCCGGATTCATCCGAGACTCGATGCTCCAGAAGATGGAGGAATCGGACTTCGACGACGTGGTCAGGGTGCACCTCAAGGGCCACTTCTGCACCATCCGCCACACGCTGGCCCACTGGCGCGANCNGTGGAAGGNNGGGGGTGGGGAACCCCTTGGTGGCCGACTCATCAGTACCTCCTCGGAGGCGGCGCTGATCGGTGCCTTGGGGAGCGGCAACTACAGCGCCGCCAAGGCCGGGATCACCGCCCTGACCGTCTCGGCCGCCCGTGAGGTGCTCCGGTTCGGGTGCACGGCCAACGTGCTGNTACCCCGGGCTCGTACCCGGATGATCATGGGCGGTCCGGCAGCAAAAAGCTTTGAGCAGCCCGAGCATGGNTTCGACACNTTCGCCCCGGAGCACGTGGCGCCCCTGGTGGCCTGGCTTGCCTCCCCGCTGGCCGANCGGGTCTCCGGCCAGATGCTTCAGGTCTGGGGCGGCGAGGTCACGGTCTACGAACGNCCCCGTCGGGCATTCGAGGCCACNCACGAGGGCGACTGGACGCTCGAGACCCTCGANGACCACCTGNGGCCGTTCTTCGCCGACAAGGAGCCGGTCGTCGACGGCTTNGGCCTCTAGTCCTGCCTGTTCGGCCNTCAGGAGGCTCCGTCGGCGATTGTCGAGCCGAGCCGGGCCAGGTGGGTTCCTGCCCCGCCCAGGCTGTCGGCCAGTTGGAGTACCCAGAGGAAGTAGCGGTGCGCCGGGTGGCTGATGTCGGCCCCGGTTCCACCGTGCAGGTGCTGGGTTGTGAGCACGACCCGCTGGCCGGCTTCGGCCGCCCACCACTTGGCTGTCGGCACGGCCTGCGAGATGTCGAGGCCGTTGTCGAGTCGCCACGCTGCCTGCTGGAGGGTGACCCGGATGCCGTCGGTGTCGATCGCCGCGTCGGCGGCCTGGAGGGCAACCCCCTGGTTGGTGGACAACGGTCGGCCGAACTGTTCGCGCTCGGACACATGGGCAGCCGCCATTGCCAGGGCCTCTTCGCAGCAGCCCAGCACCATGGCGCAGGTCCCGATCCGGGCCCGGTCCAGCACTGCCCGGGTGATTTCGTCGCCGTCGCCCTCGAGGAGATCGTCGGGACCGACTGCCACGTGGTCGAACTCGAGCATTCCCTGGATCTCCCGGCTGGTCGTCTCGGCGAGGGTGACGGTCAGACCTTCGGCATCGAGTGGAACGACGGCCACACGGTGGCCGTCGGTGTCGACTGGCACGACTACGGCTTCGGCCACACCGGCGGCGGGCACGGCCACTTTCGTCCCGCTGACCCGCCAGCCCGCCCCGTCGGCCACACCGGTCAGGGGCTGCGAGTGGTCTGCCCCGGCCGGGTCCGTCCACGCCCCGGTCAGGATTCGGCTGCCTTGGGTTACGCCCTCCAACCATCGGGCCCGCTGCGCGTCGGAACCGTGGGCGGCGATTGCCCACGCACCGAGTTCCGTTACGGCCAGTAGTGGAACCGGGGCCACCCGTCGGCCCTGCTGTTCGAGGACAAGGCTGGCTTCGACCATGCCGAGGCCGAGGCCCCCGTCGCGTTCGGGGAGTGCTACGCCGACGAGGCCCGCTTCGGCCAGGGCCATCCAGAGGCTGCGGTCGAAGCGGTCGTCGGTGGCTTCCACCTCGGCCACCCGGTCGGCTGAAGCGAGGTCGCCGAAGATCTGGTCGGCCAGGTCGGCCAGTGCCTGCTGGTCAGTGCTCAGGTCGAAGTCCACTGTCGTCCTCAGGCCTGTCGGGTTGTCCGGGTCAGGCCGAGACCCATCCAGGCAACTATTTCTCGCATCACCTCGTTGACCCCACCCCCGAACGTGTTGATCTGAGCGGCCCGGCCGGCCTTTTCCAGTTCGCCGCGCAGCACTGCTCCGGGTTGACCGGCCCTGACCCGACCCTCCGGTCCGACGATGCCGAGTAGGCGTTCGTAGATCCTCACCGCTGCCTCGGTGCCGTAGACCTTCACCGCCGAAGACCGGTCGGCGGTGAGGCGACCCCGCTCCACGTCGAGGGTCATCCGCCAGTTGAGGAGTCGGAGGGCGTCGAGTTCGGCATGGCAGCGGGCCAGGTCCAACTGCACCCAGGGCCGGTCGATGACCCGTCCACCTTCGGTGGCCATGGTGTCGGCCGCCCAGGCCACCGTGTCGTCGTAGAGTCGGAATGCCTGGGCACTGGTGGCGGCCAGGCCGACCCGCTCGTGGTTGAGTTGCGTCGTGATCATCGACCAGCCGTCGTTGACCTCGCCGACCAGGTTGTCGGCCGGTACCCGAACGTCGTCGTAGTAGGTGCTCGTCGTCGGCCCGTCGCCCACTGTGATGATGGGCGTCCAGGAAAATCCCTCGGTGTCGGTGGGCACGATCAGCAGTGAGATGCCCCTGTGCTTGCGTGCGTCCGGGTCGGTTCGACAGGCCAACCAGATGTAGTCGGCCTCGTTGGCTCCGCTGGTGAAGATCTTGGATCCGTTCACCACCCATTCGTCGCCGTCACGGACGGCCCGGGTTCGTAGCGAGGCCAGGTCGGTGCCTGCCGTTGGTTCCGAGTAGCCGATGGCGAAGATCACGTCACCGGTGAGAACGCCCGGGAGGAAGCGCTGCTTCTGGGCTTCGCTTCCGAATCGCATGAGGGTCGGTCCGACCGTGTTGAGGGTCACGAACGGCATCGGGCAGTTGGCTCGCTGTGCCTCGTCGAACAGGATGAACTGGTCGGTTTCCGGTCGGCCACCGCCCCCGTATTCGGTGGGCCAACCGAGGCCGAGGATCCCGTCCGATCCGAGTTGCCGGAAGACGGATCGTCGGGCGGCGGATGCCTCGTGGCCACCGCGTAGCGCATCCCGGGCGTCTTCGGTCATCAGCCCGGCGAAGTAGGAGCGCAACTCGGCGCGCAATGACTGCTGTTCGGGAGTTTCTGCGAGTTGCACGACCAGCAGTCTGGCCGGGGCGGCGCCCGACGGAAACGCCACACCCCGATCGGTGGTCGGGTAGGCGTCGATCCGGGGCCCGTCGCTGTCGGCTCCGACGAGATCAGTTCCCGGCACGGGAGGACGCCGTGCTGGACGTCGTGGGACGGGAGGGCTGCGGCTACGGTCGGGCGTTCTGGGTGGGGTCGGTCGAGAAGCTAGGCGGCCGTTGACGAGGAGCAGGAGCAGGCATGAAGTTCCAACTCGCGATCAACCTCGAGCGCATGGACGACAGTGCCGACATGGACGTGGTCGCCGCGCACACACTCGAGATGGTCCAGATGGCGGAGGCCGGCGGCTTCACGATCGTCTGGGCAGCCGAGCACCACGCCCTCGAGATGACCATCGCCCCGAACCCGTTCCAGATCCTGACGTGGTGGGCTGGCCACACCGACCGCATCCGGCTCGGCACGGCAGTCGCAGTCGCCGCCTATTGGCATCCGATCAACCTTGCCAGCGAGGCTGCGTTCCTCGACCTGGTCAGCGGCGGCCGCCTCGAGTTCGGCATCGGTTCGGGGGCGTACCAACGCGAGTTCGACCGCATGGCACCCGGGCTCAAGCAGACCGACGCCTGGCGGTACATGCAGGAGATGGTGCCGGTGCTCAAGGCCCTCTGGGCCGGCGACTACGCACATGATGGCGAGTTCTGGTCGTTTCCGACCTCGACGTCGGTGCCTAAGCCCGTCCAGAAGCCGCATCCGCCGTTCTGGGTGGCGGCACGGTCGCCGATCACGTACGACTACGCGGTCAAGAACGGCTGCAACGTCCTGTCATGGCCCTTCGCACGGTCGTTTGCCGAGGCGGAGCTCTACAAGTCGCAACTCGACGACGCCGTGGCAGCCAACCCCGGTTGCGACCGTCCCACGTTCGCCGTCATGCGCCACACCGCCGTCTACGACTCCGCCGACGACTGGATGGTCCCCGTCGAGGCCGCCCAACGGCAGCTCAGCCAGTTCGAGAACCTGTTCAAGAACCTCGGAGACGTCGAGAACGGCTTCCCGCGGGCCATTCCGCTCGACCAGGTCGCCAACAGCGATGACTACGAGCCGGCCACGTTGAGCGAGAACCTCATGTTCGGCACCCCCGACGAAGTGATCGCAAANCTNCGCCGCTACGAAGCNCTNGGNGTNGACGAGTTCATCTACTACGCCAGCCTCGGCCTCGGCCTGCCCGAACANAAGCGCTCCATGGAACTCTTCTGCAACGAGGTCATCCCCGCCTTCTCCTGAGACCGGCAGCGACCGGGTGCGATCGCCTCCTACGAATTCGAATCCGCCGGTTCGACGGCAAGCGAACGCCGGAACACCACCGCCACGACAGCGACCACCAGCGGCAACAGCGTGAACCACAGGCTGGCNCTCCGGTAACCACCGAAGACGCCACTGCCGACCGAGAACGTCAGGGCGCCCATTGCTGACGCCAGGACGCCTATGAGGCCGAGCGTTCCCGAAATGGAGCCGATGTGCCCCACTCCGAAGAGCGCCGGGAGCAGGGAACTCTGTANGGCAGCGCCGCTTCCCATGCACAGCCCCAGCACCACCGAGTAGAGGAGCACGGCGGAGAAGGCCGTCGANGTGCCACCNAGGAACGTCGTGGNGGNCAGGAGTAGCGCCACAGTCGCCGGAAGGANCGGGCGCGCNGCCCGGTCGGCGAGCCATCCGAACGCCAAGCCGCCGATGACGGCGCCGACCGCCTGCGGCAGAAACATGGCGGCGGCCTGCGCGTTCGAGTAGCCGATCTCGCCGAGCAGGTTGGTCTGGTGGAACAGCAGGCCGGTGCCGAGTANGGAATTGGTCGCGACCACCNCAGTGAGGGTCCAGAAGGCCGGNGAGCNGAGTGCCATGGCTCGCGTGACGGACGGGCGCGTCGAAGCAACTCGGCCATCCGGGTCCGGGGGAGCGCCGTCCGTCTGCTGTCCCAGGTCGGCGGGCCGGTCCACGAACCCGAACCAGCCGATCGGCCCNACCGTCACGACGATGGCCACAGCGGCGATAAGCCAGGCGTTGCGCCAACCCCATGCGTCGATGGCGAACGCCAACAGGACCGGAACGAAGGCCATCCCNCCAAAGGTCACGGTCATCTTGACGCCGACAGCGAAGCCGCGGCGGCGGTCGAACCAGTGCATGACGGCCACGGTCGACGTGAGGCTCAGGGCCCCCTGGCCGAGCAGTCGAATGCCGAAGAACCCGACCGCCAACCACACCACGCCCCGAACCAGCGACATGTGGGCGAGGACGATTGCGAAGGCGAACCCGAAGGTCGTCGACGCCCGTCGCACGCCGACCTNGTCGACCCAGCGGCCGATCCGGGGTTGGAANGTCGACGAGGCCAGGGTTCCCACGAGGTAGGCGGTGGCGATGGCCGAATCGGAGAGTCGGAGCCCGTCGGACAGGTGCTGTCGGAACACCGAAACCCCGATCGACTGCCCGGGTCCGGTGAGCACGCCGATGAGGCTGGCCAACCCGACCATCCACCAGCCGTAGAAGCCGTCAGGCGAACGTCGAGTTGGTCGGCCACCGGAAGGATCGGTCACCGCTGGACGCTACCCAGCAACGTGCGGTTGGCGCCCGACGACCGGCAGCGGCCACACTGCTGGTCCACTGTTGGTCAACGGTAGGGAAGTGTNGATGCGAGCCGCACTCCACGAAGGACGGGACCGCCTCCTCCTNGTCGACGACGTCGAGGTCGAAGAGCCCAGGGTCGACGAGGTTCTTGTGCGTGTGTCGCACTGCGGCATCTGCCACTCGGACCTGTCGTTCGTGGATGCCGGGCTGGGGTCCGACGAGCCGATCGTCCTCGGGCACGAGGCGGCGGGCACCGTGGCCGCGGTCGGCTCGACGGTGACGACCGTGGCGGTCGGTGACCGGGTGATGCTGACGCCGCTGGCGCCATGCGGGCACTGCTACTGGTGCTCCCGGGGCGAGCCGACGGCGTGTGCCGAGGCGCAGTCGTTCCTCGGAGGGACGCGACCCGACGGCACCTCGCCGTTCTCCCGTTCCGGCCGGATGGTAAGGCGGGGCGTGGGCGTCGGGGGCTTCAGCGAGTTCACGGTCGTGAGCGAGACCGGCGTCGTCCGGCTCGATCCGGACACACCGCTCGAGATCGCCTGCGTGATCGGTTGCGCCGTCCAGACGGGGGTGGGCGCCGTCGTGAANACGGCACAGGTGGAACCCGGGGCGACGGTGCTGGTNACCGGCCTNGGCGGCATCGGGATCTCGGTCGTGCAAGGGGCCCGACTGGCCGGCGCAGGGCAGGTCATCGTGTCCGATCCGGTGGCGGGCCGACGCGACGCTGCCCTGCACTTCGGCGCCACGCTCACCGTCGACCCGATGGAGGACGACGTGGTTGCCCGGGCGCTGGAGGCCACGGATGGCATCGGAGTCGACTACGCCTTCGAGGCGGCCGGAATCGCCGCCCTCGTGTCGACCTGTCTCGACGCCACCCGCCGTCGGGGCACGACGGTGGTCGTGGGCGTCGACGTGTCAATGGCGACCACCGAGTTCCTCCCGGTGCTGCTCGCCACGCAGGGCAAGCGCATCGTCGGGACACTGCTGGGCGACTGCCACCCGCAGCGGGACATCCCAATGCTGCTCGCCGCCTGGCGGGCGGGCCGACTTGACCTCGAGTCGATGATCAGTCACCGGCTGGACCTGTCCGAGGTCAACGAGGGCCTCGACCGGCTGCGCCGGGCCGAGGGCATCCGCACCGTCCTGGAGGTGGGTGGATCGTGAACGCCGCTNGCACGTGGCAGGGCGATGTCGTGTCACTGGTCGAGGCCTTCCGGAGNNGNGAGNGGTCGCCCGTCGACGAGGTCCGGGCGACTCTGGCGGCGATCGAAGCCAGCGACCTCAACGCCTTCTCGTTCATCGACGCCGAGGGTGCCCTCGAACGCGCGGAGGTCGCAGACGTGTCGCTTCCGCTGGGTGGCGTGCCCATCGGCGTCAAGGAGCTCCACCAGGTCGAGGGATGGCCCGACACGCATGCGTCGCTGCTGTTCGCCGACCGCACCGCCCCCAGCGACGGCACGATGGTCGCCCGCCTCAAGGCAGCCGGTGCCAACCTCGTCGGCCTCACGACGGCCAGCGAGTTCGGCGGCCTCAACTGCTCCACGACGAAGCTCAACGGAATCACCCGCAACCCCTGGCGCAGGGATGCGACGCCGGGCGGATCCTCGGGCGGCAGCGCCGCCGCCGTGACCGGAGGACTCGTACCCATCGCCACCGGCGGCGACGGCGGCGGGTCGATCCGCATCCCAGCGGGGTTCTGCGGCCTCGTCGGCATGAAGGGCACCGCCGGCCGGATCCCCCGCGGTCCCCACACCACGATCGGCCCGATGACCGTCGTGTCGGGGTGCCTCGCCCGTTCGGTCCGGGATGCGGCCCGCTGGTACGACGTGTGCGCCGGCTTCGACGCCCGTGACCCCTACAGCCTCCCTGCAGAGGCGGGTTGGGAAGCCGACCTCGGAGCGACCGAACTGGGCGGGCTGCGGGTCGCCATCTCCCCGGACCTCGGGTCNGCGATGCTTGCCGACACGGTCCGTGAACGGGTGCTCGAGGCCGGCCACCGGCTGGTCGAGGCCCTGGGACTCGAACTCGCCGACGTCGAGGTGTCGCTGCCGCGCATCGACTGGGAGTGGGCGATCGCCAACCAGGTCGGGCTCTACCAGGAGTTGGCCGACCTCTGGCCCGACTGCGAGGACCAGATGACGAGGTCGATGGCCTTCGGNGTCCGGATGGGCCTCGAGAGGTTCGACCTCGGGGTCGCCGCCCGTGTCGAGGCCGGCCGGACCGAGGCCAACGAGCGCATGGCGGCGCTGTTCGACCAGGTGGACGTCGTGATCTGTGCCTCGAACCCCGANGTGGCGTTCCCAGCCGAGATCGAGTCGAACACCCGCGTCGCCGGTGAGAAGTCGCCGGCGGGCAACAACGGCGCCCTCACCATCCCGGCCAACGTCTCGGGCAATCCGGCAGTCTCGGTGCCGGCGGGGACGGTCGACGGCCTGCCGGTGGGGCTCCAACTCATGGGGCGCCAGCACGAGGACCGCATGGTGCTCGACCTCGCCGCCGCCTGGGAGCGGATCGAGCCCTGGCCGCTGGTCGCACCCTGACGGCACGGTCTGCCAACATCGTCGGGTGCAACCGTTCGGGGTGATCGTCGAGGCTGAGGAGGTCGCGGTTCTCGACTTCGTGCTCTGCGACGTGCGCTGGTACCTCGACGGGAGGTCGGGGCGTGAGGCCTACGAGGCCGGACACATTCCCGGGGCGGTCTTCGTCGACCTCGACGCTGACGTGACGGCGTCGCCCAGCGCTGGGTCCGGCCGCCACCCGCTTCCCCCGGCCGGGGACTTCGCCGACGCACTCGGGGCNCTNGGCATAGGGCCCGACGACNCNGTCGTGGCCTACGACGACAGCGGGGGAATGAGCGCCGGCCGGCTGGTCTGGATGCTGCGCGTCCTCGGCCAGGAGGCAGCGCTGCTCGACGGTGGCCTGCAGGCCTGGGACGGGCCGATCGAGTCGGGTTCCACGACCCGACCCGCCGTCGACTGCCCGGTCCGCCCGTGGCCCGACGGCGCCTTCGCCACTATCGACGAGGTGGCGAGACACGCAGCGTCGGGGATCGTCCTCGACGCCCGGAGCCCGGAGAGGTTCAGCGGAGAGGCCGAGCCGGTCGACCCNCGGCCNGGGCATGTCCCCGGGGCCCGCAACGCCCCGTTCACCGCCAACCTCGACGAGGGCCGCTTNCGGTCCCCCGACGACCTCCGGGACCACTACGCGTCGCTCGGCGTCACGGATGCCGCCGANGTGGTCGCCTACTGCGGATCGGGGGTCAGCGCCTGTCACGACCTGTTGGCCATGGAGCACGCCGGNCTGGGCCGTGGGCGCCTCTACGTCGGGTCGTGGTCGCAGTGGAGCGCCACCGACCGGCCCGCCGCCACCGGCGCATAGCGACCGGCTAGACGTATGTGCTGCCCTTCGGGGCGCCCTCGTCCTTGCGGATCATCACGTTGACGAGCGCCGGCTTGCCGGATGCGAACGCCCGCTCCAGCGCCGGTCGGATCTCGTCGGGTCGCTCGCAGTACTCGCCGTGCCCACCGAGCGCCTCGACGACGAGGTCGTAGCGGGTCGGGGCGAGGTCGACGGCGACCTTCCTGTCGGCGCCGTAGATGCCGACCTGGGGTCGCAGCATCTGTCCCCATGCGGCGTCGTTGCCCAGGATGCCGACGATCGGCAGCCCGAACCGGACCGCCGTGTCGTACTCGAAGCCGTTGAGGCCGAACGCCCCGTCGCCGTAGATGATCAGGACGCGCCGGTCGGGGAACGAGTGCTGCGCCGCCAGGGCGAAGGGCATGCCGACGCCCAGCGTGCCGAGTGGTCCCGGATCCATCCAGCAGTTCTCGCGCAGGACCGGTACGACCTTGGAGGCCTGGGCCACGATGTCGCCGCCGTCGCCGATGAGGATCGTGTCCTCGTCGATGAAGTCGCGGATCTCGGCGGCGAAGCGGAGGGGATCGACGGGGCTCTCGTCGGAGGTGAGTTGCGACTCGAGGGCCGCTGCGGCGGCGTCCTCGTCGGCCCGCAGGCCGTCGCTCCATTCGCCGAAGTCGAGGGACAGGCCGGATGCCTCCAACAGGTCGGTCAACTGCTCCAATGCGGCGCCGATGTTGCCGACCACGCCCACGTCGGCGGAACGGTTCTGGCCGATCAGCGTGGCGTCCATGTCGAACTGGACGATCCGGGCACCGGCGGGCACCGCGGCACCGAATCGGAGGCGGAAGTCGAGCGGGGATCCGACCAGCACGAAGACGTCGCATTCCTCCATCGCCTGGCGGCGGGTGCGGTTGAAGAACTGGGGATGGTCGGCGCGCAGCATGCCCCGGCCCATCCCGTTGAGGTAGACCGGGATCCGTGTTGCCTCGGCGAAGCGGGCCAGCGCTGCGCCTCCCTGCGACCACTTGACGCCGGTCCCGCCCAGCAGCACCGGCCGCTCGGCGGTCGCCAGGACGTCGAGTGTGGCCTGCAGGTCGGCGGGGTCGGGGTGGACGGTTGGCGGCGTAGCGCGGATGGTGGGGAAGCGGGCGTCGTCGAGCGAGGCGGGGGCCATGAGGACGTCCATCGGGATCTCGAGGAACGCCGGCCCCGGCACCCCCGAAACTGCGGTGCGCACCGCCATCTCGATGTACTCCGGGATGCGGTCCGTCTGGTAGCAGGCGTCGGCCCACTTGCTGATGGGGCGGATCATCCCGACGTGGTCCATCTCCTGGAGCGAGCCTCGGCGCAGGTTCGAGAACGGCCCCTGGCCACCGATCACGAGGATCGGGCTGTTGGCACGCCAGGCGTTGGCGATGCCGGTCACCCCGTCGGTGACGCCCGGGCCGGCGGTCAGGACGGCGCAGCCGATGCGCCCCGGGTTGAGGCGGCTGTAGGCGTCGGCGGCGTGGACCGCGGCCTGCTCGTGGCGAACGTCGATGACCGGGATGTCCTCGTCGAGGGCTCCGTCGAGGATGGGCATGATGTGGCCGCCGGTCAGCGTGAAGATGGCGCCGACGCCGGCGTCCTTGAGTGCACGTGCGGCGAGCGAACCTCCGTGTGCCATGCCGTTGCCCCTCGTCAGCGCGCCCAGGGGGGAGGGCGCTTGTCGAGGAAGGCTTGCATGCCTTCCCTGGCCTCGTCGCTTCGGAAGAGCGACGCCGAGAGTTCGCCCGTCCAGGCGAAGGCCTCGTCGACGGGCATCCCTGGGACCTGTGCCAACAACTGCTTGGCGGCGGCGAGCGCGCCGGGTCCACAGGCCAGGACGTCGGCGACGACGGCATCGACGGCGGAGTCGAGTCCATGGGGCGGGACGGCCTCGTTGATGAGGCCGATCCGGGCCGCCTCGGGGGCGAGGAACCGGTTGCCCCGCAGGAAGGCAGCCCTGGCGTCTGCCGAGCGCATCTTCGGAAGGCAGACGACGGAGATCATCGCCGGGGCGACGCCGACCCGTGTCTCGGTGAAGCCGAACTTGGCGTCGTCGACGGCGATCGAGATGTCCATCGCCGCCGCCAGGCCCATGCCGCCGGCGACGCAGTGTCCGGCGATGCGGCCCACGTAGACCTTCGGCGACGTGGCGAAGCGGGAGAACAGCAGCGAGGGGTCGACCGGTCTCCGGTTGGTGCTGCCCGCCCCGGACGAGCGTTCGGACAGGTCGGCGCCGGCGCAGAACACCCGCCCGGAGTTGGTGAGGACGACGACCCTCACCTCGGGGTCGGCGTCGGCCGCATCGAGGGTGTCGTGCAGTTCCCCGACCAGTTGGCCGCTGAGGGCGTTGCGGTTCGCCTCGTCGGCCAGCGTGACCGTGAGGACGCCGTCGGAGAGGTCGGTCAATACGAGTGGCATCAGGATCTCCCGGGGTCGGGTCCGTCGGTGGGTGGGCCGGCGAAGGCCTGTGCCCGGAGCAGCCAGTCGTGCGCCGCTTCGCCCTCGATGTCGAGGTCCGTGTCATCGGCGTGGCGGCGTTGGGTGACGACGAGGCAGAAGTCCTCGGCGTCGCCCCGGACGGCATTCGTGGCATCCTCCGGGCCCCAGGTCCACCCCTCGCCGGAGGGGGCCGCCAACTCGACCCGGACCTCGCCCTCGGGGACGTCCATCCGGCGGTTCACGTAGGACCAACTGCGGGTGATCACCCCCAACTGGGCGACGTGGCGGAGGCGATCGCTGGCCGGCCGGTCCAGTCCGAGCGCATCGACGATGTCCTGGCCGTGGGCCCACACCTCCATGAGTCGGGCGGTGAGGAAGGACTTGGCGCCCATCGACGGTCCGTACCAGATGACCCGGGAGTCGTCGGCGAGCGTGGCCGCGGCGTCGGCGAGCAGGCGACGGTTCGCCCGCCACGCCTCGAACACCCCGGGGGGCGACATCCTCCGGGCACGCCCGAGAGTGAGGTCGTCGATCGCCCCGTCGCCCCCGCCGGCGACGCCCAGGAGGTCGTCGAGCGCCGTACGGAAGCGGTCGGGGTTGGTGATGGCGAGTGCGGCGGTGCCGTCGAAGTAGGTGAGGTGGGCGACCTGGTCGGCCACGCTCCAACGGGGGCTCGACGTGGGCGTCACCCAGGCCTCGTCGTCGACCTCCGTCAGCAGGTCGTCGAGGGCCTGCTGTTCGGCCGCCAGGTCGCTGGCGACCTCGGTGACGTGCATGTTGGGACCTCCGGGGGTCAGGCTCGGTGGGCGGTAAGGCCGCTCAGGACGAGGTCGAGGACGGCGTCGGCGGCTTCCTTGGGCGTTGAGCGCAGGGTGGTGAAGACATCGGGTCGTGAGAGGTCGCGGCCCAGCGAAGCCGTCACCCGGGCGACCGCGGCTGTGTCGACGTCGTCGATGTCGCCCCGCTCCACGGCGAGGTCGAGCAGGCGACGGGTGACGGCGACGAGGTAGTCGGAGTGCTGGTCGCTCAGTCGCTGGCCGGCGGGCAGGGTGGCGAGGTCGCGGGCGAAGGCCTCGGTGGTGCCGGCCACGGCCACGTTGGCTGCCTCGAGGTAGTGCCGGATCGCCTCGAGGGGGGCCATGTCGGAGTGGATGGCGTCGCGGGCGGTTCGCCCGACCGACCGCAGGTTGCGGTCGACGACGGCGAGCACCAGTTCGTCCCGGCTGGGGGCGAGCCCGTAGAGGGTGCGCAGCGAGCAGTTCAGCTTGGCGGCCAGGTCGGCCATGGTGAGGTGGGAGAAGCCCTCGTCGAAGAGTTCGACCAGCCGGTCGAGGACGTCCCGCTGCCGGTCCGTCAACTGTCGCTCGCGCTCATGGTCGAGCACGGGGTGGGGAGCCGGGACGTCGCGGAGCAGGTCGAGGAGGTCGACGGTCGCGGTAGCGGAGTTCATGCGGACTCCAGGAGCGACTCGGGGACGTCGACGACGCGTGCCCGCAGCCACTCGCCGAGGCTCTTGGCCTGGCCGTCCTGGCGGGTCGAGGCGGCAACACCCTCGCCGAGGAGCTTGCGGATCACGAAGTTGACCGACAGCAGGTTGGGCAGCAGGTGGCGTTCGATCTCGAGGTCGGCGGCCTCGGGGAGGAGTTGCCGGAGCCGGTCGGTGGTGAGGAAGCCGTCCAGCCACGCCCAGGCTTCGGGGGTTCGGGCGAACACGCCGAGGTTGGCGTCGCCCCCCTTGTCGCCGGAGCGGGTGCCGACCACTCGGCCGAGCGGAGCGGGGACTGTCGGGCCTGCCGGCACCTCGGACGGTGGTGCCGGCACGGGCTCGACGGAAACGTCGCCCTCGGGGGCCGCGGAGTCGACGACGGTGCGGTCTCCTCCCAGGACCACGACGTGCTGGGGCACGAGTCCGGCGGGGACCAGNCCGGCGCGGTGGACGCCGAACGCCCGGGCGCCACCGCCGCTGCGGGCGGCGAAGAANCCCGGGATCGAGGCCAGCGCCANNTCGTTCATGGCGTTGGACACGCCACGGCCCACTTTCTGCTCGTCGGCGTCCTTGACNGTGAGGCACCACTGGGCGACGGCCTCCTCGTTCGAGGCGGGGTCGTCCTTGCCCGTGTACACGGTCCGACTGGACACCTCGTCGAAGTCCTCGGGGGCGAGGGGACAGGCCCGCCAGAAGGCGGCCTCGACCAACTCGGCCTTGGCGTCGACGTCGAGGCCGGTCAGGCCGATGGCGAGGTCGCTCCGGTATCCGCCGAGGCGGTTCATCGAGACCTTGAGGGTGGGTGGCGGCGGCTCGCCCCTCGTGTCGCTGATCTGGACCCGGTCGGGCGCCTCCTGCTCGAGGCGGATGGTGTCGAAACGGGCTGTCACGTCGGGGCCGAGATAGCCGGGGGCGCCGATCTCGTAGAGCAGTTGCGAGGTCACGGTGCCGACGGTGACGGCACCGCCGGTGCCGTCGTGCTTGCCGATCACCGAGGATCCGTCGGCGGCGATGTCGGCCCAGGGGAACCCGGCCCGTTCGAGTCCGGGAATCTCGGTGAAGAACGAGTAGTTGCCCCCGGTGGCCTGCGTGCCGCACTCGATGACGTGCCCGGCGACGACAGCGCCGGCGAGGGCGTCCCAGTCGTCGCGTGCCCAGCCGTGGTGCCAGGCGGCCGGGCCGCAGACCACGGCGGCGTCGGTGGTGCGACCGGTGACCACGATGTCGGCGCCACGGTCGAGCGCTTCGACGATGCCCCAACAGCCGAAGTAGGCGTTGGCGCTGATGAAGCGACCGGGTTCGGTCAGGGGTTCGCCGGTGACGAGGTCGGGGAGGTCCACGCCGGCGGCGAGGAGGTCGTCGAGGCGCGGGAGCAGGTTGTCGCCGTCGACGTAGGCGATGGTGGGGGAGAGGCCCAGCCTGTCGGCGACCTCGGCGACAGCCTCGGCGCATCCGTCCGGGTCGAGACCGCCGGCGTTGGCCACGACCCGGATGCCCCGGTCGAGGCAGGTGCCCATCACCTGCTCCATCTGTCGTACGAAGCTGCGGGCATAGCCTCCGCCGGGGCGCTTGGCCTGCGTGCGGGCGAGGATCAGCATCGTGAGTTCGGCCAGCCAGTCGCCGGTGAGCACGTCGATCGGGCCGCCTTCGACCATCTCGGCGGCGGCCGAGAGCCGGTCGCCGTAGAAGCCTGAGCAGTTGGCGATGCGGATCGGGTCGCTCACGATGAATCCTCGTCAGGCTCGAGCACCATCAGGGCGGTGCCGTTCTCGACCTGCTGGCCGACGGCCACGAGCACCTCGGTGATCGTGCCGTCCTCCGGGGCGCTGATGTGGTGCTCCATCTTCATGGCCTCCATGACCACGAGTGTCTCACCGGCGGCGACGCGATCGCCCGGTCCGGCGCGAAGTTCGAGGATGACGCCGGGCATCGGGGCGACGAGTCCGCCGTGGACATCCTCGGTGCCGGGCACGGTGAACCGGGGGGCGATCCCGAACCCGACGGTTCCGGACGTCACCTGCACCCAGATCCGCCCATCGGCCCGGGTGACCCGGCTGACCGAGCGTCGGCCGTCGACCTCGGCGTCGATGTCGTGGTCGGACCAGCGGTGGATCAGGGCGGAGGAGGTGCCGTTGACGGTGAAGCCGCCGNCTCGTTCGGCCCGGTAGCNGACCTCGACCTCACCGTCGCCGTGCGTGAGGACGACCCGCTCGTCGGGGAGTCGGGCGTTGCGCCAGACGGCGGGGGCGAATGCCAGGACNCCGGCATCGGCCCGGTTGCGCCCCAGCAGCCAGAGGGCGGCCACGACGGCTGCCCGTCCGACCTCGTTCCGGGAGTGGGGTGCCGAACCGGAGGGNGCGTTGCGTTCGATGAAGTCGGTNGTCGTGTCGCCGGCGAGGAACGCCTCGTGGCGCAGCGTGGCGACGAGGAAGTCGCGGTTGGTGGTGACACCGCCGAGGTGGAGGCGCTCGAGGGCTAGGGCGAGNCGACGGGCGGCCTCCTCGCGGGTGGATCCGTGGGCNACGACCTTGGCGAGCATCGGGTCGAAGTCGACCGTGACCCGGGAGCCCTGCTCGATGCCGCTGTCCCAGCGGACCTCCGGCTCGTCGGCGGGTACGAATGCGTGGAGGGTGCCGGTGGCCGGCAGGAAGCCGTGGTCGGGGTCCTCGGCGTAGAGGCGGACCTCGATTGCGTGGCCCGTGGACACCACTTCGTCCTGCAACCGGTCCAGGTGCTCGCCGGCGGCCACCCGGAACTGTTCGCGTACGAGGTCGATGCCCGTGACCTCCTCGGTGACGGGGTGCTCCACCTGGAGTCGGGTGTTGGNCTCGAGGAAGAAGAACTCGCCGGTCTCGTCGTCGACGAGGAACTCCACGGTGCCGGCCGACCGGTAGCCGATGCCTTCGGCCAGTCGGAGCGCTGCCTCCCCCAGGGTGGACCGGAGGGCTTCGTCGGCGAAGGGCGACGGCGACTCCTCGACGACCTTCTGGTGGCGGCGCTGGATCGAGCACTCGCGTTCGCCGAGGTGGATGAGCCCGCCGTGGGCGTCGCCGAGGACCTGGACCTCGAGGTGGCGGGAGCGTGCGACGTAGCGTTCGAGGAAGACCCGACTGTCGCCGAAGGCCCCCAGGGCCTCCCGCTGGGCCGAGGCCACCGCCTCGTCGAGGTCGGCGGCTGATTCGACCAGGTGCATGCCCTTTCCGCCACCGCCGGCCACCGCCTTCACGAGGAGTGGGTAGCCGACGGACCCGGCGTCGGTCGGGTCGTCCGAGGAGGGGAGGGTGGGTACCCCGGCGGCATCGGCCGCCGCCTTGGCCGCCAACTTGTCACCCATGGAGCGGACCACATCGGCCGGAGGACCGACCCATACGAGTCCGGCAGCCTCGACGGCCTCGACGAAGTCGGCGTTCTCGGCGAGGAAGCCGTAGCCCGGGTGGATCGCGTCGGCGCCGGTGGCGAGGGCGGCGGCGATGATCGCCGCCCCGTCGAGGTAGCCGTCGGGCAGGCGGACGGCGTCGTCCGCCTCGGCCACGAACGGGGCGTCGGCATCGGCGTCGACGAACACGGCGACGCAGCGCAGGCCCATGTCCCGGGCGGTGCGGAACACCCGTCGGACGATCTCGCCCCGGTTGGCGACGAGCACCGAAGCGAGGTTCACAGGCGGAACACCCCGTAGTCGGTGGTGCCCTCGATGGCCCGGTTACGGACGACGGACAGGCACAGGCCCAGCACCGTGCGGGTGTCGCGCGGGTCGATGATGCCGTCGTCGCTGATCGCACCCGAGGCGACCAGGGCCAGGGAGTCGGCTTCCTGTCTTTCCTCGACCATGCGGACGATCTCGGCGTCGGCTTCCTCGTCGAACTCGAGCCCCTTGCGGGCGGCCTGGCCGCGGCGCACCAGCGACATCACGCCGGCGATCTGCTTTGGTCCCATCACGGCGACCTTGGCGGTCGGCCACAGGAAGGTGAAGCGGTTGCCGTAGGCCCGGCCGGACATGCCGTAGGTGCCGGCGCCGTACGAGGACCCGATGATCACGGTCAGGTGCGGCACCGTCGAGTTGGTGACGGCGTTGATCATCTGGGAGCCCTTCTTGATGATCCCCTCTGATTCGAAGTCGCGGCCGACGACGAAGCCGGTGATGTTCTGGAGGAACAGCAGCGGAATGTTGCGCTGGTTGCAGAGTTGGATGAAGTGGGCGCCCTTCTCTGCCGACTCCGGGTAGATGACGCCGTTGTTGCCGAGGATGCCGACGGGGTAGCCGTGGATCGACGCCCAGCCACAGACCATCGACGAGCCGTAGCGGGGCTTGAACTCCTCGAACCGGGAGCCGTCCACGGTGCGTGCGATGACGTCGCGGACGTCGACGGGCTGGCGCAGGTCGCGGCTGACGAGGCCGAGCAGTTCCTCGGGGTCGTGGACCGGCGGTTCGGGGGTGAAGCTGGGCGGCGGCCCCTCGTGGCTCCAGTCGAGGTGCGAGACGACTTCGCGGCACATGCGCAGGGCATCCATCTCGTCCTCGGCCAGGTAGTCGGCCAGCCCGGACTCCTCGGCGTGCTTCTGGCCGCCACCGAGGGTCTCGGCGTCCGAGTCCTCGCCGGTGGCCATTTTCACGAGGGGCGGGCCGGCGAGGAACACCATCGACTGGTCCCTGATGAAGATGTTGTAGTCGGACATGCCGGGTTGGTAGGCGCCGCCGGCCGTGGACGAGCCGAACACGACGCACACGGTGGGGATGCGCATCTTGGAGAGTTCGATCATCTCGTAGAAGAAGCGGCCGGACTCGGCGAAGTGGTCGACCTTGGCCCGCTTGCTGCGACCCTTGCTGTCCCGGTCGCCGTCGCTGGTGGAGACCCGCAGGTCGGCGCCTGCGGATTCCACGAAGCTGAGGTAGGGGATGCGGTTCTGGCGGGCGATCTCGATGGCCCGCATCCACTTCTTGGCGGCGTAGGGGGTGAGNGCGCCGCCGAGCACCGTGGGGTCGTTGGCGAGGATCACGCACTCGGTGCCGGCGACCACGCCGATGCCGGCGAGCATCCCGCCGCCGACGGCGTAGTCGGTGCCGTAGCCGGCGAGGGGGCTGATCTCGAGGAATGGGCTGTCCGGGTCGAGCACGTTGGCGATGCGCTCGCGCACCGGCAACTTGCCCCGGGAGCGCAGTCGGGCCGTGGCCTCGGGCCCGCCGCCGGCCTCCGCCTCGTCGAGCAGTTCGTCGATGACGGCNANNTGCTCGAGCAGGTCGGCCCGGTTCTTCAGGAACGCCTCGCTGGTCGGNTCGACGGACGAGGGNAGGACGGAGGCGAGGGAGGTGCGNNGCACGNCCNANATCATAGACACGGTAATNCTGTACCAGTCAAATTACCGNCNGGTGGGNGAGGCNATGAGGTGNNGGGTCAGCNGATCGGGTTGNACTGGGCCGGGGTCGCNGGACGGTCGTCGAGCACCACCTGGGTCNNGAACAGCTTGTCGGANACNCGCTGTTTGTGGTCGTCCCACAGGGGCCACAGGTAGTCGATGATCACGTACACGCCAGCNGTAGCGGAGNNGANGAGCCACGGCACGAGGATCCGGCCTACACCGATGCTGCCACCGGGTGCCTCGCCGGTGCCGATCCTGGTGAGGCGGGTGCCGGCGGCCCGCTTGCCGGGCGTGGTNCNGGTGACGCCCTGGCGGTAGCCGAACANCCAGATCGCCCAGACNAGTGCGGCCAGTCCACCGACACCGCCGAGGANCATCATCATGNNTGCCGCAGTCGTGGTCGGCTCGCCCTTGTCGCTCGCATTCCCGGCGGAAACAAGACCAATGAAGAACACGACGGTCGGCACGCCATAGATGACCGCCACGATGAGGAAGTCGATGATCGCACCCAGGACACGCTTGCCGTAACCGGCCGGCTTCTGGTCCACGGCTGCTTCCTCGTTCAACGAGTCCTCCAAGGTAGACATGGTCGATTTTATAGCATCAACTGGGTCCNACCCTANAATCCTTTGGACCTTTGCTCGCTCGNNCGCGCTGATCCNGCGCCAGANGCGCTTGCCGTAACCGGCCGGCTTCTGGTCCACGGNTGCTTCCTCGTTCGANGAGTCGTCTAAGTCNGCCANGGGTGTTCTCCTGNGNTGATGNGCTNCACCCCGAGTATGTCATGCACAACCGGTTGCCTGTCCTCATAGTCCGGCCGACGCCCTGGCCGGCGTTGCTTCCTACACTGCGGAGATGGGAGAACGCGATTGGGGGTTCCGGACCCGGGCACTGCATGCCGGAGCACGGCCGGACCCGACAACCGGCGCCCGGGCNGTGCCGATCTACCAGTCCACGAGCTTCGTGTTCGAGGACACCGCCGACGCCGCCGACCTGTTCGCCCTCCAGAAGTACGGCACCATCTATACCCGCATCTCCAACCCCACCACCGCCGCATTCGAGGAACGCATGGCGAGCCTCGAGGGCGGGATCGGCGCCGTGGCCACCTCGAGCGGACAGGCCGCCGAGTTCCTGACAGCCGCAGCCCTCACGGCCTCCGGCGACAACTTCGTCACCTCGTCGTCCCTCTACGGCGGCACCCACACGATGTTCGACGTCACGCTCGGCAGGTTCGGCATCGAGGCCCGCTTCGTCGACGGCGACGACCCGGAGTCCTTCGCCGCCGCGATCGACGACCGCACCCGCTTCCTCTACACCGAGGTCATCGGCAACCCGTCGGGCGCCGTCGCCGACCTGGCCGCCCTCGGCGATGTGGCCGCCGCCCACGACCTCCCGCTCGTCGTCGACGGCACCTTCGCCACGCCCTACCTGTGCCGGCCGATGGAGCACGGTGCCGACATCGTCGTGCACTCGGCCACCAAGTTCATCGGCGGCCACGGCACCACCATCGGCGGGGTGGTCGTGGAGTCGGGGCGCTTCGACTGGGGCTCGGGCCGGTTCCCGCAGATGACCGAGCCCACCCCCGCCTACAACGGCCTGCGCTTCTGGGAGAACTTCGGCGAGTTCGCCTTCTGCACCAGGCTGCGGGCAGAGCAGTTGCGGGACGTGGGTGCCTCGCTGTCGCCGTTCAACGCCTTCCTCCTGCTCCAGGGACTCGAGACCCTGCCGCAGCGCATGGACGAGCACGTCGCCAATGCCCAACGGGTGGCTGGGTTCCTCGACGGCCACGCCGGCGTCGACTGGGTGGCGTACGCCGGCCTGCCCGACTCGCCGTACCACGACCTGGCGCAGCGCTATATGCCGAAGGGCCCGGGGGCGATCTTCACCTTCGGCGTGGCCGGCGGCCGGGAGGCGGGGGCCGCCTTCATCGAGTCGCTCGAGCTCGTCAGCCACCTCGCCAACGTTGGCGACGCCCGCACGCTCGTCATCCATCCCGGCTCGACCACCCACCAGCAACTCTCCGACGAGGACCTCGAAGCCGGGGGCGTCACCCCCGAGATGGTCCGCCTGTCGGTCGGGCTCGAGGACGTCGATGACATCCTGTGGGACCTCGACCAGGCACTCGGGGCGGCACGGCGGTGAGCGAGCACACGCCCGTCGATGGTTGGAGCGAGCCGACCGCTGCCGAGCGNCTCGACATNCTCCACTCGGTGCGCACCGTCGCCATGGTCGGCGTGTCGCCCAACCCGGCACGGCCCTCCAACTTCGTGGCGACCTACCTCGTCAGTTCGTCCGCCGANTACGAGGTGTACTTCGTCAACCCGACCGCCGACGAGATCCTCGGACGACCGTGCGTGCCGTCACTGNCGGACCTGCCGGTGGTGCCGGACCTCGTCGACGTGTTCCGACGGCTCGACGGCGTGCCCGGCGTGGCCGAGGAGTCGGTCGCCNTCGGGGCGAAGGCCTTCTGGACCCAGTTCGGGCTCTGGAGCCCCGAGGCCGCCCGCATCGCACTCGACGGCGGGATGGACCTGGTGATGGACCGGTGCCTCAAGGTCGAACACGCCCGGTTCGNCGGCGGGCTGCACCTTGCCGGCTTCGACACCGGTGTCATCGACTCCCGTCGATGGGGCTGACGAGCGCCGCTCAGCGCGGTTCGAGAACCACCAGCGGGATGTCGCGTTCGGTCTTGGCCTGGTAGTCGTCGTAGGACGGCCACGCGGCGACTGCAATCGGCCAGAGACNGGCCTTCTCCTCCGGCGAGGCGGTGTGGGCGACGAGTTCGTGTACCACGCCCCTGTCCTGGAGCGTTACCTCGGGGTCGGCCAGGAGGTTCAGGTACCAGACGGGATGCTGGGGTGCGCCGCCCAGAGATGCGAGAACCAGGTAGTTATCGCCGTCGTGGACCCGGATGAGCGGTGTGCGGCGCACCTTGCCGGTCCGACGGCCGGTCGTGGTGAGGATGACGCAGGGGGCGCCCTCCATCTCGTAGCCATCCTCACCGTCGGAGGCGAGGTAGCGCTCGACGTGGTCTGCGACGAACTCCCAGGGGCTCGGTGCGTACTCGGGTTCGCTCATGGCNGGAGCGTANGACGCNGNNTCAGGCCCNGACGACGCGGCTGCGAACCACCTTGTCGTGCCAGGTCTGGCTGTCGTCGTCCCAGAGCATCCAGAAGTAGCCCAGCCACAACGGAATCGCCGAGGCGAAGCGCATGATCCAGCGGCCGATCGCCCGACCCATGCCGATGGGTGCCCCGGTGGTCGCGTCGACCACCTTGAGTTTGGCGATGCGCTTTCCCGGGGTGCCGCCCCGGCGGCCCTCGAGGTGGCCGAAGTAGAAGATCACGATGAACAGGAGGAGAGTTAGCAGAAACAGCCCGTGGATGCCCTCCGAGTCGCTGGTGAGGACGTCGCACGCGTACAACGTGCCGTCAGCCTTCTCACAGGTCCCGGGCTCCTTTGCCAAGAACAGCCTTACGAACGATGACAGTGCATTGCCCGGGATGACGAGGATGAGGCAGTCGAGGACGAAGGCCCCGAGGCGGCGTCCGAAGCCGGCATCGACGAGGTCATCGGCGGGTGCGGCGGGTCGGGGAGGCGTCGCCGGAAGGTCGTACGGGGTGGGGCGCTCGCGTTCCCGTCGACGCCGCNGCTTGGAANGTGGCACGGGTCCCNTGCCCTCGATGGGGCCACCGGTCTGTGCATAAGGNTCGAAGTCGGTCATGGCACGAGGACGGCGTGGATGGGCGGGGGAGCGGCACCCTCACCGGCCATGGTGGCCAGCAGGTCGGCGGCGCCCTCGAGCGGNTCGACCCGTCTGGCAACCGAGCGGAAGGGGTAGCGGTCGGTGGCGAGCAGGTCTAAGGCCGCCAGGTATGCGGGAGCGTCCACGCCGAGGGCACCCAGAAGATGAAGTTCCTTGAAGACGATGTGGTCCGGGTCGAAGCCGGGCGTCTTCGTGCTGTTACGGGTGCCGGCCAGCACGATGCGGGCCTCGGGGGCCGACATTCGGACGGCCTGTCCGAGGGCCTCGGGAGCATTGGCGGTCACGTCTACCACGACGCTCGCCCCGGGACCACCGGTCGCAGCACGCAGTGCGACGGCGGGGTCCTCCTCGTCGACGTCGACCGTGATGTCGGCGCCGAAGGCGGCAGCCGCCTCGAGGCGCGACCGGTCGTTGGGTCCCTTGCCCGTGACCACCACGAAGTCGGCACCCGCCTCCCTCGCTGCCGCCGCAGCAGCCAGTCCCCGGATCCCGGGGCCCAGGACGGCGACGACGTCGCCGGGGCCGGTGCTCGGCAACTCGGCCCCCCAGCGGATCCCGGCACCCACCGGGTTGAAGAGCGTCGCGTNGACCGGGTCGAGTCCGTCGGGTATCGGCAGCACCATTGAGTCGGGACCTAGGGCGTGGTGTACGGCCCAGCCGCCGGAGAGTTCGGGACCGACGTCGAGGGGGGAGAGTCCGTAAGCGGTGCGCAGGCCGTTGGTGGTGCAGCGCCGGTAGGCGCCGGAAAGGCAGGGATCGCATGTGCGGCACGACTGGAAGCACTCGACGGCGACCCGGTCACCGACCGACACGCCCCAGGCNTCGGCAGCGGCTTCACCCACCTCGAGCAGCGTGCCGACCGTCTCGTGGCCTGGGACCAGCGGGGTCGGTAGCGGTAGGGCGCCGGTGAAGAGTTCGTGGTCGGTGCCGCAGAGCCCGCAAGCCTCGACCTCGAGGAGGGCCGTGTCAGGAGAGGGTGCCGGGACGCTGATGTCGCGCAACTCGAGCATCCGGGGCGCGCACAGCACCAGCGCCCGTGACGTCGCCGGTCGTTCGGTCATGCTCGGCCTCCTTTGGGTGCCTAGCGTACGAGTCACAAAGCCGCGGCAGGGGTTCGGGGGAGGCATGCAGCAGGTGAACGAGCGAGGCGCCGGGAGCCGACGAATCCCGATGCTCGACGTCGACGACGCCCGGGCCCGGGCGCTCGACGCGGGTGTCCCGGAGGGGATGGCGGACCTCAACGTCTTTCGGATNCTCNTGCACGACCCTCCTACAGCGGCCGCTCTGAACGGCCTGCTCCACCGACTGCTCTGGAANGGCAGCCTCGACCAGCGGCTGCGCGAACTCGTGATCATGCGCATCGGCTGGGTGAGCGGTGCCGTCTACGAATGGACGCAGCACTGGCACGTGGCCGTCGCCCTCGGCATCGACGAGGCCGACCTGGTCGCCGTTCGGGACTGGGAAAGACACGACGCATTCGGACCCGTCGAGCGGGCAATCCTCGCTGCCACCGACGAGACCTTGGCGACCGGCGCCATCGGTGACGCCACCTGGGAGGCCTGCGCCGAGCACCTCGACGAAGCGCTCCTCGTGGAACTGGTGGCGGTCATCGGCAACTGGAGCCTGTTCGCCCGCCTGCTGAGGAGCCTCGACGTACCGCTGGACGACGGCATGGAGCCGTGGCCGCCCGATGGGTGCGGCCCGGAGGAGGGAGTGGAGCNATGAGNGGNCCCGAACTGGAACTGGTGAACCCGGGNTTCGTCGACCTGATGGTCGGNCGGCAACCGGAGGGCGGCATCGACGGNTTCCTCGGCCTGNTCGTNGTCGAGGCNGCNGCCGGTCGGCTCGTTGTCGAGTTNGAGGTGCGCGACGACCTGATCACCTTCATCGGNAACATGCACGGNGGCTGCCTCGCAGCGNTGTGCGACCANTGCCTCGGNGTCGTGCTCTATCCGGTNATGCCGCCCCGGTCCTGGGCGGCGACGACCGANTTCAAGGTGAACTACCTGCGTCCGGTCAGCGGTGGGACCTGCAGGGCAACCGCCGAGGTTGTGTCCATGACGAAGAGGCTGGCCGTGGTGTCGATCCGGGTCGAGAACGAGGGGCGACTCGTCGCCGTCGCCCAGGGCACTTGCACAGTCAAGCTGGCCGAGGACAAGGAGCCCGANGCCTGACGGCGGGCTGGAACCATCGGACGCGTCAAGCGGCCCTGTGTTGGGCGAACCGCTCCGGAATCCAGGCTGCCATCAACTCGCGGATCTCGTCGGCCACCTCGGTGAGCAGGTGGTCGGCGCCGTCGAACACCCGGACGTTCCCCTGGCTTGCCAGCGAGCGCACGATCTCGCTGTTCTCGGGGCCGAGGATCCTGTCCTGCGCCCCGTGGAACAGGAGGAGTGGCGCCGCCAGTTGGCCAGCCTGCTCGCAACCGGCACTCTGCGTGGCGAAGGTGGCGACGCCGGCGCAGTAGGGCCCGAGGGCGCAACCCGCCTGGATCGCCACCGCCCCGCCGAACGAGTGCCCGAGTACGACGAACCGGCGCGCTCCCTGCTGAACGGCCCGGTCGGCCGTGGCCGCCAGGTCCAGCAGCGACGACTCGAGGTGGCTGGGCCGGCGGTAGTCGACGCAGACGACTGCACAGCTCGTCCCGGCAAGCGTTTCGCCGAGATGGGTGTAGAGGCCGTCGGCCGGGCCGAGGTAGCCGCCCATTCCGCCCGCCGCNCACAGCACCACCTCCTCGGCGTCCGACGGCCCGTGCCAGAGCATGCCGAGCATTCCCTCCATGGTGTAGGTCTCGATCAGGCGCCGACCGCCATCGAGGTCCGCCTGTTGGGTGGCGAGGGGGGCGAGCAGTTCCTGCGCCGAACGTGTATTCATGGTTGGCAGCCTGTCACAGCGGGCCCCGCCGACCGAAGTGGACGGCACGGAGAGGCGCGTCGCCGATACCATGACTCTCGCTCCCGCTTCTGGCTGGAGCAGGCATCGGTGCCCGAGCGGACCAAGGGAACGGCCTGCAAAGCCGTAAAGCCGCGGGTTCAAATCCCGCCCGGTGCTCGACGATCGGGGCGGCCCGACACCGAGGGCCGGGGCATTCGATCAGAGGGATGAGTGCGATGTCCGACGAGGTTGAAGCCCATGGTCACCCGGAGGGTGGGCATACGGGACACGACAGCCCCCCACTGCCGCACACCCCGCCGATGGGCATCTCCGCGGTTCGGCCCGGCGACACGCCGCCGATGGCACCACAGCAATCCGCCGTGCCGCGGCGGCCCGAGCGCCCGGAGCCGGAGCCGAACTGGTTGGCATCTCTCGTTGCATCCACAGGCGTCGTCCTCGCCATCTTCGGAACGTTCCTGCCGTGGGTCGTCGCCGAGGGATCCGACAGCGTGTCCGAGATCGGCTGGGACCAGGCCGGCGACGCCGTGCTGGTGCTCGTCCTCGGACTTGTCGGTGCGGCCGCCACCGGTGCCCTCTGGGTCGGGGTGCGTGGGTTTGCCGTAAAGCTCGTGCTCCTCGCCGCGGGGGTGGTTTTGCTGGTCCTGACCGGCCTGGAGATCGGTGACGTGCGCGCCCTGCCGCCGATCCAGGGCTTCGAGTTCAGGGTCGGTTCGGGCCTGCTGGTGATCGCCGTGGGCGGCGTGTTCCTGTTTGTGGCGGCGTTGCTGGACCGGGGCCCCTGGGTGTTGCGAAGCCGCCCGTAGCCCCTGGGCGGACGAGCCTTAGTTGAAGGCGTACGTGTAGGTCACTCCGTCCACGTCGACGGTGACGCCCTCGCTGTCCTTGGTGGCGATCGCCGTCGACCCGTCGGAGGACTCGACGGTCATGGTGCTGCCATCGGCGGAGACCATCGAGGTCGTTCCGGATGCGGTGGACACGGTCGAGGAACCATCGTCGGCGAGGGCCGTCTGTACCCGTCCGGCGATGCCGGATCCCGGCTCGAACGTCCTCTCGAAGTCGGGCCCCGCCATGGTGATCGAACCGTCCTCGGCCACGGAGATATCTATGGTGTCGCCGTTTCCGAGGACGACCTGCATGGTCCCGTCACCCGGATTGCGTGCGATCGAGCTGATCCCGCCCGCACCGGCCATGTAGTCGTAGGCGACCCGGGTGGTGCCGTCGCCGGCTGTGGAACTGGTGACCGTTGTGCCGTCTTCCCTTCGGGAGACCCAACCGTCGCCGGTCACCGTCGTCTCGGCGGACGAGCCGTCGGGGCCGGTCACCACCTGCGAGCCATTGGGGGCGGTCACGATCTCGGTGCCGTCGACGAGGACCGCCCGGAAGGAACCGTCCTCGAGTCGGGTGGTGGTCTGGCTCGTGCCATCGGCCCCTGCCATGCGGGTCGACCCGGTCATCGGGTTGTGCTCGATGACCCGACCCCGGGAGTCCGTCCCCACGATCGTTCCATCGTCGAGCCGGCGCAACAGGAACACGGAGCCGTTCGCCTCCGTGTAGGAGCCCTCACCCGTTGTCGGATCGAAACGGGTGGTGCCACCGCCGGGGTAGTCGATCTGGACGGTGCCGTCGGCGAGGGTCGTCCGGGTCTCGGTCGCGCCGGTGGGGCTCGTGCGGATCATGGTTCGGCCGTCGAGCGACTCGGATTCCGTCCAGCCGTCGCTGAAGACCGTGTAGCGACCGCCATCCTCGGCAACCACCGTCTGGCTGTTGAGCCCCCATGGGTCCGTCCAACTCTGGCTGCCGTCGGCGTAGGCCACGGCGCTGGTCCCGTCGGCACTGCGGATCACAAGGTTGCCGCCCTCATCGATGGTTCCCCTGTCCACCGAGCCATCGGAGTACTGGTGCTCGAAACTGCCGTCCGGCCGTTCGACCCGACGGGAGCCGTCCGAGGCGGTGGTGATGCGATCGCCGTTCGACTGGTCGATGGTGACCTCGAAGGTGAAGCCGGAGGCGTCCCTCCACTTGCGCCGCCCGTCGCCGTAGTCGACGTATTCGCTGCCATCCTCGTAGGTGGTGACGCTGCCTCCAGCCTCGTCGTCCCCGAGTTGGACCGAGGAGGAGGTCTGCCCGAAGGAGTTCGTGTGGGCACGGGTGCCGTCGGGGCGGATGGCGGTCCGGGAGCCATCGGAGTGTGACTCGACGATGGTGCCGTCCGGCCGGACGTGGACGGACTTCCAGGTGCCGTCTGCCCAGACGGTGTTGGATGATCCGTCCAGATTGAGCGTCTCGACAGTCCCATCCGACCATGTGCGGGTGACCGAGCCGTCGTCGTTGGTCACCTCTGCGGGAGGCAGCCGTTCCTCGACGTTGCCCTCGGCATCGACCGTGACGGTGCGGCCGTCTTCGCACCACGTGAAGCTGGATCCGTCGTTGTAGGCCTCGGTGCTGCAACCGGTCGCCTCGTCCTGGGTCGTCTCGGGTCGTTCCCAGGTCCAGACGTTGCCCTCGCCGTCGGTGTGCGTTCCCGTGCCGTCGTCACAGCGGGTGCTGACGGAGCCCTCGGAGTGGGTTTCGGTGTGACATCCCGTGGTGGCGTCGTAGGTCGATGAGCGCGTCCTGCCGTCGGCATCCTCCCAAGTGTTGGAGCCGTCTTCGCACCAGCGGTTCGAGGAGCCGTCGGTGTTGTGTTGGGTCGTGCAGCCTGTCTCGGCGTCGTAGTCCTCGGTCCACTCGTAGGTCCTGCCGTCCCGGTCGGTGCGGGTTCCGGTGCCGTCCTCGCAGTGTCGTTCGGTGCTGCCGTTGGCGTTCACCCGGTCGGAGCAACCGGTCGCGGCGTCGTAGGACGACGTGGATCCGTCTGCACCCACCCAGGAGCGGGAGCCGTCTTCACAGTTCGTGCTGGAGCCGCCGTCTGTGTGCTGCTGTGTGGTGCAGCCGGTCTCAGCGTCGTAGACCTCGCCCGACCAAGAGGTGGTCCGGCCCCGTGAGTCGACCCAGGAGCCGGTGCCATCCTCGCACTCGGTGTGGACCGATCCGCTGGATTCGGTACGCGTGGTGCAGCCCGTTTCGGCGTCGTAGTCCTTCGTCCATGTGTGGACCTGGCCGTTGGGGTCGGTGCGCGATCCGGAGCCGTCCTCACACCAGGTGTGGCTGGCGCCGGTGGCCTCCTCGGTCGTGGAGCAACTCGTCTCGGGGTCGTAGAGGGTGGTCGAGGAGTTGCCATGGGCATCGACCGTGGTCGTGGTCCCGTCGCCGCACCAGGTGGAGACGCTGCCGTCGTACCTGGTCTCGGAGGTGCACCCGCTGTCTTCGTCGTAGGTGCTCGAGGAAGTCCTTCCCTTGTCATCGGTGCGTGTGTTGGTTCCGTCGGGGCACCGAACCTCGCCCGAGCCGTCCTCGTTGGTCCGGATGGTGCAGCCGCTGTCCGGGTCGATGACCTCGGTCCAGTTCCGCGTCCTGCCGTAGGAGTCGGTCCAGGAACCAGAGCCGTCGTCGCAACGCATATCCTGTGATCCGTCGGAGCGGGTGGTGGTCCGACAGCCGCTGTCCGGGTCGACGACTTCCGTGAATGTCTGCGTCCGGCCACGATGGTCGGTGTTCGTACCGGAGCCGTCCGGACACCGGCTATGGGACGAGCCGTCGTGGCTTTCGGTGACACGGCAACCGGCTTCGTCGATCCGGGTGACAGAGGTCTTGCCGAACTCGTCGGTCCGGCTGCTGCTGCCGTCGTCACAATAGGTGTTGACGGCACCGCTGGTCTCGGTGCGGGTGGTGCAGCCGGTCGCCTCGTTCTTCTCCTCGTTCCACGAGGTGGTCCGGCCGAACTGGTCGGTGTACGAGCCGGATCCGTCCCGGCAGTTGGTGTTGATGGTGCCGTCGCTGTAGGTCTGGGTGTTGCATCCCGTGGCCTCGTCGCGGACCTCGGTCCACTCCTGGACGCTTCCGTTGGCGTCGGTGCGTGAGCCGCGACCGTCCTCGCACCAGACGTTGACCGTTCCGTTCGCTTCCGAGCGGGTTGTGCATCCGGTCTCGGGGTCGAGGATGGAATCGGAGAGTCGGTTGCCGTCGGCATCCTCGGTCCAACTGCGGGCACCGTCGTCGCAGCGGAAGTTGCGTGAGCCGCTCCTGTCGATGGTCACCTGGCAGCCCGTCTCCGAGTCGGTGGAAGTCTCAGAGGTGCGATCCCCGTCAGCGGTTGCGTTCCAGCCGGTGCCGTCATCGCAGGAGCCGCGGATCGTCCCGTCGCTGTTGGAGGTGATCCGGCAGGCACCCTCCCGGACCCAGGTGGAGGTTTGGTTGCCGAGGGAATCCTCGCTCCAGCCGCTGGTGTTGTCGCAGGAGTAGTGGCGGGTGCCGTCGGCGTTGGCTCTGATGTTGCAGCCGGTGTCGGTGTCGGTCGACGACTCGGAGGTCCGCTCGCCGGCGGCGGTCTCGCTCCAGCCGGTCCCGTCGGGGCACCAGCCGTCACGGCGGCCGTCCGACTTCGTCGTGATCCGACATCCTGTGTCGGCGTCGGTCAATGACTCGGAGGTCCGTTCACCGGTGAGGTTCTCGCTCCAGCCGGTGCCGT
>PACE01000044.1 GCA_002699725.1 Acidimicrobiaceae bacterium
GAGTTCGACGACGACCTCCACAACTACCGTGGCGAGTTCGACGACGACCTCCACAACTACCGTGGCGAGTTCGACGACGACCTCCACAACTACCTTGCCTCTACCAAGAGGGCGAATTCCGACTGTTGACGATCCGCTTCGCGTCTTGGTGCTTGGCGACAGCGGAACTTATGAGATCGAGCCTGGATTGACGGCCGCACTGGAGCACACGGGACTCGTCGACTCGGCCGACGGGACACAGATGGGCTTGGGGCTCAGTCGCTGGCCGGAGCTTCCTTGGTGGGAGGCCTGGACTGAGTATGTGGCCGAGATTCGTCCGGATGCTGTGGTGCTTCAGGTGGGCATCTGGGACGTTGAGGAGGGCGTCTTCGGCGGACCTATCCGACGCCCGGTGCCGACTGATTCTGACTGGGAGCAGCAGTTCGCTTTCCTGATGGACGTTGCTGTCGAGGTCCTCACCGTCGACGGAGCCGACCTCTATTGGCTCACGATGCTGCCGGCACCTCCTGAAGGGGCATCACCCGAGCGGCTCAACCGTCTTGTCGTCGAACTCGCCAACCGGGATGAGCGGGTGTCCGTCGTGGACCTCACACCCGCGTTCAGCCGAGACGGCGAGTATGTGCGCGTGGTCGAGCGAAATGGCGTGGTCTGGCCCATACGCAAGGTTGACGGTGTCCACTTGTGCCGGGAGGGTACGGAGTTGGCCGGCAGAGTCGTCGCTGAGGCAATTGCTGCGGACCATGGAGTCATAGTGGACGTCGGCTGGGAGGACGGGCCTTGGCGCTCGAATCCGAAGTTCGACCTCGATCCCTGCTCGGACCCTCTGCCTCCTGGCGACGCTTCCTGACCTTGGCTCGCGTACTAGGCAAGGCGCAGTAGGTTCCGACCCATGTCGTCGTCGATGGTCCATCGCCACCGGGATGTGCAGGGCGGGTCGGCGCGGGCCGCCGTGTTCGGGGTCAGCGACGGCCTCGTCTCGAACGTGGCGTTGATCCTGGGCTTTGCCGGAGCGAGCACCGACCCCTCCCTCGTCCGGTTGGCCGGCATCACCGGACTGTTGGCCGGAGCGATCTCGATGGCATCGGGGGAGTACGTGTCCCTCAAGGCCCAGGCGGAACTGGTTGAACGCGAGCTCGAGATCGAGCGCGTCTCCATCCGGGAGAACCCCGAGATGGAGACCAAGGAACTCGCTTCGATCTACAGGGAACGCGGCCTCGACCCCGAGCAGGCGGAACGCGTGGCGGCCGAATTCATGGCCGACCCCGAAGTGGCCCTCGACGTGCACGCACGGGAGGAGCTCGGCGTCGATCCGACGCAGTTGGGCGATCCGGTGAGGGCGGCGTTCACCAGTTTCGCGTTCTTCGCCCTGGGGGCCTTCATCCCGTTGGTGCCATGGCTCGTCGGCCGGGACACGGCTGCCATCTGGGCTTCGATCGGGCTC
This sequence comes from Acidimicrobiaceae bacterium, assembly GCA_002699725.1. GTDB lineage: Bacteria > Actinomycetota > Acidimicrobiia > Acidimicrobiales > MedAcidi-G1 > S20-B6. The sequence continues at coordinate 1,442 of PACE01000044.1, forward strand.
GGTGTCGGCACTGCGGCACTGGTCGGTGTTGTCCTGGCCCGGCTGACGGAACGGCCGGCGTGGCGCATGGTGTTGCGTCAGACGGTGGTGGCCTGTGGCGCATGTGGTTCGACCTACCTGATCGGCAGCCTGTTGGGAGCCTCGGTGTCCTGAGGCCTGACGGCCATCGACGGCCATCCGGTTCCGTCTGGATGGGGGCACGTCCGAACTGGTAGGCAGGACGGTGAATGTCGGTCGATCGGGAGATCCTGAACATGCAGTCATCGGATGTTNCAGCGATGGTCTCCCTGGCGGGAACCACGGCCGTGGTGACCGGTGGTGGGGGCGGCATCGGGGGAGGCACGTCCCGNCTCTTCGCCGCTGCAGGTGNCACCGTGGTACTCAACGACATCGATGCCGAACTGGCCGAATCCGCCGTCGCCGACATCGAGGCGGACGGGGGAACGGCCGTCGCCGTCGTGGGTGACATCCGGGAGGCGTCGACCGTNGNAGAACTCNATGCCACCGCCACCGAGGTTGCGGGNGGCGCGGTCGACGTGCTCGTCAACAACGTGGGCGACTACCGGCCGAACGGGCTCTTCGCCGAAACCGACGAGGAGCAGTGGGCCGCGCAGTACGAGATCCAACTCCACCACGTGTTCCGCTGCACCCGNACCTTCCTGCCCGCCATGCGGGAGCGGGGGCGAGGCNTCATCATCAACGTCTCGACGGTCGAGGCGTTNCGGGGCGTGCCGCACAACAGCGCCTATTCGGCGTTCAACGCCGGCGTGTCAGCGTTCACCAGGTCACTGGCCGTCGAGGTCGGGAGGGACGGCATCCGCGTCAACTGCATCGCCCCCGACATGGCCGACACGCTCCAGACACCCGGGGACAGCATGCTGCGCGGCCGGGACCCGCAACTGATCCGCTCCTGGATCCCGCTCGGCCGCTGGGGGCAACCGCTCGACTACGCCAAGGTGATGCTGTTCCTCGCCGGCGACCTTTCGTCGTTCATGACGGGCAACACGCTCATGGTCGACGGGGGNACGATGGCCGCAAGCGGCTGGTACGGNCGTGCGAGCGGTAGCGGGTGGACGAACCTGCCCGACCAGCCCTGACCGGTAATCAGTCGGCTGGTGGCTCCTCGAGCGCCGGCTCCACGTACATGGGGTGCGCCGCCGGCACCACGGCCCGGACGCGCGCCTCGACGTCGTCGATGGCAGCGGCCACCCCGGTCGTGTCGAGCGTCGAGTCGAAGAGGACCTTGACGGCGACCAGGATCTCCTCGGGTCCAAGGTGCTGGGTACGGAGGTGGATGATGCGCCGCACAGAGGGCGCCGACTCGATCGCCTCGACGATCGCCTGCCGGTCATCGGGGTCGGCGGCCTCTCCGATCAGCAGGCTCTTCATCTCGTAGGCGAGGACCAGGGCGATCACCCCGAGAAGAAGGCCGATGAGGAGGGTGCCTGCCCCGTCCCATCGGGACTCCCCCGTGACCTCGGTCATAGTCACCGCCGAGAGGGCGATCACCAGGCCGATCAGCGCTCCAAGGTCCTCGAGGAGCACAACCGGAAGTTCGGGATGCTTGGTGCGGCGGACGAATTGACTCCAGGACGAACCGGCCCGCAACCGGTTCGACTCGATGACCGCGGTTCGAAACGACCAGCTCTCGAGGACGATGCCGAACATGAGGATGCCGATCGCCCAGCCCAGTCCAGTCATCTCATGGGGGTGGCGGAGCTTGTCGATGCCCTCATACAGGGCGAACGCGGACCCCAGCGTAAAGAGGACGAGGGACACCACGAACGACCAGAAGTAGCGCTCCCGGGCGTAGCCGAACGGGTGCGTCGTGGTGGCGGGGCGACGGGAGCGACGGCCGCCCAGCAGCAGGAGCGCCTGGTTCGCCGAGTCGGCGACGGAGTGGACGCTCTCCGCCAGCATCGCTGACGAACGCGTGATCAGGAATCCGACGAACTTGGCTACGGAGATCCCGAGGTTGGCAAACAGAGCCGCCATGACGGCACGGGTGCCTCCGGTTGCAGCCATGGGACGGCCTCCGCTTGCAGGTCGGGGTTTCGGGTCGGGGCGTAGCGTAGTGTCGGCGTGCGCTCCCGATCCGGAGGCAACGAGATCGACGAGGAGGAGCATCCATGGCGACCGTCTTTACCAGTCCCGACGAACTCCCGGGCGCCATCGGCAGCCATCTGGGACACAGCGAGTGGCTCGAGATCGACCAGGACCGGATCAACCTGTTCGCCGACGCGACAGGGGACCACCAGTGGATCCACATCGACCCCGAGATGGCCGCTGCCGGTCCGTTCGGTGCGACGATCGCCCACGGCTACCTGACCCTGGCGCTCACCAATTTCCTCCTGCCCCAGGTGGTCCAGGTGGAGGGCATCTCGATGGGTATCAACTACGGGACCAACCGGATGCGGTTTCCCTCACCGGTCCCCGTGGGCTCCCGGGTCCGCGTCTCAGCGGAACTCGTCGAGGTTGACGAGGTACCGGGTGGCTACCAGACCGTGATCCGGGCGACGGTCGAGATCGAGGGCAGTGACCGTCCCGCCTGCGTGGTCGACGCGGTCAGCCGTTTCCTCCGCTGAGTTCGGCGGGAAGCCGCCGGTAGTCTCAACGGATGGTGAAGCGTAAGCGGCGGAGGGTCACCGACGCTCCGGTCTCTGAACCTGCCGTGCGTCCGGGGCTGCTCAGCCCGACCCGTTCCGTTCCGTCCGGGATCGGCCGGCCCCCCTACGCCGTCAGCGGAGATCCGGGACCTGCACGGTCGTCGTCGGTGCGCACCGCCGACGAGGTCGAGCGGATGCGCCGGGCGGGAGCGGCAGCAGCCGAGATCCTCGTCGAGGCCGGCCGTGCCGTGCAGCCCGGCGTCACCACCGACCGGATCGACGCCCTCGTCCACGAGGCCACCATCGTTCGGGGCGGCTATCCGAGCCCGCTCAACTACCGCGGCTACCCCAAGTCGGTGTGCACCTCGGTCAACGAGGTCATCTGCCACGGCATCCCCGACAGCCGACCACTGTCCGACGGCGACATCGTCAACATCGACGTCACGATCTTCCTCGACGGGGTCCACGGCGATACCTCGGTGACCGTCCTGGTCGGCGACGTCGACGACCACTCCCGGCGCCTCGTCGCCGAGACCCGGATCGCCATGGACCTGGGCATCGACACCGTTCGGCCCACCCAGCCGCTCCACGCCATCGGCCACGCCATCGAGCGCCACGCCCAAAGACACGGCCTCGGTGTAGTCCGGGAGTTCATCGGCCACGGAATCGGCACCGAGTTCCACAGTGGGCTCCAGGTGAAGCACTACTTCGACCCGCGTGACGACACCCTGCTGGTTGCGGGGATGACGTTTACGATCGAGCCCATGCTTACCCTCGGGGATCCGTCGTGTGCCCTCTGGGACGATGCCTGGACCGCCGTGACCCTCGACGGCCGGCGTACCGCCCAGTTCGAGCACACGCTGCTGGTCACCGAGGACGGGGTCGAACGGCTCACCGTCCTCCCCGACGGCACAGTGCCCGCCGACCTGTTCGCCGGTTGACCGGCGGACAGGCAACGGCCTTCGGTCAGCGCCAGGCGACGTTCCCGGGCCGGGCGGCGTCGGCGAGAGCCACCCAGGTGCGGCCGGGCTGGAGCAGGACCGGTTCGCCGTCGATGGTGATCGTGGCCGGACGGCCGGGGTCGGGACGATTCCACTCGGCCACCATCAGGTGGCCGGCTGTGAACACCCAAGCCGTCCCGGAACCAGTCGTCCGGGCTTCCGGAGAGCGAGAGTCCGCTGCACTCTTGCCGTAGGTCGTGAACTGGACCACGACGTTGGTGGGAGCCACCCGGACGCCCTCGGCGTCGCTATGGGCCTCCCCGTTCGTCGATCGTTGCCAACCGGAGCCGTCCCACGCGTAGTCGGCGACCAACCGGCCGAAGTCGATCGTGACGCCCTCGGCCGCGATCGCCGAGTCGGGGAGGGGCTGTCCCTCCCAGCCGAAGGTGAACGGTGCCGGGGGCACGTCGGTGCGATCCGCGTGGAGTGCCCAGAGGCTGTCGGTGGACGCATACAGGTTGTGCGGCGCCCGCCGTGACGAGGAGCGCCAGTAGGCGGAGGTTGCCTCGTCGTAGCCGACGTCCACCAGTGGGGAGGCGTTGATCGCCTGGTTGGTGCCCCGGTTGGCGCCGGAGTAGGCGAACAGGGGTCGGTCGAACCCCTCGAGGAGGATCGGGTCGGAGGTCCGCCCCGAGCGGACCGGTCCGACCGTCCCCGGGCTGGTGGTCTGGAAGATGGCGATGAAGCGGGTGAGCCCTGCCTCCACGACCTCCTCGTAGACGACGTCCGCCTCGTTGATGCCGGTCTGGGGGCGAGCCGCCGATGCGTTGTCGATCTTCACGGTCAGTGCCGGGCGGTGTGGGTCGTTTCCCTGTAGTCCCGTCCACGCCATCGACACGTTGAACGAGTCGAGCCAGGCGATCTCCGCCAGCACGTCGGCGATTGATTCGTGGATGTCTGCGATCTCGGCCTGTGCCGCCGCGATCTTCGACTGCTCGTCAGCGATCTCGGCGTGCGCCGCCGCGATCTCGGTTCGCGCCGCCGCGATCTCGTCCTCGGACGAGGCGATGCGGCCCTCCACCGTGGGGATGGTGGCAATTCTCCCATCACGGTCGTCCACGGCGATCCGGCTCCGTTCCTCGGACGACGTCATGAGGTCGTAGAGCGATCGCGCCCGGTCGCCGTCGAGGCGCAGGCGGGCGTATCGCTGGTGGAGCTCGTTGGTTGCCGAATCGATCACGGCCTCGTACAGCATCTGGGTGCGGAGGTTGTCGAGCGTCTCGCCGGATGCTTCGACGGACTGGGTGAGGACGGCGTTTATGCGCTCGTCGTTCTTGACGTACGAATCGATCGCCATGACGTGTCGGACCGTCGTGGGTTCCTCGAGATCGGCGTAGTGCCCGATCGTGAGGTCGGCCAGCAGTTCGACCCGGACCAGCAGCACTTTGAGTTCGTGGGCCTCGGAGGTGATGCGGGCCTCGGCCTCGGCGACCTCGGCCTCGAGGTTCATGATGGCTTGGTCGCCCTCGGCGACGAGGTCCCGGAGGTCGGTGATCTGTTGCTCGATCGTCGCGACCTGTTGCTCGATCGTCCCGATCTGCTGCTCGATCGTCGCGATCTGCTGCTCGATCGTCCCGATCTCGGCTTCCTCGGTTCCGATCTCGTCTTGCAGCGCGGCGATCGCCCCGTCGTTCGGACCTGCGCCGGCCACGTTGGCGGCCGCCAGCGCACCGAGGGCGATGCCGAGGGACGCGACGAGGAGTCGACGGGACGGGTGGGAATGCACGGCGCCGAGCGTAGAGGGCGACCCTCCTCCAAAGGGGGCACCTCACGGATCTACCGGTCGTTCAGTGCGCCTGACAGGTCGGGCAGTAGGTGCTGGTCCGCTGGTCGAGGACCCTGCTCGTGAGAATCGAGCCGCATCGTCCACACGGCAGGCCGGAGCGGCCGTAGCAGTCGAGTCGGTGCTGGTTCGATCCCTTTGTGCCGTCGACCGTCCGGAAGTCCCGCAGGGTCGTGCCGTTGTGCTCCAGGGCCTCGGCCAACACCGCACGGAGGGCGTCGAGCAGGCGATCCGAGCGTTCGAGGCCGACCCGGCGCGCACCGGGGTGGATACGGGACCGCCAGAGCGCCTCATCCGCATAGATGTTGCCCACCCCGGCGATGGGACGCTGGGAGAGTAGGTGGGTCTTGACGCGGCGACTGCTCCGGGCGAGGAGCGCATGGAACGCGGCCGCGTCGAGCCGGGGATCGAATGGCTCGGGTCCGAGTTCGTGGAGGGTTGGCAGGGAGCGGTGGTCGCCGGACGCAACGACTGCGATGCGGCCGAACCGTCGTACGTCGCGAAACACCAGGTGTCGGCCGTCGTCGAGGCCCCACCGGGCCCGCCGGTAGGGGTCGTCGATGGGCGAAGAGGCCATGTGGAGTCCGCCGGTCATGCCCAGGTGGACGATGAGTTCGCGGCGGCTGCCTTGCGCGGGCAACAGGTCGATGAGGAGGTACTTCCCGCGCCGTCGTACCGCCTCCACGCTGTGTCCCACGGCCTCCGGGGCCTGGGAGAACTTCGCCGAGGGATGGGAGTCGCCGTCGATGATCCGGGCTCCGACGAGGAGAGGTTCGAGTTGTGCCCGCACGGTCTCGACCTCGGGAAGCTCGGGCATGGCGCCACCGTACCGATTGTCTGAGCGGGGGTCTTCGGCCGCCGGGTGTGTTCGGATAGGTTGCCCACATGCCAGTGGTCGCGGTCGTGAACCAGAAGGGTGGCGTCGGGAAGACGACTGTGGTGCTCGGCCTGACCTCGGCGGCGGCGGCTCGGGGCATCGAGGCCCTCGTTGTCGACCTCGACCCCCAGGGAAACGCCTCCACGGGCCTCGGCGTCTTCGAGCCCACGCGGGGCATCGACCTGGTCCTCGAGCAGGAGCGACCCGGCGGCATCCGTTCGGCGGTCGAGTCCACGGGATGGCCGCACGAGTGCGGACGCTGCCCTCTTTTGGCGGCGTCCTCCCCGGACCTCTCCGTCCGCGAGGCCCAACTCGCAACCGACCCGTTGGGTGGTCAGGACCGGCTCCAGATGGCGATGAACGGCTCGCCATGGCCGCTCGTGTTGGTCGACTGCCCGCCGTCTCTCGGCCTGTTGACCATCAATGCCCTGTTCGCTGCCGACCGGGTGCTCCTGGTGACCGAACCAGGCGCCTGGGCCGCGGACGGGGTGGCACGGATGCTCCAGACCATCGAACGGATCCGCCTTCGACGCATCGACGAGAGTCCCCGCCTGGTGGGGATCGCCATCAACCGGCTGGGCAGGACCCGGGACGCCCGGTACTGGCACGAGCAACTGTCCGAGACCTATCCGGAGGCCTGCCTGCCGCCCATCCACCTTCGGGCAGCCGTGGCGGAGGCAGCGGCCCAGTCGCTGCCGATCCACGGGCTGGGGAGCCGACCCGGCGCCACCGAGGCGGCGGAAGAATTCGACGTCCTCTTGGACCGAGTGCTTGGAGACGAGACCACATGAACGCCTACGACCCCCAGGCCCGGCGCGCCCGTAGCCGACCCGCCGTCGTGAGTCCGATCGACACCCTTCTCGGTGATCCCGAGGCGATCGACGAGTCCGACTCGGTGGCGTCACCGGTCGGAGGCGGCGTGGCCGGTGACGAAGTGGCCGAGGCCCCGGAGGCGGCTGCTGGCCGACCGGATGGCGAGGTGCGGCCGTTCGAGGCGCCTCCCATCGAACTGGCCGACGAGCACATCGACCGTCTGCACCGCTTTGGGGTCCTGGCCGCCTCGGCCGCGGTGCTGCTGGTGTTGGTGGCCCTGCGGAAGCGTCGGCGGTTGCGCTGACGATCCGAACGATGCGTCAGTCGGTGGAGATCCCGAGCAGCCGACGGGCGGGGGCATCGTCCCTGAGTCGGTTCGCCGCTGCCCGCCTCCGGACCTCGTTGGCGCCGGGTTCACACCGGTCGACGTACGGGCACCAGCCGCAGAGGGGCCCGGGGGTCGGTTCGAACGAGTCGTTGGCACAGTCGGTGCCGAGCGCCTCCCAGGTCGCTGTCAGGGCCCCGGTGGTGGCGACGAGTTGCTCGTCGTCGACGCGGGTCTCCACGATTTCCCGATCGCCGCCGAGGAACAGGAGTCGGGCCCGGACGGGCCTTTCGCCCGTGTCGGCCTCGACGGCAGCGGTGTAGAGGAGCACCTGGGCGAGTGCCTCCTTGCGGCGATCCTGGCGGGGCGGCTTGCCGGACTTGTAGTCGGTGATGACCAGTCCGTCGTCGGCGTCGTCGAGTCGGTCGATGACTCCGCGAAACGGCACGCCATCGAGGGCCGTGGAGACGTGCTGTTCGGTGGCGCGTACCGTCACCTGTGCAGGGTCCTCGAGTTGCCAGAGCGCCTCGATGGCCGACCATGCCTTCCAGCGGAACTGCAGTTCGGCTTCGGCATCGAGGTCGAGCGCCCTGAAGTCGCCTTGGGCGGCGGTCGAGGACCAGACCTCTTTTGCGAGTTGCCTGGCACGGTCCGTGGTCCGGGCGTCGGCGGGTTTGTCGCAGAGGAGTTCGAGCACCCGGTGGGCGAAGCTGCCGACGAGGGCTGGTTCCCCGGGCGGATCGGGCAACTTGTCGATATAGCGGTACTTCCACCGGAGCGGACACTGCCGGTAGGTGCCGGCAGCGGTCTGCGAGAAGTAGCGGGGAAGGTCGGCCATGTCGTGTCTCGGGGTCCGGCGCTGCTCAGATGTCGAGGGCGCTGGGATCGAGCAGCGCACTGTTGCTGATGAGGTAGTCGCGCCGTTGGGCGACGTCGCTGCCCATCAGCACGTCGAACACACTCGCCGCCTCCTTGGCCTGCTTGGCGTCCTCCATGGTGAGGCGTCGCAGGACACGGCTGTCGCGGTCGAGGGCGCATTCGGCCAGTTCGTCGACGTTCATTTCGCCGAGCCCCTTGAAGCGGTTCCAGGTGAGTTTCGTCGCCTTGCGGCGTCCCTTCGTGAGCTCGGCGGTGACGGCGTCGCGTTCCTCCTCGGTGAAGGCCCGGTGGAGGGTGTCGCCCACCCGGCAACTGTAGAGGGGCGGCTGGGCGGCATAGACACGGCCTGCCTCGAGCAGTGGCTGCATGTACTCGTGGATGAGGGTGAGGAGGAGGCAGCGGATGTGGCTGCCGTCGACGTCGGCGTCGCAGAGGATGACGATCCGGCCGTAGCGGGCGTTGTCGAGGTCGAAGTCCTTGCCTTGGCCGGCGCCGATCGCAGTGAACAGGGACTGGGCCTCGGCGTTGTCGAGCACCTGCTTGAGCGTGGCCTTGCCAGCGTTCACCACCTTGCCCCGTAGGGGAAGGATCGCCGTGTTCTCCGAGTTGCGGCCCAACTTGGCGGGGCCGGCCGCCGAGTCGCCCTCGACGATGATGAGTTCGGCATCGGGCCCGTGGACGCGACAGTCGGCCAACTTCTCGGGCATGCCCGTCGAACCCATGCTGGCCGCCTTGCGACGATTCTCGAGCACCTGCTTCGAGGCGACCCGGTTCACGATCGCCGTGGCGATCTTCTCGCGTACGGCGTTGATGTGCGTCTTGGGACCCGAGCCCCCGAACCAGTCGGCGAGCCCCGATTTGACGATGTCGTAGACGATCTTCTCGATGGCGGGTGTGCCGAGTTCCTGCTTGGTCTGGCCGCGGAACTGGGGTTCGGGGAACTCGATCTTGAGGGCGGCGACGAGTCCTTCCTGGATGTCCTCCTTCGTGGCACGGTGCTTGTTCGCCTTGGCCAACTTGGCCAGCTTGCGGGCGTCTTTGAGGAGGACGTCGTTGACTGCACGGGTGAGGGCCCGTTCGAATCCGGCCACGTGCGTACCGCCCTGGTCGGTGGGGATGGTGTTGACGAAGGACTGGAACGAGGTGTCGAATCCCTTGACCCAGCGCATCGATACGTCGACGGTGCACTCGCGTTCGACGTCGCGCATCTTTCCGTCGACGGGCACCCGTTCGGTGAAGGTCTCGATGCCGGAGAGCGAGATCACCTCGGACGCCCGGTCGCCCTCGGAGAGGTCGTTGACGAGGTCGGTGAGCCCGCCGCGCGACACGAACTCGAATGGCTCCCGGCGGCCCCCTGAGCGCTTGTCGTGGACACAGACCTTCAGGCCCGGGANGAGGTAGCAGGAGCGGGTGACCCGATCGCAGATCTCGTCGACGTCGATGCCGGCGTCGGCGTCGAAGAGTTCGCGGTCGGGNAGGAAGCGGACGCGGGTGCCGGTCTTGGTCTTGGAAATCCGCTTGACCTTCCGGAGTCCATGGCCTGCCTTGAACTNGCCATCGTCCAACTGGCCGGCCACGCGGTTGCGGAACGCCAGTTCCCAGGTGTGGCCTTCGCGGTCGACCTGGGCGACAAGACGCGAGGAGAGGGCATTGACCACCGAGGCGCCGACACCGTGGAGGCCACCCGATGCCCCGTAGGCCCCACCGCCGAACTTGCCTCCTGCATGGAGTTCGGTGAAGACGACCTCGAGGGCCGAGACCTTCCGCTTGGCGTGCTCGTCGATCGGGATGCCCCGGCCGTTGTCAGCGACCTCGAGCGTCTGGTCGCGGTGCAGGGTGACGTCGATCCTGGTGGCATGGCCGTCGACCGCCTCGTCGACGGCGTTGTCGATCAACTCCCAGACGAGGTGCATCAGGCCCTGGCTCCCCGTGCCGCCGATGTACATGCCCGGCCGCTTCCGCACTGCTTCGAGGCCCTCGAGTGTCTGGATCGCATCGGCGTCGTAGCCGTTGCGTGAGGCCTTGGCCGAGGCGGCCTTCCTGGTGGGCTTCTTGGCGGGCTTTTTGGCGGTGTTGCTGGAGGGTGTCCTGGACGCCATCGTCACCACCTNGCCGGGCCTAGGTCGAGGACCTGGCGCTCGGTTGTCGAACTCGAGAGGTCGCGACGGGTGGGCTCGAGCAGCAACGGCACGGGGGACGGGTCGGTCTTCTTCGGGTTGTCGTCGGCGGCCATGACAGCGAGGAGACTTAGCGGTTGCCCGATTCTGGCAAGGACGAGCGCCGATCCATCCGCAGCCTTCCCGACGCGGATGCCGATGCCGCCGCGGCCCTTGCTTTCGAAGTCGGAGATCGCCGTGGCCTTGGCGCTGCAGTCGTCGCCGATCGTGAAGAGCAGGTCGTCGCCGAGCACAGGTCCNGCACCGATGACCGTGGAGCCGGGCCGTAGCTTCATCCCCGTCACTCCGCCGGCACCGCGTCCCTGGATGCTGATGCCGTTGGCCGGGGTTCGCAGCACCTGGCCGTCGCTNGCGATGATCACCACGTCGACGTCTGCCGGAGTGCAGAAGGCTGCGGCCACCCGGTCGNTCGACTTGAGGGACATCAGGGTCCTGCCGGGCTTGGTCTCGCGAACCTCGTCGAGGCTGAGGCGCTTGACGACGCCCTCGGCGGTGACCAGCACGAGGTGTTCGTCGCCTCCGGCGACCACTGTGTGGATGGACTCACCCCGGTTGGTGCCGAACACCTGGGCGGCGCCACCACCCCGCGTGCGACCGGTGGCCTCACCGAGTTCGGCGGCCAGCACCTGCAGGGCGCGGCCGTCGGAGGTGACGGCCGTGATCCGTTCAGCGGTACGGGTGACGAGCGACGCCACCAGCACGTCGTGCCGGCCGGGGGTGGCCCGCCTGGCGCCGTCGATCCGGAGTCGGCCGATCTGACCCGACGTCGAGAGTGTGACCACGCAGGCCTCGTCGACGACGTCGTCGGCGACCTCGGTGGCCTCGAAGACCGGGAGGTCGTCGGGGTGGACGATCTCGGTGCGGCGGGGCCGTCCGAACCGGTCGACCGCCTCACCGAGTTCCTGGAGCACGGTGGTGCGCTGGCGGTCCTTCGACTTCAGCAANTTCTGCAGGTCGGCGATGGTCGCCGNCTGTTCGTCGCGCTCCTCTTCGATGCGGAGCTTTTCGAGGGCGGTNAGGCGCTTGAGNGGCATGTCCAGGATGTGGTCCGTCTGCACCTGACTCAGCGAGAAGCNCTTCATGAGGGCCTTGCGGGCTGCGGCCGTGTCCTCGGAGCCNCGGATGATGGCGACGACCTCGTCGATGGCGTCGAGGGCGGTNAACAGGCCCTCGATGATGTGGAGCCGGTCCTCGGCNCGCTTCAGCCGGTGCCGGGTGCGTCGGACGAGGACCTCGAGGCGGTGGTCGACGTAGTGCCTGCAGAGGTCGCCGAATCCGAGGGTGTGGGGCACCCCATCGACGAGGACCACGTTGTTGATGCCGAACGTCTCNTCGAGTGGGGTGAGCCGGTAGAGCTCACCGAGGACGGCCTGGGGGTTGTGTCCCTTGCGCACGAGGATCTGGATCCGAAGTCCGGTGGACCGGTCGGTCAGGTTCTTGAAGTCGTCGACGCCGACAAGGCGCCCGGTCTCATTGAGTTCCTTGAGCTTGGCGATGATCCGTTCGGGACCGACGAGGTAGGGAAGTTCCGTGACGACGATCGCCTGCCGGTCGCGGCCGATCGATTCGACCTCGGCCCGGGCCCGGATTCGGAGGCTGCCGCGGCCGGTCGCGTAGGCCTCACGGATGCCGTCGTCGACGACGATGCCGCCACTCGGGAAGTCGGGTCCGGGACAGAGGGCCAGGAGTTCGTCGTTCGTCGGCCTGGGCCGGCGCTTGGTCATCACCAACTTGATGGCGGCGTACAACTCGTCGAGGTTGTGGGTCGGCATGTTGGTCGCCATGCCGACTGCGATACCCGTGGTGCCGTTGAGCAGCAGGCCGGGGAGCAGGGCGGGAAGGACGACGGGCTCCTCCGATTCGCCGTCGTAGGTGGGGCGGAAGTCGACGGTGCCCTCGTCGAGTTCCCGGACCATGGCCATGGCGGCCTCGCTCAACCGGCACTCGGTGTAGCGGGGGGCGGCGGGTGGGTCGTCGAGGGACCCGAAGTTGCCCTGTGGGTCGACGAACGTGATCCCGCGGGAGAAGTCCTGGCCCATGCGGACCAGGGCGTCGTAGATGGCGGTGTCGCCGTGGGGGTGGTAGCGGCCCATCGTGTCGCCCACGATGCGGGCGCTCTTGCGGTGCGGTGTGTCGGGCCGGACTCCCATGCGCAGCATCGAGTAGAGAATGCGTCGCTGTACGGGCTTGAGGCCGTCGCGGACATCGGGAATCGCACGCGAGGTGATGACCGAGAGCGAGTAGGCGAGGAACGACGNGCGCATCTCCTCGGCGACCGGNACGTCGANGACCTCNCGGGCGAAGGGAGNCTCGTCGTCGAGCAGTTTCTGCTGCTGGGCCATCGTGCTGGGATCCTCGGATTCGGGTGCGCTCGGGGGCGGATGCGTCGTCGTTCAACTNCTCACGACAGCATGCCGGGGCCCTGTGACAGGCCCCGTATGCCGTCGCGTCGACGGTAGTCGGAGGCACCGGGGAGCCGGGGTATGCCCTCTGGTCCGGTCGTCGTCCGCCGCCCGTGGCTCAGACCCGGGAGCGGCAGCGGGCCAGTCCGGCCACCAGTTCGTCGATGGCGTCGAGGAGTGTGGCGCCTCCCACGTTGCGCATACGTGCGATGTCGCCGGCTGACCACTGGTGGTCGATCGCCGTNGGNGGNAGTCCGGCGGCCCGCCAGGTCTCGCCGACCACGCGNAGCGCCTGGTCGGCACCGGGGTCGCCACAGGCGANGACGATCTCGGCGGCCTCGTCCAGGTCGAAGGGGACGCCGATGCCCTTGTCCAGGGTGCCGAGGCGAAAGCGCAGTACCTCAGCGGCGATCCTGGTGTGGTTCATCGGCTCTGCCGGCTTCCTGCGCTCCCCACGAGCCCGACGATACGTCTCGTCGGTTCGCGGCCCGGGGATGCCCCTCAGGATCGGGCGGGGGCTGGGCAGCAGTCGGCCGGGCAGGAGTCGGGTCGGAGTCCGAGTCCGCCGAGCGACTTCCGCTCCACGGTCGGGTCCAGGCGTTCCTCGAAGAGGTCGACGACCATCGAGGCGAATCGGGCGTCGTCGTCGATCGCACGTGCGCGGACGAAGGAGACTCCGGCGGACTCGGCGCGTTGTGCGGCCTCGAGGTCGAGGTCCCAGGCGATTTCGAAGTTCTCGACCGGCATGCCGAGGGGTGACACGGCGACCGCCCGGACGCCCTCGGCTGCAAGGGACTCGATGCGGTCCCCGACGTCGGGTTCCAGCCAGGGCACGTGCGGGGATCCGCTCCGGGACTGCCACACCACCTCCCATGGGTGCCCGCCGTCGGGGTCGACCCGCTCAGCGACCAGGCGGGCGGCGTCCAGGAGTTGGTCCACGTAGCCACACGTCGACGCCAGGGCGGTCGGAAGGCTGTGGGCGGAGAACAGCAGGTGGGCGCCTACCCGGCGTTCCTCGGGGAACTCGGCCAGGGCCTCGGCCAGCCGATCGGCTGTGGGCCCGATCAGGCCCGGGTGGTCGTGGTGGGGACGGACCCGGTCGATGCTGGGCGCTCCGGCGCCGACCGACCGGCAGGCGGCGTCGAGGTCCTCGCCGTACTGGCGACAGGTCGAGTAGGCGCTGTAGGGGGAGGCCACCCAGGCGAGGGCGCGTTCGATTCCGGCGTCGCGAATCGAAGCCACGACGTCGGCGAGGAGGGGAGGGGCGTTCCGGTTCCCCCAGAAGACCGGGAGGTCATGTCGTCTGGCCGCCAACTCGTCGGTGACGGCAGCGGCCAGCGAGCGCATGCGGCCGTTGATCGGGGACACGCCTCCGAAGCGCTCGTAGCGGGCGGCGACCTCGGCGAGGCGCCCGGGCGGANCCCCTCGGCCCGCCGTGACGCGTTCAAGGAAGGGNCCGACCTGGTCGGGGCCCTCGGGTCCACCGAAGGCGACCAGCAACACGGCGTCGTAGGCGGTCTCTTGGCCCATGGTCGGTTGGGTGACGACGTCAGCCGTCCCCGACGGCGAAGTGGGAGAGGTCTTCTTCGAGCCCGGACCGAATCGCCTCGGCGGTGGCGCCCCTTGCGGTCGTCCGGGTACGCAGGAGTCCACCGCGGCTGATGCCGGTCAGGCCCTGCGCCCGGTCGANGGCCACGGCCACGGGGTCGCCGTCGACGGCCTCGTCGAGGAAGCCGGCGTCGACGGCGCCGTCGGGGTCGTACATGGTGCCNAGTGCGGTCACCCGGGCATAGTGGCGCTTCGAGATGCGGTCGCGGGCCAGTTCGGTGGCGAAGAAGGGCAGCGGCATTCCGATGGTCACCTCGGGAAGCCCGATCTTGTACTCGCCCCGGGTGCCGACCCGCAGGTCGCACGACATCAGGATGATCGCCCCGGCGGCGATGGCGTGACCCGTGCAGGCGGCCACGACCGGACGGGGGTACAGGTAGAGGCGTAGGAACAGGTCGACTCCCCGTGCGAGCATCGCCTGGGCCGCCTCGGGACCCGACCTCATGGTCCCCAGGTCGAACCCGGCCGAGAAGCGCCCGGGGCGACCGGCCAGCACGATGGCATCGGCACTCCCGTCGACTTCGTCGAGGNCTGCCAGTAGGGCGTCGATCGTGTCGTTGCCGAGCGCATTGGCCTTGCCGTCGTCGAACTCGANGATTGCGACGTCGCCCTCGCNACGGACGGTCACGATGTCGGACGGGGTTCCCTCGGGGGACGGTTCGGCCATGGCGGCAACTTACCGGCTACCTGTGGGTCGTTTCGAAGTGGGTCCGGGTGGCACCGGTAGGCTTCTGGCATGAGTGAAACTGACATCTACCCCGATGAGCGNGTCGACCAGNTGATGACNGTCACCGAAGCAGCGCTCGCCAAGGTNCTCGAAGTCCGGAACGAGGAGGACGATCCCGCCGGGTTGGCCCTGCGCGTTTCGATCACCGGTTCCCAGGGCGTCGACTACGTCTACGACCTGGCCTTCTTCGAGATCGCTGCCGCCCCGGAGGACGACGTCCGTTGGGAGGTCGACGACCTCTCCTTCCTGATCCCGGCCGAGGACCGCGAGAAGCTGGCCGGCNCCACCCTCGACCTGCCGAGCAATCCCACCCAGGGCGGGTTGGTGATCCGAAACCCCAACCGGCCCAACCCGTTGGGCGACATCGGCACCCTCGAACTCACTGGCGAGATCCCCGAACAGGTCGGCCAACTGATCGCCGAGCGCATCAACCCCGCCCTGGCCTCCCACGGGGGCTACGCCACGCTGGTCGGCATCGAGGGCAGCACCGCCTACGTCACCATGGGTGGCGGCTGCCAGGGCTGTTCCATGAGCGCTGCCACGCTGACCGAGGGCATCCGGTCCGCCATCCTCGAGGCGGTTCCCGAGATCCTCGAGGTGGTCGACGCCACCGACCACTCGGCCGGCGAGAACCCGTTCTACAGCTGAGTCGCAGGGTCGCTCAGAGCGAGNGGCGCACGCGATCGGCCACGCCGGCGGCGTCGAGGCCGAACGACGCCAACAGNTCGTCGGGCTTCCCGTGGGCGTGGTGGGCCACAGGAACCCCCATGACCTCGACCCGGGTCCCGGTTGGCTTCTCGGTGAGCCTGTCTCGCACGGACGTACCGAAGCCGCCCTCGCAGAAGCCGTCCTCGGCGGTGACCACCAGCGGATGCCGTGCGGCGTCGGCCAGCATCTCCGGGTCGAGGGGCCGGATCACCCGCGGGTCCCAGACGGTGGCCGAGATCCCTTCGGCGGCCAACAGGTCNGCGGCGCCGGACGCGGCGGCGAGCATCTTCCCGGCACCGAGCAGGCACACGTCGGTGCCCTCGCGTACGCGTCGTCCCCGGAGGCCGGAGCCGGTCTCGTCCCAGTCCACGTGGGGAGCGGCGGTCTTCGGCCAGCGGATGGCAGCCGGTCCGTCGCAGAGCTCGAGGGCGTCCTCGAGCATCTGCTGGAGTTCCTGGTACGACGACGGGGCGAAGATCGTCATCCCCGGGACCTTCGAGAGCAGCACGAGGTCGAGCAGGCCGTGGTGTGACGGGCCGTCGTCGCCGGTGATTCCGGCCCGGTCGAGGCAGAAGACCACCGGCTGCCCGTGGAGGGCGACGTCGAGGTTGACCTGGTCGATCGCCCGCGTGAGGAAGGTCGAGTAGAGGACCAGCACCGGCCGTAGCCCCCCCATCGCCATGCCCGCTGCCGAGGTGACGGCGTGCTGTTCGGCGATGCCGACGTCGAAGCAGCGGTCCGGGAACCGCTCGCGGAACGGCAGCAGGCCGGTCGAGTCGGGCATGGCGGCAGTGATGGCGACCAGCTCGGGGCGCGACTCGGCGGCCTTCAACAGTGCCTCGGTGAAGGCCTCGGTGTAGCTGCCGGGCTTGATCCCTGAGGTGTCGTGCATGTGCTTGATCGGGTCGAGTTCGGCCGGTTCGTAGCCGCGTCCCTTCTGGGTGAGGACGTGGACGACGACGGGGCCGTCGAACGCCTTGGCATTGTCGAGGGCCGCTTCGATCTCGCCGATGTCGTGGCCGTCGAACGGGCCGAGGTAGTGGACGCCGAGGGTCTCGAAGAACGCCGTCGGTTCGAGCATCTCGCGGATGGCGGCCTTGGTGGCGCTGATGCCCCGCTCGGCGAGCTCGCCGACCCAGGGCAGGTTCTCGGCCAATTCCTCGAGGCGCTTCTGGCGGCGCATGTAGGTGGGGTTCGACCGGATCCGGATGAGGCTCTCGGAGAGCCGGCCGACGGTCGGGGCGTAGGAACGGCCGTTGTCGTTGAGGAGGATCGTGACGCCGAGTCCGCTGTGCCCGAGGTTGTTGAGTCCCTCGAAGGCCATGCCGCCGGTCATGCCGCCGTCGCCGATGACGGCGACGACCCGGCGACCGCTGCCGCTGGCGGCCTGGGCGGTGGCCAGCCCGTGCGCGTACGAGAGCACGGTCGAGGCGTGCGAGTTCTCAATCCAGTCATGGGCCGACTCGGAGCGGGAGGGATACCCCGACAGGCCGCCGGGTTGTCGCAGCGTGTCGAAGTCGGTGAGGCGGCCGGTCAGCATCTTGTGGACGTAGGCCTGGTGGCCGGTGTCCCAGAGGATGATGTCGTGGGGGCTGTCGAAGGTGCGGTGCAGGGCGATCGTCAATTCGACGGCGCCGAGGTTGGAGCCCAGGTGTCCACCGGAGCGGTCGACCGCCTCGACGAGGCGGGTGCGGATCTCGGCGGACAGGGAGCGCAACTCGGCGGGGCCGAGGTCACGCAGGTCTGCCGGGGTTCGAATCGAATCGAGGTGCAAGGAAAGGGTCTCCGCAGCCGGGGAAGCGCACAACGGTAGCCGCCCCACCCGGCAGATGGTCCCCGGTGGCAGAAGAGCGCCTCAGGCGTTGCTGAAGGTCCAGCGATGCCAGGCGTCGGCCAACGTGCGACCGAGAAGCACGCCGGCGCCGAGCACGGCGATCCCGCCGAGGGCGTCGACCCAGTAGTGGTTGCCGGTGACGATCACGGCGAAGAGGGTGGCGACCGGGTAGGCGACGGCCAGCGCCCGGGTGAACGGGCTTCGGAGCACCGAATAGAGGGCGAGCGCGCACCACGCGGCCCAGGCGAAGTGGAGGCTCGGCATGGCGGCGTACTGGTTGGAGATCTTCTGCATCGTCCCGGAGTCGAACGACCACAGGCCACCGGCCTCGGAGAGGGTGTCGACGAATGGGTACGCGGCGAGGCATCCCCCGAACTCGCCGCAATCGGCCAGCAGGCGGGGCGGCATCAGCGGGAACAGGCTGAAGCCCACGAGCGCCAGGCCGGTCGTGCAGAGGAACGACGATCGCAATCGGGGGTAGAGGACCGGGTAGCGGCGGTACAGCCACGCCAGCGTGAAGATCGTGACCGCGAAGTGGGCGGTGCCGTAGAAGAGGTTCCAGAACTGGAGGAAGAACGTCCAGTCGAGGAACCACTCCTGGATCCGGAGTTCCTGGAACAGGCCGAGGGCCTTCTCGAGGTCGATGACGCGCACGGCGTTGCGCAGGGCCTCGTCGGGCTGGACGGTTGCGGAGCCGAACTGGTTGCGGCTCCACGAGTAGACGACGTAGAAGGTGAGCACGAGCAGTGCCTCGGACCACCAGTAGAGGCCCGTGCCGACGCCCTCCTCCTTCAGGCGGCGGAGGCGGATGTCGAGCCGACTGTCGTCCTGGTTCGCTTGGGCCGAAGCGGCGGCGGTGTCGAGACTCACGACACCCGCTCCAGGAAGCGCAACGTGTCGACGATGACCCGGGTGATCGTGGCGGAGGCGACCGGGGTGTCGTCGTCGGTCGCCTCCGCGCTGAAAGTGAGTCGCCGGCCCTCGACCGCATCGAGGGTGGCGGTGGCCCGGACCTCGGCGCCGATACCGGTCGGCGCCAGGTGGTCGATCTGGACCCGCATGCCGACGGTCGTCTGGCCGGCGTCTAGGTGGCCGGCGAGGGCGTCCACGGAAGCCTCCTCCAGCAGTGCGACCAGGCGCGGCGTTGCGAGCACCGGCACCTCGCCGGAGCGAAAGGCGATGGCGGTGTCGGCGTCACCGACGTTCATGCGACTCTGTCCCTGCAGTCCTGCGGTCACTGGCACCCCGGTACCATACGCAACCGCCGGGAGCGTTGGAATGACCGGATTCTCCGGCGAAGGCAACGGGTGTTGCCGACCACCAGGGCACTACGAGGAGATCTGCAGGCATGACAGGCATCGATGTTCGACCGGGGCGTCTGCTCGACCCGTCGCTCCTGCGCGACACGATCCACGCCGCACTGAGGACAGGCGGCGACTTCGCCGAGGTGTTCGTCGAGGACCGCCGGTCGATGTCGGCCCTGTTCGACGACGGCCGGGTCGAGGAATTGACGGGCGGACGGAGCCGCGGTGCGGGTATCCGCGTCGTGTTCGGTGAGACCACCGGGTTCGCACACACCGCCGACCTCTCACCCGAGGGCCTCCGGTCGTCGGCCGAAGCGGCGTCCGCCGCCGCCCGGGATGGGGGCGGGGGAAATCGCACCGTTGTGTTCGACGACGGTCAGGCGCCGCGGCCGGGCGCCGTCGCCATGATGCCGGCCGATGTCCCGAAGGCCCGCAAGGTGGCGCTGCTCGAGGAGGCCGATCGGGTCGCCCGGGGCGAGGACGACGCCATCTGCCAGGTCACCGCCCGCTATGCGGACAGCCGTCGGCTCATCCAGGTCGCCAACTCCGACGGCCTCCTGACCGGCGACGACCAGGTTCGGACGTCCTTCTCGGTCTCGTGCGTCGCCGCCGGCGACGGTGGCATGCAGACCGGCCGCGAGTCGGTCGGCCACACCGTCGGCTTCGAACTCTTCGACCGTGTCGACGTGGCGGACCTGGCCCGTCGGGCGGCCCGCCGAGCCGTCACCAAACTCGACGCCGTGCCCGCCCCCAGCGGCGAGATGCCGGTCGTGGTGGGCCCGGGCGGTGGTGGGGTCCTCTTCCACGAGGCCTGTGGCCATGGACTCGAGGCCGACCTGGTCGCCAAGTCGGCGTCGGTGTTCGCCGGCCGACGGGGGGAGGTCGTCGCTGCGCCGTTCGTGACGCTTGTCGACGACGGCACGATGGCGGGGGAGTGGGGCTTCTATGCCATCGACGACGAGGGCCAGCCGGCCGGGCGCAATGTCCTCATCGAGGACGGCATCCTCACCGACTACATGTGGGACCGCCTCCGGGCCCGAAAGGAGGGTCGCGACTCGACGGGCAACGGGCGACGTCAGAGCTATCAGCACCTCCCGATGGTCCGGATGACCAACACCTTCCTTGCTGCGGGAGACGCCGACCCGGACGAAATCCTGGCCGACACCGAGCGGGGCGTGTACGTGGCCCAGTTGGGCGGCGGTCAGGTCAACACCGCCACCGGCGACTTCGTCTTCGGCATGACCGAGGCGTACCTGATAGAGAACGGCCGGATCACGGCGCCGATCCGTGAGGGCAACCTCATCGGCAACGGCCCCGACGTGCTGCGCGACATCGACGTCATCGCCGGTGACTTCGCCATGGGCTCGCCGGGGACCTGCGGCAAGGACGGCCAGGGGGTGCCCGTCGGCGACGGCACGCCGACCCTGCGGGTGACCCGCCTGACGGTCGGTGGCACGGCGGCCTGAGGTGGCACACCTCCCGGACACGTCGGCGGCCTGAGGTGCCCGAACTCCTCGACATCGTCGACCACGTCCTCGCTTGGGCGGACGACGGCGAGCAGGTCGAGGTCTGCGCGGTCCACGAGCGCGAGACCGAGGTGCGCGCCTACGAGAGACAGGTCGAGGCGCTGACCGTGGCCGAGTCGCAGGGCATCGGCATCCGGGTCGTGCGGGACGGCCGGCAGGGATTCGCCCACGCCGGAACCCTCGACCTCGACGTCCTCGCCGAGACGCTGGCGGAGGCCCGCGACAACGTCGCCTTCGCAACACCGGACGAGTGGTGTGCCGTGGCCGAACCGGATGGTGTCGCCCCCGTCGAACTCGACCTCCATCGGGCATCTCTGGCCGACCACCCCACCGAGGCCAAGGTCGCCGCAGCCCTCGAGCTCGAATGCCTGGTGAGCGACGCCGACCCCCGCATCGTGGGCGTCGAGTCCGCCGAGTACGTCGACTCGATCACCGAGTCGGCCGTCGTGACGACGACGGGAATCCGCTCGACCAGCAGGGAGACCGGTTGCTACCTGTCGGCCTATGTACTGGCTGGCGGGGACGGCGAGACCCAGACCGGATTCGGGTTCTCGATCGGCCGTGAGCCCGGCGACCTCGACCCGGAGAGGGCGGCGGCCGACGCCGTCGAGCGGGCGACCCGTCTGTTGGGGGCGGTCAAGCCTGACTCGGCGCGCCTGACGGTCGTCCTCGACCCCTGGGTGAGCGCACAGTTCCTCGGGATCGTGGGGTCCACGCTCAACGGCGAGAGCGTCCTCAAGGGCCGTTCGCTGTTCGCCGACCGGCTCGGTGAGGAGGTCGGAGCCTCTTCGCTGACCCTCGTCGACGACCCGACCAATGTCGCTGCGTTCACGGCGACGGCCTCCGATGGGGAGGGCCTGGCGACCCGCCGCAACGTGCTGGTCGAGGACGGTCGCCTCCTGCGCTTCGTGCACAACAACTACACGGGACGCCGTTCGGGTGGAGCCTCGACGGGCTCGGCCGTTCGGGGCTACGCCTCGACTCCGGGGGTGGGCATCCAGGCACTGGTGCTCACACCGGGCACCCGGACCCAGGCCGAGATTGTGGCCGATGTGGCCGACGGCCTGCTCGTCCAGGGCGTGAGCGGTCTGCACTCCGGAGTCAATCCCGTGAGTGGCGACTTCTCCACCGGCGCTGAGGGCCTCCGCATCCGGGAGGGAGCACTGGCTGAGCCCGTTCGCGAGTTCACGATCGCCTCGACCATCCAGAAGATGCTCCAGGACGTCCTCGAGGTCGGTGGCGATCTTGAGTGGTTGCCGATGCGCACGGCCGGCGTGTCGCTGGTCATCGGCGACGTGACCGTCTCCGGGGCCTGACCGGACATCGGCGAACGGGACGACGATGTCGTTGCTCCATGCACTCCTCCTCGGCATCGTCCAGGGGATCACCGAGTTCCTGCCCGTCTCGTCGAGTGGCCACCTAGCGCTCGTTCCCTGGCTCTTCGGCTGGGACGACTTCGCCGGTGATCCGGCCCTCGAGAACGCCTTCGACGTGTCGCTGCACCTGGGCACGCTCGTCGGTGCCGCCGCCTACCTGCGCGACGACATCCGGCGCTATGGCACGGCGCTGCTGGCGTCGGTCGCCGGTCGTTCGCACGACGCGACCGATGCCCGGATCGGAGGGATCCTCCTCGTGACGGTCTTGCCGGCCGGCCTCATCGGTCTGCTGGTGCTGTCCTCGACGACGGACCTCGGTGACCGGACATGGCTGGTTGCAGTGTCCCTGATCGGCTTCGGCCTTCTGTTGGGTGCTGCCGATCGGCGGCCCGGCGACCGGGATCCCGGGTCGCTGCGGGTCCGCGACGCGCTCCTCCTCGGGGTGGCGCAGGGACTGGCGTTCCAGCCGGGCGTCTCCCGGTCGGGTGCGGCGTTGACCGCGGCGCGGCTACTCGGAATCGAGCGGGTTGCGGCGGCCCGACTGGTGTTCCTGATGAGCCTCCCGGTGATCGCCGGGGCCGGCCTGGTGTCGGCTTTCGACGTCCGGGTGCCGTCGGAATGGTGGTCGACATTCGCCGTGGGGACACTGGCGGCGGCGGTGAGCGGCTGGTTCGCCGTCCATGGGATGTTGCGACTGCTGGCGCGCCGTGGCGTGGGCGGGATCGTCGCCTACCGGGTGCTGGTCGGACTTGCGGTCCTGGTGGTCCTCGTCGTCCGTTGAGCAAGGCTTCAGTCGGGTGGCACCAGGGCGAGCGCAATGTCGCCCCACCGTCGGGCGGTGGCCACCGGCCCCACGTCCCGACGGGGGATGGCGACCGTGACGGTCCCGTCGTCGAGGTCCAGCACCCGGGCCGCACTCACGAGCAGTCGGCCGGAGTTCGTGAGGTCGTCGACGGCATAGAGGTCGACGCGGTCGCCGGGCTCGAGGGCGAGTTGGTCGGACCTCCGGTCGAGCGCGATGGCTCGCTCCCCGGATCGGGGGGTGGAACGATCGTCGGTGGAGAGGGCGTCGGCCGTCGGACAGGCGGGTGTGGACGCTGCAGCATCGACGGCGAGGCCGGTGACCAGGGCGAGAACTCCGGCGGTCAGCCACCAGGCCAGTCGGTGGTGTGCGGCCCACATGCGGACGCGGGCGAGGAGGTGGGCCATGGCGACTCCCGTTGGGAGTGGATGGCGGGGAAGTCGGGTCGACCGGGTTGGGCCCCGGCCGTGGGATCAGTCGGAGGGCCTGCTGTCTGAACCGGAGGCCGGAGTCGCTGCCTTCTCGGGGGTGCTCTTTGAGGAGTTGGAGGTGTCCTTCGAGGAGTTGGAGGTGTCCTTCGAGGAGTTGGAGGTGTCCTTCGAGGAGTCGGAGGTGTCCTTCGAGGAGTCGGAGTCCGAGGTGTCCGATGACGGGCGTCGGGTCTTCGAGGACGCTCCGTGGTCGTTCTTGTAGAAGCCGTCCCCCTTGAACGAGATGCCGACCCCTCGGAAGACCTTGTTCACGGTCCCGTTGCAGGACTCGTCGACGCAGTGGGTCAGCGGATCGTCGGCAAAGGACTGCCGGATCTCGAACTCGGTGGCGCACTTTTTGCAGCGGTATTCGTATGTGGGCATGGCTCGGTGGCTGGGTGGATCCGGGTTGGGGGGGACTGGGGGGATGGCTGGGCGCTCGGGGGCGACGGTTCCCGATGCCGGGTGGCGAGTCTAGCGGCGGTCCCTGAATGCTCAAATCCGCCGCAAGGGGACAGTTTGCGGTGATCATGGGAGCATGACGGATCAGGTCCCGCTTGCGCTGGTGCTCCTCGGCTGCGCCTACCTTCTCGGCACCTTCCCCTCGGCCCACCTGTTCGCAGGGCGCCGTGGCGTCGATCCCACGAGGGCCGGGTCGGGAAACCCGGGTGCCACCAACGTCTACCGGACGGTCGGTCGCCGGTCCGGCCTGTATGTGCTCGCTGCCGATGCCGGGAAGGGAGCGATTGCCGCCGGTCTGGGGTGGGTGGCCATTTCGCGGTCGTGGGCCCTGTTCTGCTGGGCAGCGGTGGTGCTGGGTCACGTCCTGCCGATTACCCGTCGCCTCCGCGGGGGTAAGGGGGTGGCGACCGCCGGTGGCGGCGTGTGCGTGTTGTTCCCCCTGGTGGCGGTCGTCGACCTGTTGCTCTTCGTCGTAGCGGCGCGCCTCAGCCGTACCGCCTCCCTGGGGTCGATCGTGATGGCGGTGGTCAGCCCGATCCTCATCTGGGCATTCGGGGGCACGGGGAGGGAGATGGGTGTCGCGGTCGTGATCTCGTTGCTCGTCCTGGTGCGACACGAGGGCAACATCCGGCGGCTCGCCACGGGCAACGAGGCGACATGGAGCGGGCCGGGTCCGGGCGGCGATCCGGACGGGTCGCCTGGGTAGCCTCGCCACGACTGCTGCCGATCCCCGTTCCCGACTCCCCCGGAGCATCCGATGATTCCGCTCGACGAGGCACAGGCCCACGTGCGTGGCTGCTGTCCGGCGCCGGTGGCCACCACGGCGGCGCTCGACGGGGCGCTCGGGCTGGTGCTGGCCGAGGCGGTGGTCGCTTCTGAGGCGGTGCCGCCGTTCGCCAACTCGGCCATGGACGGGTTCGCGCTCCGTGCGGCTGACACCGCTGGGGCGCCGGTCCGCCTGGCGGTCGTCGGGACGTTGGCTGCGGGTGCTGCACCCGGCCGGGCCGTGGGTCCGGGCGAGGCCATCCGGATCATGACCGGAGCCCCCATGCCGCCCGGCGCCGATGCCGTGGTGATGGTGGAGCGCACGAGCGTGTCCGTTTCCCTCGAGGGGGAACAGGTCGAGGTGGAGGTCGAGGTGCCGGTGGACAACCACGTTCGGCACGCAGGCGAGGACCTCGAGTCCGGGCAGGTGGTGTTTCCGGCCGGCACCGCACTCGGCCCCGGACAGGTCGGCGTGCTGGCGAGCATCAACCTGGGTGAGGTACCGGTCTACCGACGACCTCGGGTCGGGGTCATCTCGACCGGCGATGAACTCGTGGCGGACGGGAGTGTGCTCGCCCCCGGCCAGATCCGCGACTCGAACCGCCCGGGCCTACTGGCGCTGCTCGCGGAGTCGGGGTTCGACGGCGTTGACCTGGGCCTCGTGCCNGANGACGAGTCCGCCATCGAGTCGGCCCTCCGTACCGGCGTCGGGGCCTGCGACGCCCTCCTGACCACGGGCGGGGTGAGCATGGGCGNCTTCGACTACGTGAAGGTNGTGCTCGACCGGATCGGCGACATGCGCTGGATGCAGGTGGCGATCCGGCCGGCCAAGCCACTGGCGTTCGGGATGGTCGATGGGGTGCCGGTGTTTGGCTTGCCGGGCAATCCCGTGTCGTCGATGGTGTCCTTTGAGTTGTTCGTGCGACCGTCCCTGCGGGCCATGGCGGGACATGTGGGGACCGAGCGGCCGTTGGTGCGCGCCGTCGTCGAAGGCGGGATGCCACGTCGGTCCGATGGCAAGGTCCACTTCGCCAGGGTCGTGGTCGACTATCGGGACGGCGCCTACCGGGTATCCAGCGCCGGCGGACAGGGATCGCACCAACTAACCGCGATGGCGGGCGCCGATGGACTGGCCGTGCTCCCCGACGGTGACGGCGTTGCCGAGGGCGATGAGGTCGAAGTCTTGCTTCTCCGTTGAGGCCGGTGGCCCGCTTTCCCGGTCTCCCCCTACGCTGTGCAACGTGAAGCGCCTCCTCGTCGACGGATTCGGCCGGGTCCACCGTGACCTGCGCATCTCGGTTACCGACCGGTGCAACTTCCGGTGCAGTTACTGCATGCCGGCCGAAGGGCTTGAGTGGCTTCCCCGTGACGACCTGCTCACCTTTGAGGAGATCGAGCGCGTGGCCAGCGTGCTCGTCAAGCGGCACGGCATCGACAGCATCCGGCTCACCGGTGGTGAGCCGACCGTTCGTGCGAACCTGCCGGAGTTGGTCGGGATGTTGTCGGCGTTGCCGGTCGACCTGGCGCTGACGACCAACGGCTCGACACTCCGCCTCCTCGCCGGACGACTTGCGGATGCCGGGTTGCGCCGCATCAACGTCTCTCTCGACTCGTTGCGGGCCGATCGCTTTGCCGAACTGACCCTGCGCGACGAGTTGCCCAAGGTGCTCGACGGTATCGATGCGGCGATCGAGGTCGGCTTCGACCCCGTCAAGGTCAACGTCGTCGTGATCCGTGGCGTCAATGACGACGAGGTCGTCGACTTCGCCCGCTTCGGACGGGAGAAGGGTGTCGTCGTCCGCTTCATCGAGTTCATGCCCCTCGACGCCGACGAGGCGTGGAACGAGGGTTCGGTGTTCAGCCAGGAGGAGATCGTGGCGGCCATCGACTCGGTGTTTCCGCTGGATGTCGTGGAGCGGACCTCGGCACCGGCCACCCGTTTCCGCTATTCGGATGGGGGTGGCGAGATCGGCGTCGTCGCCAGCGTGACCAGGAAGTTCTGCGACTCGTGNGACCGGGTGCGCCTCACCGCCGACGGCCAGTTCCGCAACTGCCTTTTCGCCGTTGACGAGTTCGACCTCAGGGCGACGTTGCGCTCAGGTGCCGATGACGACGAGTTGTCCAACGTGTTCGAGGGTGCGGTCGCCGCCAAGTGGGCCGGCCACGGCATCGGCCACGTCGACTTCATCCGCCCGGCTCGCTCGATGTCCCAGATTGGCGGCTGAGAAGCGAGGTGGACGATCCGGGGGATGCGGTAGCCGGGGACCGGACGTTCACGCACCTCGACGAGGTCGGCCATGCCCGCATGGTCGATGTGGGCGACAAGGAGCCCACTCGGCGCCGGGCGGTGGCTCGTGCCCGCATCGAGATGTCGCCCGAGACGGCGCTGGCGCTGGCCGGGGGGACCGTNCCCAAGGGCGACGTGCTGGCCGTGGCACGGGTGGCAGGCATCCAGGCGGCGAAGCGCACTTCCGANCTGGTGCCGCTCTGCCATCCGCTGATGCTGAGTTCGGTGGTCGTCGACCTCGAGGTGGGGGAGTCCCATGTTGTGGTGGTGGCCACGGTGGAGACNGTCGAGCGGACCGGCGTCGAGATGGAGGCGCTCACGGCGTGCACGGTGGCCGCTCTCACGGTCTACGACATGTGCAAGGCACTCGACCGTTCCATGGTGATCACCGACNTTGCCCTCTGGGAGAAGGACGGGGGCCGGTCGGGCGCCTGGCGTCGCGGCACCTGAGTCCTCGGCCTGCCGGCTGAGTTTGGGAAATATACGGTTACGCGCGCAACGCGCGTAAATTCGCGCACCACGCGCGTGGAAATCCACCATTTCGCAGTGATGGAGCGCTACGTTGAGCGCCGGATGGATGATCGACAGATTCGAGAGGACGAGGGCCGATGCTGATCCTGCTTGGACTCGCCGTGTTGTGGACGGCACTGCTGCTACCACCCATCATCCGACGCACGAGGAGGCCCGCCTCGCCACGTCCGATCGCCGCCCTGTCGGCCTCCAGTCGCCTTGACGCCCGTGGCCTTCGCGTCATCCAGCGGGCGGCCGTTTCCGTACCGGGCGACCCCGGTTCTGCCCGCCGACGTCGCCGCGACGTNTTCTTCGCGCTCGCCGGGGTGGCTGTCTTCACCTTCTTCGGTGGGGTCGCCGTGGGCGGCATCGTCTGGACGGTCCACTTCCTCGTCGACCTGGCCCTGGTGGGCTACGCCTTCCTCGTTACCAGCCGCCACCAACGGGAGTTGGAGAGCAGCGAGGTCGTGGTGCAGTTCCGCCCGTCGACCTCGATGCTGGTCAACGCCGGTGGAGGAATGCAGGACGAGGCGGTTCTCCGGCGCCAGGCGAACTGAGCTACTCCGGGGNCTCGTCCCGCGCCCNTTCCCANCGATACGCTCCATCCCCCGCGGGGGTGTAGCTCAGTCGGCTAGAGCGCTACGTTCGCAACGTAGAAGTCGTGGGTTCGATTCCCATCACCTCCACCATCGGCCCGGTCCGCCGTCGTCAGCCGCCCTGGTCCGCCTCGACCGCCTTCACCAGCCGTTCGGGGAGGTCGGGGACCTCTGTCCGGACCTGTGACCAACTGGGGCTGCGCGAGTCGGCGTTCGGGTCGGCCAGGAATTGTGCGCCGGCCTCGATCACGGCCCGGGCGAACACCTCGACGGCGNCCTCCTCCCGGTGGCGGTCGTGGACGAGGCCGTTGATCGCGGCGTCGTTCCCGTACTTGTCGACGAGGCTGAGGGCTGCCTGCGTATAGGTGGCGTCGAGGCTCTGGAACCCCTCATGGGTCAGGACGGTTCCCGATGCGGCGAGTCGGGCGAAGAGGGAACGGGCCGTGTCGATGCTCATCTTGTGAAGGCCGCTTCCGGCGTCGTCGGGGGACAGANCCTGGTGCTTGTGGTCGTAGCGGTCGGCGATGTCGACCTGGCAGACCTGCGCCGTGGTGTAGCGGCGGTACACCTCGGCGAGCAGGCCGATCTCGAGGCCCCAGTCGGCCGGGATGCGTAGGGTGCGGACGAGGTCGGCGTGCATGGCGTACTCGCCGCCGAGCGGGTAGCGGAAGCTGTCGAGGTAGTCGAGGAAGTCGCTGCGGCCGAACGCCAGCCCGAGCGCCCGCACCAGCGGCGTGATGAANAGGCGGCTCACCCGACCGTAGAGCCGGTCGCCACCCTGGNTTGCNGAGANGTCGGANCCGCTGGACGCGGCTGAGGCCCGGTAGTAGTAGCCCTTGCTGAATGCGTACTCGAAGGAAGGGTGCACGACNGGGTAGAGCAGGCGGGCGACCATGCGGCGGTGATAGGTGCGCACGTCGGCGTCGTGGAGTGCCACCGTTTCGGCGCGACCCGATGCCAGGAAGTAGCCGAGGCAGTACCAGACGTTCGNGCCCTTGCCGGGTTGCGTGGGAGCGAGCCCATGGGCCNTCAACTCAGCGTGGATGGCGGACAGGCGCGGGCCGTCGTGCCAGAGGATGCGATGGTGTTGGGGCAGACGGTCGAAGAGGCGACGTGCCCGGTCGAAGTCTTTCGCATCGGCCTGGTTGAGGCCGATCACCACCTCGTCGAGGTAGGGGATGCGGGCGATCTCGTCGACCATGGGTCCGAGGGCGGGCCCGTCCATTTCGGAGGCCAGGCAGGGGATGGCGAGCGCCATGGGCCGCTCGGCCGCCCACGACGAGAGTTCGGCCTCGAGGTCGTCGGTCGGCCGGTTGCCGAGGTCGTGGAGCGTGGTGATGACGCCGTTCTGGAAGAAGTCGGCCATGGACTCAGGCTAGGTGCACCATCACGATGCCCGGTGGTGTTAGGTGACGGTGAGGGTCGGTGGCCCGATGTCCGGTTGCCAGGAGTCTGTCTCTACGCTTGGTGCTGATGGCCCTCCCACGAACCCTTGTGATTTTCACGCGCGCCCTTGTGGCGTTGGCCTTGCTGGCCGGCTGCTCGGGTGGAGGCGCCGGGTCCGGCACCCGGTCGATCGTGGTGCTCAGCGCGGACGAAGACGTCGAGATTGTCCTGCCGGACGACGCATTCACGAAGGAGGTCGTGACGACCACGACCACGACCACGACCACGGTGGCGCCCACCACCACCGAGGCGCCCACGACCACGGTGGCGCCCACCACCACCGGGATCACCCCCTCGGAGACCACCGAAGGGACCGTTGGAGACGCAGCAGAGTCCGAGGACTTGACGACCTCGACCATCGCCCCGACCACCACGACCACGACCACGACGACGACCACGACGACCACNACNACCACGACGACCACCACTACCACCACCACGCAGCCCCCCAAGGAGACCATCCCGCTGGCCGAGGAGGACATCAACCCCGGCCTCAAGCTCATGGANGCCCTCGGGGGCTTCAACTCCTGTCTCGCCGAGGAGGGGTTCGAGTTCATGGGCCTTCCCAACGAGGAGGCCGGAGCGGGTGCCCTCGTCAACAGTCCCGACTACCTCGAGGCCCTTGGCCTCTGCAATAGCCGCACCGGCATCGGCGACGCATTCCAGGAGTTTCAGGCCGCACGGAGCGACCTCACACCGCAGCAGATCCGGGAGGACAACGAGGACTTCATCCTCCTGACCGAGTGCCTGCGCCAGAAGGGTTGGACGATCGGNGAACTGTTGCCGGACGAGAACGGGTTGCTGGGCCCCGGTGGGTCGTTCCAGAGTTCGGGCGGCGAAATCAACACGGATGAAATCCGGGACTGCGTCAGCGAACTGAACCTGGCCGCAGATGATTCCTAGGGTTTGTCGAGGGAAAGAGGGCATCCAGTCATGAAGAGGTACCTGACGACTCTCGTGGTGCTGGCGTTGGCCGTTACGGGTCTCGTCGTCTGGCAACCCTGGGCGGATGACACCGTGGTGGTCGACCTCGAAACCGATCGGGCCATCGCCGAGGTGGTCAGCATCCGGACCCTGACCGATGAGATCACCGTGCGCGGTGAACTCCGACGCGACGAACTCCAGGTCATCAACTCTGCGGTGGACGGCAAGATCAGCGACGTCCTCGTCGAGGACGGCGACACCGTTCAGCCGGGCGACGTGCTCTTCGCCCTCGATGGNCGTCGAGCGGTCGCCGTCAACGGCGACTTTGCCTTCTATCGACGGCTCGACGTCGGTTCCGAGGGACCGGACGTCCTNCAACTCGAGACGATCCTGTCCGAGGCGGGCTACGACGTCGGCAAGGTCGANGAGTACTACACCGAGGAGACGCGCTCAGGATTGGCCGTGTGGCAGGTCGACCACGACTACGGCGGGGCCACGATGGAGGTCGACGAAGTCGTCACCGTGTCGCTCGGGGGAAACAGCGCCGGGTATTCGGTGGGCGCACAGAACACGGCGACGCTCGAGATCCGGGCGGTCCTACCCGACGAAGACGAGTTCTCGGGGGAGACGGGAACGAGTACCACGANCATCGCCCCGTNCATGCCGACGACGACCCTCGCCCCGNTGGACGANGAGGTNGTCCTGCTCGCCGACTTCACCTGGAANGAACGGGGTGANCGGGTCGAGATCCTCCAGCAGGTNCTCGGNCTGGAGCAGGACGGNACCTACGGANCCGGNACCCGGGCGGCNCACCTCGACGCCAATCNGTCCCGNGGCCTCTCCCTGGANTCGATCCCCTGGGCGTTCCNNGCCTCNGNGGCCTCGCTGGTGGTGACGGAGGCCGGGCTGTCNGCCACGTTCACGGTCGNTCTCGGTGCCGCACCGGANTCGGACGTCGTCNTCTCNNTGGCGAGTGNCGATNCAAGCGAGTTCNCGGTGGCGCCGGCGGGCCTCGTCTTCACAACCGACGACTGGTCGACCGGGCAGGCCGTCACCGTCACCGGTGTGGACGATCGACTTCTCGACGGAGAGCAGTCCGCCTCACTGGTGCTCTCCGTGCTCGACCTCTACTCGGACGACGACTTCGACGGCGCGGTTGATGTCGTCGTGTCG
>PACE01000045.1 GCA_002699725.1 Acidimicrobiaceae bacterium
AACATCCTCAACGGGAACATCCTCAACGGGAACATCCTCAACGGGAACATCCTCAACGGGAACATCCTCAACGGGAACGGTAGCTTCCAGCGTCTCGCTTTCGGATGTCGCCTCCCCGGGCTCCTCCGCGGGATCCACGGCGGACTCGACCCACTGGCCGGCCGAAACGGCCGGTCCGCCCTCGGCGGGCCGCCAGACCTGTTCACCGGTCTCCTCATCGACCACCCACTCGCCGTCGGCCCAGTCGACTTCGGCGTAGGCGGCCTCCTCGGCGACCTGGGTCTCGCTCTTGATGTCGACGCGCCATCCCGTCATGCGGGCAGCCAGGCGGGCGTTCTGGCCCTCCTTGCCGATCGCCAGGGACAGCTGAAAGTCGGGAACGATCACGGTGGCGGTCCCCGACTCCTCGTCGATGAGAACGTCCTTGACCTTGGCCGGCGAGAGAGCCTTCATCACGAAATCGACCGGGTCCTCGGAGAACGGGACGATGTCGATCTTCTCGCCACGAAGCTCATTCACGACCATGCGCACGCGGGCGCCACGCGCTCCGACGCAGGCGCCGACGGGATCCACGTTCGGGTCGTTGGAGGCAACCGAGATCTTTGTACGGTGCCCAGGCTCGCGGGCACAGGCCTTGATCTCGACGACGCCATCGGCGATCTCCGGGACCTCGAGCTCGAAGAGGCGCTTGATCAGGCCGGGGTGGGTCCGACTGACGACGATCTGCGGCCCCTTGGCGGTCTTGCGGACCTCGACGATGTAGGCCTTCAGGCGCGTGTTGGCCTCGGGCCGCTCGTACGGCACCTGCTCGGCCTGGGGCAGCAGCGCCTCGACCCGACCCAGGTCGAGCAGGGTGTAGCGGGCATCCGTCTGTTGGATCATGCCGGTGACGATGTCACCCTCCCGACCTGCGTACTCCTCGTACTTCAGGTCGCGCTCGGCCTCGCGGATCCGCTGCGTCATGACCTGGCGGGTGGTTTGCGCCGCTATCCGGCCGAAGTCGTCCGGCGTCACGTCAAACTCGTCGCCGATCGGCTCGCCCTCCTCGTCAAGGTCCTGGGCGAACACCCGGATCTCCATGGTGTCCGGGTCGATCGTGACCCACGAGAACTCATGGGCTCCCGGTGAGCGCTTGTAGGCGGTCTCGAGGGCATCGGCCAGGGCTGCGAACAGCGCGTCCAGCGGAACATCTCGGTCCGTGGCCAGCGCCTGGAGCGCCTCCATCATGTCCGGGTTCATCGTCCGATCTCGCTTTCGTCGATTGTGTGACGGTCCCTCAAGCCTCGGGTCGCTTCGGACCCTGATGTCCACTCGACGACCGTGCGCGCCTTCTGGATCTCGTCGTGGCGGAGAACGCGCACGACGTCCTCCGTTGTCCGTACCGTGATTCCACCCTCGTCTGCGGCCTCCAGGGTCCCCTGAACCCGACGGTCGCCGCCGGCATCGGGCCGCGTCTTCACCGTCACGGTCGAGCCGATCGCCCGCACGAAGTGGTCGGGTCGCTTGAGGGAGCGCTCGAGGCCCGGGCTGCTGACCTCGAGCGTGTATCGACCCTTCACCGGGTCCTCGTGGTCGAGCGCCCGGGACACCTCACGGGTGAGGGAAGCGATGGCGTCCATGCCCACGCCGTCCGGGTGGTCGACCGTGACGCGGATGACTCCGCCCTCGTACTCGACATCGAGCAACTCGACGCCGACACGGTCGCACAGAGGCGCGACGAAAGAACCGACCCGGTCGGTCACACCCATCGCTCCTCCTGCTCGTTCTTGCTGGCACCGGCGCCGACGTCCGGACCACTTCTCGTCTTCATACCTCGCCCGGAAAGACAAGAGACGTGGGCAAAGCCCACGTCTCGTCCCCGAACGATTTACGTGCAGCGGCAGCATATACCCCTGTCAGCCCTCCCGACCAATGGCCCCGTACGACTCGAAGATCGCCGTCTCAGGCGATCCGGCTGCGGATCCTCTCGATCCGGGCCCCGCCGTCGTTGACGTCGTCACCCTGCTCGGCGAGCAGGACCCTGCGGTCCCGCTCCGCCTCCCGGGCGGCCCGGTCGGTGTCGACCCGTGCCAGCGCCGCATCGGCACCGTGTTCGTGGATGAACTCCGCCCACTCGACCAGGACGTCGACCATCTCATCCTCGTCGACCACGGCCGCGTTCTGTCCCTTGACGAAGAGGTGGCCGCGTCGACGCCCGGCGGCAATGCCGAGGTCGGCATCCCTTGCCTCACCCGGCCCGTTCACCACGCAACCCATGATCGCCACCTGGAGCGGAATCTCGCGATCGGCGAACACAGCCATGGCCTCCTCGGCAACGGCGACCACGTCGATCTCCGCACGGCCACAGCTGGGGCAGGCGATGAGGTCGACGTTCTTGCGCTCCCGCAGGCCCAGCGCCTCGAGCAACTGCCGGCCGGCACGGGCCTCCTCGACGGGATCGGCAGTGAGCGAGTAGCGGATCGTGTCACCGATGCCCTCGGCCAACAGGGTGGCGATTCCGGCGGTGGACTTGAGCAGCCCAGCCGGCGGAGGGCCCGCCTCGGTCACGCCGAGGTGGAGCGGGTGGTCGGTGACCTCTGCCAACTGTCGATAGGCCTCGANCATGATCGGNACGCTNGAGGCCTTCACGGAGATCTTGATCAGGTCGAAGNCGACNTCGGCGAAGNANCNGATCTCGNCNAGNGCCGACTCNACCATCGCCTCNGGNGTNACCCGNCCNCCGTGCTTCTCGTANAGGTCCGGATGCANNGANCCNCCNTTGACNCCGATNCGGATNGGNACNCCNCGGTCNCGNGCCTCNGNNGCCACNNNNCGGATGTGCTCNGGCTTGCGGATGTTGCCNGGGTTCAGNCGGAGGCANTGCACNCCGGCCTCNAGNGCNGCCAGNGCCATNCGGTACTGGTGGTGNATGTCGGCNACGATCGGNACCGGCGACCGNGGNANGATCCGGGCCAGNCCCTCGGCNGCCTCNATCTCGTTGCANGTGCANCGCACGATGTCGGCACCGGCCATGGCCAGGTCGTAGATCTGCTGGAGGGTCGCCTCATGGTCCGCCGTGCGCGTCACGGTCATCGACTGGACGCTGATCGGTGCACCACCACCAACCGGTACATCGCCGACCATCACCTGCCTCGTGGTGCGCCGGGGAAACGCTGCTGTGACCTCCACGCCCCGAAGGCTACCGGTGGCTGACAACCGCCCCTGATCGGCTGCTATGGGCAATCCGCCGATCCCGTCAGAAGAAGGCGAGCGGGTCGACGATGTCCCGGTAGAGGGCGATCAAGGCGAGGGCGAGGAGGAACGCGACAACCGCCCAGGTGAGTGGAGCCAACTTGGCGGCATCGGCGATGTGACGTCGCCCACCCCGGGACCGCAGGCGCTCATAGGTGGCAATGGCGATGTGGCCACCATCGAGCGGCAGCAGTGGAACGAGGTTGAACACGCCGACGAACACGTTCACGAGCACGAGGAACCACAGGAAGTTGTAGACACCCGAGTCGAACACCGCATCTCCGAGCCGCACGACCCCGTAGATCGAGAGCAACCGGTTGTCGTCGACCGGATCAGCCGTCGTGACGCCGAGTTCGCCCTGTCCACTGCCGGACTCGACCGCTCCGCCGACGAACCCCGAGAGGCCGCCGGGCGTGAAGAATCGGACCAGCGCGTCGGCGGACATCCACAGCAGGTCGCCCACCGTGGTCGCCGCCTCCGTGACCGCCGTGACGGGACCCAAACGAACCATCGGATGCCTGGGGGAGATGCCGAAGAAGCCGACCACCGCTGCCGCCTCGGTGGGCAGCCGACGCGCCAGGGTCGTAAGTCCTACGGTCGCGTCATCGCTTCGACGCACGGTCAGTTGGTGCGTCGCTCCGACCTCGACGAGTGTCTCGACATCGGACCAGGTGGCGGTCGCCACTCCGTCCACGGCGATGATCCGGTCGCCGGGGAACAGCCCCGGGAATGCGGCGGCCCCGCTGCCGGTCAGGCGCTCTCCGATGGCCACCGACCGGATCAGGTGGACGCCGTTTCGTTCAAGCTCGACCGAGACCACCCGGCCCGGCACCGACCGGACGACCTCGCCGAACCGTTCGAAGTCCGCCACCGTTCGACCGGCGACGGCCAGGATCCGGTCGTCGGCCTGGATGCCCGCCGCCTCGGCAGCAGTGCCGGGAACGACCGAGCCGACGGTCCAGTCGTCGGCATCGGGGCGGCCCGTCCCGATGAAGATGGCCACCAGCAGCACGACTGCCAACAGGAACTGCATGCCCGAGCCGGCCACCGCGAGCGCAATCCGCTTCGGGTACGACTGGTGCCGGTACGTCCGGTGCTCGAGTGCCGGATCCACCTCGTCCAAATTGGTCATCCCCGTGACCCGGACGTAGGCCCCTGCGGGGATCGCCTTCACGCCGTACTCGGTCTCACCCCGATGAACGGACCACACCCGGGGCCCGAACCCGATGAAGAACTCCGTGACCTGCATGCCCGTCCGCCGGGCCACGAGAAAGTGGCCCAGTTCGTGTACGACCAGCATGCCGACGAACGAGAGCACGACGGCCAGCAGTGAAAGGCCGAACAAGAGGCCAAAGGCGAGCGTCCCCCCGACCAGCAGCAGGAGTCGGACCCGCCGGTCGCCGACGGTCAGCGGCTGCTGCGTCACGATCGANCAGCCAGCCGGGCCNAGGTGGCCTCACGGGCCCTCGCATCGGCGTCGAGGACAGCCTCGACGCTGTCGGCCTCGAGGCCCGGCCAGCCCTCGAGGACATCGGCGAGCACCTCTGGGATCCTCGCCCAGGGCAGACCACCCTCAAGGAAGGCCGCCACGACGACCTCGTTGGCGGCGTTCAACCAGGCTGGTGCCGTGGCCCCCAGGCGGCCTGCGGCGAAGGCCAGGTCGAGGCACGGGAACGAAGTCCGGTCGGGCGGCTCGAAGTCGAGGCGCGAGGCCTCGCTCCAGTCGATCGTGCCGAAGGGCAGGTCGAGTCGATCGGGATAGGCCAGCGCGTACCCGATACAGAGACGCATGTCGGGCCGGGACAACTGTGCCATCGTCGTTCCGTCCACGAAGGTCACCATCGAGTGGACGATCGACTGCGGGTGCACGACCACGTCGATCCGGTCATATTCGACATCGAAGAGTTCGTGCGCCTCGATGACCTCGAGCCCCTTGTTCATGAGCGTCGACGAGTCGATGGTGACCTTGGGGCCCATCGACCAGGTCGGGTGGGCGAGTGCCTCCTCGATGGTCACCTCGGCCAACTCCTCGCTGGACCGACCGCGGAACGGGCCACCGGATGCCGTGAGCACCACCCGGTCGACGGCGCCCCGACCGTCGTCACCACGCAGGCACTGGTGGACCGCACAATGCTCGCTGTCGACCGGCAGCAGTTCGGCGCCGGGCGTGTTCCGTGCCNCGCGCACGACCGGTCCGGCGGCGATGAGGGACTCCTTGTTGGCGAGGCACAGTCGTCGCCCCGATTCGAGGGCGGCAAGGGTGACCGGGAGCCCGGCGAATCCCACCACGCCGTTGACTACCACCTCGGCAGTCGAGGCTGCCTCGGCCAGCGCCGACCCTCCTGCCAGGACCTCGGTTCCGACGGGAACGCGGTCGACCAGTTCGGAGGCGAGCGAGGCATCGGCGATCGCCACTACCGGTGGTCGAAAGCGCTCCGCCTGCTCGACGAGGAGGTCGACGGACCGGGCCGCACCGATCGCTACGACTTCGTACCGGTCCGGCCGGGCTACCACGATGTCGAGCGTCTGGGTACCGATTGACCCGGTCGATCCGAGCACCGCCACACTCGTCAAGGACTCACCACGCGTCGCTTCGAGGGAGGACGCTTCGTCGCCATGCGGCGGAGCCTAACCGTGCATGCCGAGGGCCCCGGGGGCGGGTGGGCGGGGCTCAGGCCCCGAAGAGGTCGAGCATCCGGGCGGTGTAGTAGGTCGCCGGCAGCACGAACAACAGGGCATCGAACCGGTCGAGCAGGCCACCGTGTCCGGGAAGGATGCTCCCCATGTCCTTGATNCCCAGGTCGCGCTTGATCATCGACTCGCAGAGGTCGCCCAGCGGGGCGGCGACNGCCGTCACGATGCCCAGGACCGCGACCGACATGAGGTCGCCCGGACCCTGTCCGAACGGCGTGATGCGGCCGACGACCAGCACGCACACGGCGAAGCAGACGACCATCCCGCCGACCAGGCCCTCCATCGTCTTGTTCGGGCTGACGGCGGCAAGTTGTGTCCGGCCGANGAGACGACCGACGAAGAGGCCGCCGACGTCGTAGCCGACGGTCGCCAGCACCGCAGCAAGCAGCATTCCGATGCCGTTCGCGTCGGTGAGCATGAGGCCTGCAAAGGAGCCGAGCATGCCCACGTAGAGCACGCCGAACAGGGTGACGGCGATATTCACCATCGGTGCGTCCCGGTCGACGCCGGTCAGGTACCAGAGCAGGCAGAACAGCACCGTCAGGCCCAACACCAGCGGGACCGCCGCCTCGAAGCGCCAGTAGGCGCCGAGGTTCAGCGAGCCGACCGCCACGATGCCCAGGANGGCGGCCGGCTGGTAGCCGACGCGGCGAACCGACCCGTAGAACTCGACGGAGGCGAGGACCAGCACGGCAGTCGACAAGGCCAGGGCAGCGGACGCCCCGACCTTGAACGCCACGAGCGCAAGCGCACCGAGCCCCAGCCCGGTGATGATCGCCGACGGCATGTCGCGACCTCCGCCGCCGGTGCCGGCACGGTCCGAACGGCGCCGGCGCCCNCGGCCGGAGTCAGCAGCCGTGGCAACCGAAGACGAGCCGACATCGGCCGGCTGCGGATCGTCNGGGGGGAGCAACGGTGGATCGAAACTTCCACTGGGCCCCGACCCCGAGGACGGATCGTCGAAGAAGGCGGCCGCCGTGGGCTCATCCAATGCGCCGACGGGGTGCTGCGACTCGTGGTGCTCGGGGACGTCGTCCGCCCAACGGGGTTCCTCGGCAGCGAAACCGGATGACGGAGCGGCCACAGGGGCCGTCGGCGGCTCGGTCCAGTGGGGCAGGTGCTCGGTCGACGACTCGCCGCCGAACACCGAGCGCCCGGGCTCAACGACGTCCTCGGCGGGTTCGAGCCCCAGGATCCGAATCTCCTCGAAGGGCTGGTCCCTACTGTCCTGCTGCTGGTTCACGGATCCTCCCTCGATTGCCCTGCTCAGACCTCGAGCAGTTCGTCCTCTTTGGCCGTTCGAGCCTCGTCGATCTCGGCTTCGTTCCGGTGGATCAGATTGTCGAGCCGGGATCCGGCATGTCGGATGTCGTCCTCGGACACGTGGCCCTCGCTCTCGATGTCGTCGAGATCCTTGCGCGCATGGCGACGGATGCCCCGAAGGTGGTTCTTGCCATCCTCGGCCATGCGGTTGATCATTCGTACCATGTCCCGACGACGTTCCTCGGTCAACTCCGGGAACGACAGCCGAATCGTGCGACCGTCGTTGCTCGGAGCGAGGCCCAGGTCGGCGTTGACGACGGCCCGCTCGACCGCCGCGACATTCGTCGGATCATGTGGCGTGATCAGGAGTTGGCGGGGTTCGGGCACGCTGAAGGTGGCGATTTCCTGCATCCGCATCTCGACGCCGTAGGCCGAGACGGTCAGGTTCTCGACCATCGAGGACGAGGCTCGGCCGGTCCGGATCGTGGAGAACTCACGCCGTGTGTGGACGACANCGTCGCCCATCTTCTCCGTCGTCTCTTCGAACACCATCTCTACCATGTCGTCGTTCAAAGACTCTCCCTGCTCAGGTGACCAGAGTACCGACGGACTCTCCAGCGAGGATGGACCGGACGTTTCCGGGGGTCATCAGGTCGAACATGACGATCGGCAGGTCATTCTCCATGCAGAGCGTGACGGCGGTGGCGTCCATCGCCCGGAGTCCCATCTGGATCACGTCGAGGTGNCTGACCTGTTCGAGGAGGGTCGCCTCGGGATCGAGACGCGGATCGGCGGTGTAGATGCCATCGGTCCCCGAATGAGTTCCCTTGAGCACCACCCCGGCCTCGATTTCGACGGCGCGCAGGGCCGCAGCCGTGTCGGTCGTGAAGAACGGGTTGCCCGTGCCGCCGGCGAAGATGACGACCCGACCCTTCTCGAGGTGGCGGGTCGCTCGACGCCTGATGTACGGCTCAGCGATCTGTTCCATCCGGATGGCGGTCTGCACCCGGGTCGGCTGGCCTCGCTGGTCGAGTGTGTCCTGGAGGGCCAGCGCATTGATGGTGGTCGCCAGCATGCCCATGTAGTCGGCCTGGGCACGGTCCATGCCCGCGCCGGCACCCGACATGCCCCGCCAGATGTTGCCGCCGCCGACGACGACCGCGACGTCGACCTTGAACTCGCTGCAGACTTCGACAATCTCCTGGGCGATCTGGCCAACGACCTCGCCGTCGATGCCGTACCCGTCGGTGCCGGCGAACGCCTCTCCTGACACCTTCAGGACCACACGGTCCCAACGTGGAGTGAGGCGTTCGGTCACAGCGTCAGCCTCCCAGATAGACCTGGTCGAAGCGAACGATCTCGCCACCACCGAGCGTGTCCTTGACCGGGACCTTGTCACCGTGGAGTCCCTGCTCAAGGAGCACCGACTCGCGGTACCAGCCCGACAATCGGCCTTCGACGATCTTCTCCCAAGCCTGCTCGGGCTTGCCCTCGGCTCGGGTGATCTCGAGCAGCGACGCCCGCTCCTGCTCCACCATCTCGGCCGGGATCTCTTCGCGGGACAGGGCGGTCGGCTTGGCGAAGGCGACGTGCAACGCCACCTGGTGCAGGGCCTCGGCGTCGACGCCCGACCCTTCGACGACCACTCCGTTGATGCCCCGGCCGTCCTGGACGTGCAGGTAGGTGTCAAGTGCATTGCCGTCGGCTGCCTCGATCAGGGTGACCCGACCGACCTCGATGTTCTCCTTGGTCGAGAGCTTGAGGTCGTCGAGCGCTCCGGTGAAGCCCGCGGCCGCACCCTCACCATCCAACAGGACCGCGTCGGCTAGGTCACCGACCAGGGCGATGAAGGCGTCGGACTTGGCCGAGAAGTCGGTCTCGCACTTGACGTGCACCAAGGCCGCCCGGGAGCCGTTGCTGGAGAGGGCGACGACGCCTTCGACATTGTCCCGGTCGGTTCGGGTCGCCGCCTTGGCCAGGCCGCGCTCGCGCAGCAACTGGGAGGCCGCCTCGAAATCGCCGCCAGCGTCGGTCAGCGCCCGCTTGGCGTCCATCATCCCGGCGCCGGTGGCGTCGCGCAGCGCCTTGACCTCTCTGGCAGTGATCTCGGCCACGGCGTTCAGACCCCTTCCACGTTGGTCTCGTCTGCAGCAGCCGCGTCAACCTCGGCACCGGGCTCATCGACCTCGGCAGGCGCCTCCACGGCCTCTTCGACATCAGGCTCGGCATCCTCGGCAGGCGCCTCCACGGCCTCTTCGACATCAGGCTCGGCATCCTCGGCAGGCGCCTCCACGGCCTCTTCGCTGTCGGCAGGTGCCTCNACGGCCGCCGACACACGGGCCTCNCGTTCGACCGCGTCGGCCTCNGCCTCCGNTCGCGCCTCCGCCTGCTCTGCAGCACGGTCGTCGGCNTCGAGTGACGGGCCGTCATCGNCGGCGGCGATGCGGGAGTTGGCGATGTAGCGCCCCTCCTCGACGGCGTCGGACAGGATGCGACAGAGCAGCCGACCGGCCCGGATGGCGTCGTCGTTGCCGGGAATCAGGTACTGGATGACGTCCGGGTCGCAATCGGTGTCGACCACGGCCACGATCGGAATCCCCAACTTGTTGGCCTCAGTGACGGCGATGTGCTCGCGGGCGGTGTCGATCACGAAGACGGCGTCGGGCAACTGCTCCATGTCCCGGATTCCACCCAGGTTCCGCTCGAGCTTCTCGAGTTCGCGCGACAGCAGCAGCGCCTCCTTCTTGGGCATGGCCTCGAACTCGCCCGAGTCACGCATGCGCTGATACTCGAGCATCTTGCCGACGCGCTTCGAGATGGTCGAGAAATTGGTGAGGGTGCCACCCAGCCAACGCTGGTTGATGAACGGCATCCCACACTTCTCGGCGTAGGAGTTGATCGGATCCTGCGCCTGGCGCTTGGTGCCGACAAAGAGCACCCGGCCGCCGTCGGCGACGAGGTCTCGCACGAAGACGTACGCCTTCTCGATCCGGTCGAGCGTCTGCTGGAGATCGATGATGTAGATCCCGGACCGCTCGCCGTGAATGAACCGGCGCATCTTGGGGTTCCAGCGGCGGGTCTGGTGCCCGAAGTGCACACCCGCCTCGAGCAACTGCTTCATGGTCACGACAGCCATGCCGTGCCCTCCTTTCCCATCGGTTCGACTCGCCCCGTCCCTGCGCCCGAAGGCGACCGTGGGTGGGTCGGGGTGTAGGTGATTCGCGGCCGCTACAGGGTGCAGTGGCCAGCGAGGGAGTGTAGCGGCACCGGCCAACGCCTCCCCCGGGCGTCGGAAGGCGGGTCACGGCCCCGGGGGCGAGAATCCCGGTCACCGCAGGTATCCGAGCAACCCGGACAAGGTGACCTGCTGGTGGGCGGATTCGATGACGAATGGGACCGCTACGCCGCCGAGCCGTTCCGCCAGGGACCGACAGGCCGACGGCCGATCCGCATCGACCGTCTGGGAACCGTTTCGAGGTCCCAGTCCGGCCGGGGTGGGAGGAGTCGTCAACCGCCGACTCCGAGCGGCACCAACGAGGGTACGGGCGAC
>PACE01000046.1 GCA_002699725.1 Acidimicrobiaceae bacterium
CGACCACACCACGGCATCTGCCGCTGTGGCCCGTGAGATCGCCGAGACTGCGTCGGCACGGGGCGTGGGCTTCGTCGACGCACCCGTGTCCGGCGGCCAGGCCGGAGCGGAGAACGGCCAACTCAGCATCATGTGCGGCGGCGCCCCTGAGGTGTTCGCCGCCGTGGAGCCGGTGATCGACGCCTACGCCAGGGCGGCTGTGCTCGTCGGTCCCGTCGGCCACGGCCAACTCACCAAGATGGTCAACCAGATCTGCATCGGCGGACTCATCCAGGGACTGTCCGAGGCGCTCGACTTCGGACGCCGCGCCGGCCTCGACGAGGAGAAGGTGCTCGAGGCCATCAGCCAGGGGGCCTCCGGCTCGTGGCAGATGGACAACCGGGCCCGCACCATGCTCGACCGCAGGTTTGACTACGGCTTCGCCATCGACTGGATGCGCAAGGATTTCGGGATCGTGTTCGCCGAGGCCGAGCGCATCGGGGCGACGCTCCCGGTGACCGCCATGGTCGACCAGTTCTATGCCCGACTCCAGCGCCTCGGCCACGGCCGCTCCGACACCTCGACCCTCATCGAACTTCTCCGGGACGACTAGCAAGCGGTTGGCGGTCAGGCAGCCGGAACGCTTCCGGCGACTGTACGGCTGGGCGTGCAGGCCCTGCCGGGCGGGGGAGTACGAGGCACCGGTCGAGTGCATGGCCTTGACCTCGGTCAGGCGGTTGCGGATCCCGTCCTCGTGGGCGTCTCGGGGCTCTGAGGGCCCCCGTCACAGGCGCTCGATTTCCGCGGTGTCGCCTGAACCCCTGAAGATCCGCCTAGGGGGCGTAGTACCAAACCCAAGAGTTGCTTTGGGTCCCTCAAACTGGTGCACGGATACAGGACTGCTTCCGTGAGGGGTTGAAGCCAATCTTTGGCTGATCACAGCCACACCTCGTAGCCCGCGCACATCGCATAGTGGTCGTCCGGACATCATTCACGTGGCGCACCCGGAATGCCGCCCAACAAGTGGCTACCGGCCGTAATCCCACCGTCCAGGTCGAAGTCGGCACCGTTGAAAAATGAACTGTCATCCGAGGCAAGGAAGGCCACGGCATTCGCGACATCGGCCATGTCACCCGCGCGCAAGATCGGTTGCCCGCCACTGAGGACGTCGCCTCTACCAAGACCCGATGTGTCCATGTCGGCCGGCAGCGACTCCATCACCATCTCCGGGTTGCCCATCGCCGGGTTGATCGAATTGACGCGGATCCCGTATCGGCCAAGCTCGAGGGCCGCAACCTTGGTCAAGCCGCGCACACCGAACTTGCTGGCGGCGTAGGCAGACGTACCAGCGGCAGGGTGGTGCCCGCTGATCGACGCCACATTGATAATCGACCCACCGCCACACGACCGAAGAGGCTCGATCACGGACCGAACACCCAGGAAGGTCCCGACAGTATTCACCTCGAGCAGTCGCACGAAGTCGCTCGTCGTCGTGTGCTCGATCGGCCGCACGTGTAGGACGGCTGCATTGTTGACCAGGGTAGTCAGGCCGCCGTATGTGTCGATGCAGAAATCGATGACCTGTTGCCACCGGTCTTCGTCAGTGATGTCGAGATGTAGATAACGTGCGGCGTCGCCAAGTTCGCTGGCCACCTGCTTGCCCCGGTCGTCGAGCAAGTCGGCAATGACGACCTTTGCTCCGTCGGCGACTAGTCGCCGCGCTGCCAATTCTCCAGAGCCGCGCGCTGCTCCCGTCACGATCGCGATCTTGTCTTGAAGCCGCATCATTTCTCCACAGGAATCGGCGCCTGCGCATGGAACAGGACCTCGATTTCAGTTATGAGACCGTCGACGACACGAAAGCGCTCCGCGACGAGGACGGGCAGATCCGAAATGTTGAGATCGAGGTCGTAGAACGCGACCCCCTGCTCGCCTTCGACGATCCAGCGCACGTTTCGTACATCCTCGATCATGCCCATGCCGACGTTGGCCAGCGCTGCCACCAGGGCCTCTCGACCATCGCCGGTGTTCTTGCCCTGCTCGATGCGGACCACGTTCTCTGCCAACGGCACCTTCGTGCCGTCCTGTTCGATGAGCCCGTGAAACAGATACTTCTCGGCTGCCTCGATGACGGTGGATCGATCGGTCATGGAGCCATCCTTCTGGACTTACCGAAGATTTTCGACGGACTTGCACCGTATCCAACAGCACGAACCTAGAGGCCCGAGGGACTAGCCAGAACGATCAGTAGTGGATGTGCCGCCACACGGTGGGTACTGCGACGCGTACGGATCTGAAGAGACTCGATTCAGGGATTAATCGCTTTCCCTAGAGGATCTGTGACAGGAACAGCTTCGTACGGTCTTCGGTCGGGTTCTCGAAGAAGTGTGTCGGGGTGCCCTCCTCCACGATCTGGCCCTCCTCCATGAACATGATCCGGTCGGCCACCTCCTTGGCGAAGCCCATTTCGTGGGTGACGACCATCATGGTCATTCCGGAGAGTGCCAGGGCCTTCATGATGTCGAGCACCTCCTTGACCATCTCCGGGTCGAGGGCAGACGTCACCTCGTCGAACAACATGATCTTGGGCTCCATGGCCAGCGCCCTGGCGATGGCCACGCGCTGCTGCTGGCCGCCGGAGAGTTGACCGGGGTACTTCTGCGCCTGTTCGGGGATGCCGACCCGCTCGAGGAGCGCCATTGCCTGCTCTTCCGCTTCGGAGCGGGGCTTCTTTCGA
This sequence comes from Acidimicrobiaceae bacterium, assembly GCA_002699725.1. Classification (GTDB taxonomy): domain Bacteria; phylum Actinomycetota; class Acidimicrobiia; order Acidimicrobiales; family MedAcidi-G1; genus S20-B6. The sequence goes on from PACE01000046.1 coordinate 2,717, forward strand.
ACCCAGATCGGTGCCAGTGAGACGTTGTCGATCACCTTGAGGTGCGGGAACAGGTTGAACTGCTGGAAGACCATGCCGACTTCGGAGCGCACCTGCTCGATATTGCGCAGGTCGTTGGTGAGTTCGACGTCGTCGACGACGATGCGACCCTCCTGGTGGATCTCCAGGCGGTTGATGCACCGGATCCATGTGGACTTCCCGGATCCTGAAGGCCCGAGGACCACCACGACCTCCTGCTCCTTGATGGTCGCTGAGACCTCGTCGAGGGCCTGGAAGTCGCCGTACCACTTCGACACGTTCTCGCACACGATCATGTCGCGGGCACCTGACAGGTCCCTCGAATGGCCGCCGGTCGGCTCGGTTGTTGTTGCGTCGGTCATGACATCACCTCGTAGTCCTCAAGATAGACCCCTAGCGCTCGCCCAGCCCGGTGCGCTGTTCGATGCGCTGGCTGGCCTTGGAAATCGTGTAACAGAAGATCCAGTAGATCGGGACGATGAACAGGATGCTCTCCCTGGCGCTGCCCATGAACTCGGTCTGGCCGGGGATCACGATCCGGGCGATGTAGAGCAGGTCGAACACGCCGATGATGGCCAACAGCGAGGTCTCCTTGAACACCCCGATGCAGTGCCCCACCAACGGTGGGATCGCTACCCGCAGGGCCTGGGGGAGCACGATGAACACCGTCTTTTGGGCCGTGGTCATGCCGACGGCTTCGGCCGCCTCGTGCTGCCCACGGGTCACCGACTGGAGGCCACCCCGGATGTTCTCGGCCATGTAGGCCGCCGAGAACAGGGTGTAGCCGATGACCACGGCGGCGACTTCGCTCAGGTGCATGCCCCTGGGAAGGAAGAGCGGCACCATGATCGAAAAGAAGATCAGGATCGTGATCAGCGGTATGCCCCGCACGAATTCGATGAACCATGTCGCCAAGAGTCGAAAGATCGGCATGGTCGAAGTACGGGCCAGGGCCAGGGCAATCCCCAGGGGCACCGAGAGCACGATGGTGAAGATCGCCACCATGAATGTGATCGCGATGCCGCCGATGAAGAAGCCCCCCGGGACCTTCACGGTCGACGCGGTGTTGACGGACGTGATCAGCCACGACATCACGCCAAGTGCGAGCAACCATGCGCCGGTGTAGCGATTCCGGGACCGGGATCCGCCGGCGAACGTTGGAGCAGCCAGGGCGAAGGCGGCCAGCAGGAGCATGTCCAGGCGCAGGACCATCCGCATCGGTGAGAGGAAGGTGGCGAACCCGGCCACCAGGACCATTGCGGCGACGATCCGACCGATCTCGCCGGTGGACGGTCGGGTGAGCCAGAGCAGCAGAGCGCTTCCGAGGACGGCGTAGGCGAGGAAGATCGGGATGTCGGTCCCGATCACGTGGCCCATGTCGAAGTCCGGATCCCGCAGGATCAGGTAGACGAGCACGGGTGGTGCCAGGAGCCAGAGCAGCACGAGGGTGACCCGGAGCGTATTTTTCGCAAGCCGGTCTCGCAGCAGGGCGCCACCGAAGTATGCCGCTACGACGATGGCCAGCATGATCGTCCACGGCAACTTGGTGGACAACGCCACCGTCCCCGGTTCCTCCATCACCTGCGGAATGCGGGTCGGGATGTAGCTGTGGTGGCCGAACGGGATCACCCAGAGCGAGGTCACCACACCGGCCAGAGCCACCACCTGCAGGGTCAGCGTGCTGACCGTACGTTCGGCCTCGCCTCGGTCAGCGATGCGACGGAGGGATTCGCCGATCGCCACCACGACCAGGGCGGCGGCCAGCCACTGGACGGTTGCCCCTGTACTGAAAGGGGCGAGGAGGGTGAGGAGGACGAGGAGGGCTCCGGTGGTTAGGAGCTTGCGCCCGAGGCCAGCCACTGGCATCGTCGAGCCTGCTCGCCAGACGGCCATCGACATGCCCGTGAGGACGAGGATGATGGCGACGCATGCCCAGACTCGTAGGTACTGCTCCTCGGGGTAGGCCCGAGTCATCATCAGTCGCAGGTTTGTGGCCGGGGCGTTCCATTGTCGAATCGGGTGGAAGATGAACGACAGGAAGAACCAGGCGATGAACCCTAGGGAGGCTGTGGAGATGACTGTGAGTACGGAGTTGAACGGGCTCGAGAAGAGGTTCGCCTTCACCCATTCGCCCGGCGGCAACTTCGGGGTCTCGGGCGGAGCGGTGATCGGTACCGTCGCCGTTGCGGCAACGCTCGCGATCTCCGATCCACTCCCGAACCCGGCCATCTAGCGCTCCACCAGTCGCATGCGGACGTTGAACCAGTTCACGACCACCGAGATGGTCAGAGAACAACTCAGGTAGAAGAGCATCCAGATGGACACCACGGGAAGGGTCATGCCGGTCTGGTTGAACACGGTGGTTCCCACCTGGACTATGTCGCTGTAGCCGACGGCGATGGCCAGCGAGGTGTTCTTGAGGAGGTTCAGGTACTGGTTGCCGGTGGGCGGCATGATGACCCGGATGGCCTGCGGGAGCACCACATGGCGCAGGACCTGACCGCGTTTTAGGCCGACGGCCTTGGCTGCTTCGGTTTGGCCCTTGGGCACGGCCAGGATGCCACCTCGGACGTTCTCGCCGATGAAGGCGGATGTGTAGAAGAGGACGGCGAAGAACACCGAAGCGAAGCCGATCGACATGGTCAGGCCGTTCGTCCCGTAGTTCGGGAACCTGTTCTTCTGGACGATGTCGGGGCGCATGGCATCGAATGGGCGAGCCGCACCGTCGACCTCGAACTTGGCCTCCAGCACCTCGAACAGGTCGCGGCTGCTGTCGAGCGTCCACGCAGAGAGGCCGCTCCAGCGGACCACCAGAAGGACGACGACCAGGGAGGTCAGCGCCGCGAAGATCATCCGGAACCAGTCGTCGTCGGAGAGCAACAGGTGGCCAATGGCACTGCGTCGGGCAGACAGGAAGCGGCGGATCCAGGTGGTGGCGACGCCGATCGCGGCGGCGCTGAACAGTACCTGTGGGGCGGCGGTGGGAAGTGAGTCGAACAGTTCGGCGATGGCGCCAAATACGGAGCCCAGCCAGGAGAACGCAGGATGGACGAACAGGCCAACCAGTCCGAACAGGGCGACAGTCCCGAGTGCCCACAGAATGGGAGAAGTATTGGCACCGGTTTCGTCCTGGATGCGTTGGCGACGACGGCGTACGTAGTGGGCGGCCACCGCACCGATGAGCACGACGACTGCCCACTGGTAGAAGCCGTCGGCCATGAAGACGCGGGGCATCGAGATGCCCTTGTTCGAGATGTGGAGCCATCCGTTGATGGGGCCGGAGTCGAGTCCGACACGAGGCAGGGTCGTAAGGAACGAGAACATGAAAATCATCTGCACCAGCAACGGGACATTGCGAAAGAACTCGACCCACATGGTGCCGATGCGCCGGACCAGCCAGTTGTCGGACAGGCGGGCCAGGCCGACGACCACGCCCAGGACCGTGGCGAAGATGATGCCGGCGCCGGAAATACGGAGGGTGTTGACCATCGCTGACCAGAGCGCACGCGCACCTGTGTCGGGGTGGGTGTCGATTCCTTCGCTGATCTGGATCATCACCGGTTCGTGGAGGAAGTCGAACTCAGTGCTGATGTTCCTGGCCCGGAGGTTGTCCCCAGCCTGGCTGGCCAGGAAGAACATGGCGCCGAGCACCATGACCAGCAGGAAGACCTGCGTCACCCACTTGAGGACGATGACGTCGCGCCACAGTGGTACTCGTTGAGACACCCGCTCTCGGGTGGTGGGAGCCGTCATCGTCGTTGACTCTTCAGGTCGGGAAGGAGGTCACTCAGGGCTTGCAGGTGGTGACAGTACCCGCGGGGTCAAAGTGCCCGTGACGCGGACGATCCCGGGGTCCGGGAGCTTGTGCCCCCGGACCCCGGGATCATCAATTGCGTCGGTTCGCTCGCTTAGCGGGCCGGCGGTGAGTAGATGAGGCCACCGTCCAACCATCCGGCGTTGGCGCTGCCCTCGCGGTACAGGCCGACCGGGTTCAGGTTGCGGTCGTAGACCTCGCCGTAGCTTCCAACCTGCAGGATCACCTGATAGAAGGCGTCGGCGGACAGACCCATAGCGGTCTGTAGCTCGCCCTCGCCTCCGCACAGGCGTGCGACCTCGGCCTCGGCCGTGGCGCATGTGGCCTCGACGTTGGCGGAGGTGATGCCGTACTCATCCATGATGATCATGGCGTACACGGTCCAGTTGACGGCATCGGCCCAGGCCGAGTCGTTCTGNCCGTAGGTCGGGCCGAGCGGCTCCTTGGAGATCGGAGTGGCTGGGAAGATCACCCATTCCTGATCNTCAGGCTGCTGCTTGGCCTTGCGTCCCACGAGCGCCGAACCATCGGTGGTGGTGATGTCACAGCCACCGCTGATGAAGGTCTCGTACACCTCGTCACTGGTCTCGAAGCCGAGCAANGTGATATCGGCATCGGCCAGAAGGGCGGCCTCGGCGATGTTCTTCTCCGTGGTCGTTCCGACGTTGGTGCACACAACGGCGCCGTCGATGTCGGCGACCTGGCTCGAACCCGAGAAGCCGTCGCTGACGCGGGCCATCAACTGCTGGCCGTCGTAGTAGGTGGTGGGACCGAAGTCCATGCCCACCGAACTGTCACGACTCTGCGTCCAGGTGGTGTTGCGCATCAGGACGTCGACGTCGCCGGTCTGAACGGCGGTGAAGCGCTCCGAGGCGGTCAGGGCCGAGAACTCGACATTGTCCGCGCTGCCGGTTACGGCGGCGGCCACTGCACGGCAGAAGTCGGCGTCGATGCCGGTGACCGAGCCGTCGGGCTGGGTCTCCGAGAACGCCACTGCACTACCGCTCACGCCGCAGTTCAGGGTGCCTCGAGCCTGGACGGTGTCGAGCAGACTGCCGTCTTGTACGACTTCGACCTGCGTGGTCGGTGCAGCCGTGGTCGGTGCAGCCGTGGTCGTCGTGGATCCGCCGTCGTCATCGCTACCGCATGCTGCTGCAACGATTCCAATCGACAGGAACACGGCGAGCAACTTCCAGTACTTGCTCTTCATGTGTTAACCCCTCCGAGTAATTGATCCCCCCACCCGAATCCCGGACAGGTTGGGCCGCCCGTAGTCGGGTAGCCCCCTAACGGTAGATGCCAAGTGCGACGGAGGCAACATGTGGCGCAGGAAGTATGCAGGCGCTGAATAACCGTGGAGGGCTTCCTCCGGGCTTCAGGCGCTGTCTCAGGCCTGTTCTGACGCTGTTTCGTTACTGTCTGAGCGCCTCGTCAGCGCTGCAGCGGCCAGTGCGGCGCCGAGGATGCCTCCGGAGGTCGACAGGAGCAGGTCGCCCACTGTGTCGTCGTAGGTGAGTTGCAGGCCGGAGGTGCCCATCTCCTGGATCACCCACTCGACCCCCTCCCAGGCGACGATTGCTATGGCGCCGAGCCCTGATCCCAACATCACGAGGTTCCAACGGGCCAGGACGTAGGGGCGCAGGAACATTACGAAGGCGGCGACGAGGAACGTCCAGTTCACGAAGTGGAGGAAGTCGTCGAACTGCTCGACCGTGTCGAAGAGGTTCACCAGGTTTCCCAGCAGGTCCAGCACGAACGGCGTGACGAACAGGGCGTCAGCGAGGTGCGGATACGACACACGTCGTCCACGCAGGTGCCACACCAGCGGAACGATCAACAGCGAGATGGGATAGCCCACACACCGTTCGGGCCAGCCCTTGCCCTCGACGCCGGGAATGCCCGGAAAGAGGATGCCGGCGAGCAGGCAGACGACGAGTGCTGCCTTGACCGTCCACATGAGCCTGTGCATGTTTATGGTGTAGCCCCCCCTCGGGTTTCGGCGTGCCACTAGTTCACCTGCTTCTCCATGTCCTCCCAGTAGGGGGCCCGCAGCTTGAACTTCTGGAGTTTGCCAGTCGCCGTTCGGGCCAACTCTGAGCGGAACTCGATCGACGTGGGGCACTTGAAGTGCGCCAACTTTTCACGACAGTGGCCGATCAGGGCCGCCTCGTCGACGCCTGTCGCGCCTTCAACCAGCACCACCAGCGCCTTGATCGTCTCGCCCCACTTCTCGTCGGGTACGCCGATCACCGCCACCTCGGCGACCGTCGGATGGGAGAACAGGGTGTCCTCGACCTCGATGGACGAGACGTTCTCGCCGCCCGAGATGATCACATCCTTCTTCCGGTCGAGGATCGCCGCATAGTTCTCGTCGTCGATGGCGGCACCGTCGCCGGTGTGGAACCAGCCGTCGGCCAGTGCCTCGGCGGTGGCCTCCGGCTGCTGCCAGTAGCTCTTGAGGACGTGGTTCGAGCGGGCCAGGAGTTCGCCGTCGGGTGCGGTCTNGAGTGAGACGCCCAGCGCCGGAGCGCCGGCCCGCGAGAGCTTGGCGGCCCGTCCNGCGGCATCGAGGTNGTCCCATTCGGCCCGACAGCGGTTCATGGTGAGCAGGGGGGCGGTTTCGGTGAGGCCATAGATCTGGATGAACTCCCAGCCCAACTCAGTCTCGACGCGCTCGATGGTCTGGGTGGGTGGCGGGGCACCCGCCACGACCACGCGGACGGTTCCGGAGCCGGGGATTGGTCCGTCCCAGTCGGCGGCTGCGTCGAGCACGGCGGCGACGACCGCCGGCGCCCCGCAGAGGAGCGTCACTCCGTGTTGCTCGATGCGGCGGAGGATTTCGGGGCCGTCGACCTTGCGGAGGACGATGTGCCTCCCGCCCATGGCGGTCACGACGTAGGGCATACCCCAGCCGTTGCAGTGGAACATCGGCAGCGTGTGGAGGTACACATCGCGGTCGCTCACCAGGGTGTGCCAGCCGAAGGTGGCGGCGTTGAGCCATAGGTTCCGGTGCGTCATCTCGACGCCCTTGGGGCGGGCAGTGGTGCCGCTCGTGTAGTTGATCGTGGCGGTGGCTCGTTCATCGTGGGTCCAGGGTCGGGGCTCGACGCCCTCCACGAACAGGCTGTCGGACTCCTCGCCCGTGATCAGGCGCCTCGCCACCTTCACATCGCCGAGCGCCGGCTCGAGCTCCGGGTCCATGAGGAGTACATCGGCGCCCGAGTGGTCGACGATGTACTGGACCTCCTCTGCGTTGAGGCGGAAGTTGATCGGTACGCCGATGCGCCCGAAGGCGCTGGTGCCGAACAGGAACACGAGCATCCGGGCAGCGTTGTGCGACACGATCGCAACTCGTGTGCCGAGGTCGAGGCCCAGGCCGTCGAGGCCGGCGGCCATGGCCCTGGCCAACTCGGCCATGCGGCCGTAGGTGAGGTCGGGGAGNGGNGGTGCCACCTGGTCGGGTTCATCGACCACGGCAATGCGGTCGCCGTAGACGAGTTCGGCGCGCCGNAGGTGGTCGGCGATCGTCAGTGGTATTTCCATGTGTGCGTCCTTGTCTGTGTCGACCGGCCCATCCGCCGGCCTCCCCGGGCGGGGACAGTAGTCGGGCTGTCGATGGACCAGGCGCCCGCGGCGGGGCGCGAGCGCCTAGCCTTGGTGATTCCGACAGATTTGACGGACGCGGGGGCGACCCGGGTATGAGTGACCCAGAACATCCAGAAGTCGATCAGGAACTCGAGGAGTTCCGGGCGAGCATCGACAACATCGACGCGGCCCTCATCCACCTTTTGGCCGAGCGCTTCAAGGTCACCCGGAAGGTGGGTTCCTACAAGGTCGACGCCGGCCTGTCGCCGGCCGATGCCGGACGCGAGGACGAGCAGGTGGCGAGGATGCGTCGGCTGGCCGATGAGGCCGGACTGGATCCGGTATTCGGCGAGAAGTTCCTGCGCTTCGTGATCGACGAGGTGATCCGCCACCACCTNCAGGTGAACGGCGAGGAGTAGTTCCCGGCGGCGTTCCCCGTCGAAACCTAGGCCCGGGCTGCTTCGCGGTCCTTGGCGACCTCGTCGAGGTCGGCGTACTCCTCGCCGGTGTCGACCCAGTCCTCGAACTGGATCACACCGATCTCGGTGAAGCGGTCGCGCAGCCAGCCGTCGCCNGCGTCGAGNAGNCCCAANTTCTTGCAGTTCGGCACGATCTTGGAGAACAGCAGGCGCTGGAAGACCCGGAGTTCGTCGGGCATGGCGAGCGTGAATTTCACCATGTCCNTGACGGGGACTCCCATGCGCTCCCACACCTCCTGGCGCATGAACCGGTCGCGCATGCGCAGGGCGGCCTCGAANGCGAATTCCTGGCGGTCGCGCAGTTCTGCGACGCTGAGCTCCTGGTACACCTCCTGGAGGCTGAGCACGCCGAAGGCCACGTGGCGGGCCTCGTCGCTCATGACGTAGCGCAGCAGCTTCTTGAGGAGCGGCTCCTCGGTGGTCTGCTGCATGAAGCTGAAGGCGGCCAGCGCCAGTCCCTCGACCATGATCTGCATCCCGAGGTAGGTCATGTCCCAGCGGCTGTCCTCGAGGATGTCGTCGAGGAGCAGGCCGAGGTGCGTGTTGCACGGGTACTTGATGCCGTCGAGCTTCTGGTCGAGGTACTGGGCGAAGACCTCGACGTGGCGGGCCTCGTCGACCACCTGGGTGGCGGCGTAGTACTTGGCGTCGATCCACGGAACGGTTTCGACGATCTTGGCGGTGCACAACAGGGCGCCCTGCTCGCCGTGCATGAACTGCGACAGGCTCCAGTTCATGGACTCGACGCCGAGGTCGGCCCACTCGTCCTCGTTGAGTTTGTGTAGCGGCGACTCGGGATTCTCGGCGAAGTATTGGATCTCGAGCGGATCGGCCGGGGCGAGGGTCTTGTAGGGATCGACGTCGATCGACCAGTCGAGGTCGGTCTGGCCGTTCCACTGGGAGGTCTTGGCCTTCTCATAGAGCTTGTCGAGCCGTGGTCGCTCGCCCTTGTCGTAGCGCCAGGTGAAGATGGCGTCGGCGTTGTCCTCGACGGTGTGGATCATCGAGGTGACGTCGTCGTTCCAGACGGAGAACTCGGTGATNCGCTCGGGGTCGTTGGCGTACTCGGCGAGGTCGACGACGTAGTCGGGCCGCGGTTCGGTGGTGGTCACTGGGGGACTCCTGTTTGCTGTGTGGTTTCGGGATTCTGTGAATGGGAGGGCGTGTCGGGCGTCGCTACGGCGGTGATGACACGGTCGATGACGGTGGTCCATGCATCGGTCGCAGGCAGTTCGAGCCCCATGGCCCGGGTGAGGGTCATGCCGAAGCCGATGGCGTGTGCGAGGCGCACGGTGGCCAGGCGGTCGAGCGTCGGGTCGATGAGGCCGTCGCCGACCGCCTCGTCGACCAGTTTGGCGAGGCGGGCATCCTCGTCCTCGACGCGGCGCCGTATGGCGGCGGCCAGTTCGGGGTCGCGGCGACCGGCGACTATGGCCTCGAGGAAGAGGCCGCTGCCGGTGGGGAGGTCNTCGAGGAGGTGGCTGCCGAGCGATGCCAGGACGTCGGTGGCGGATTCACCGGGGTGCTCAGNGCGCAACAACTGCTCGATGTCGTGGGAGACATGGTGGTCGACGGCGTCGAGGAGGAGTTGGGCCTTGCCGGTGTAGCGGCTGTAGANGGCGCCGGNGGTGACACCGNCCCGCCGGGCGATCTCGGCGACGCCGGCCCGCTCGTAGCCCTCCTCGGCGAAGACCTCGGCCGCCGCGTGGAGGAGTCGTTCGGTGAGGGCACCCGGCACCGTGGGCTCGCCTCCACCGGGCGCATCCATCGGTGTCTTCTGGGTTCGCGCCGCCATGTCCCCACAATAACGGTAATTATCCGGCTGTCAAGGCGGTCGGGCCCGGAGTCCGTCGTGAACCGATCCTCCCTCTCCATCCAGGCCCGCCTAAGGTCCGCCGGATGGAGCAGCGCGTCCGACTCGAGATCGACGGACCCGTGGCCACGATCACGAACGACAACGCCGCCAAGCACAACGCCTTCGACGACGCCATGGACCTGCGCCTCTTCGAGATCCTGGCCGAATTGAAGGACAGTCCGGACGTGCGGGTGGTGGTCTGGCGGGGCGAGGGCAGGTCGTGGTCCTCGGGCCGGGACGTCTCGGCCATCGGCGTGCCGTACACCCCTGAGGAACACGCGGCCCTCATGCGCCGCGGCCACGACGGCATCCAGCAACTCTGGGACCTCGAGGCGCCGGTCATCGTGGCGATCCAGGGCTGGGCCATCGGCGGCTCGTTCCAGCGGGCCCTGATGTGCGACATCCGGGTGGCCGCCGAGGACGCCCGCTTCATGCTCCCTGAACTCGGCCACGGCGTCATCCCCGACACCGGCGGTATGGGCGTGCTGGCCCAGATGTGCGGTCACGGACTGGTGAGCGACATGGTCCTCACCGGCCGCCGGCTCGATGCCGGAGAGGCCCTCCGATTCGGGATCGTGTCCCGCGTGGTGCCCAATGAGGAACTCGATGCCACCGTCCATGAGATGGCCGAACAGGTTGCCGCAGCCGACCCCCGGGCCGTGGCACTGGCTCGCCGGGTGATCGGCAACCTGGTCCGACCGGGCATCGCCTCCTCGATGGCCGACGAGCGCACCTTCCAGACGCGTCTCAACCAGGAGCGGACATGAGCGATACTCCGGGCCTACCCGCCCCGCCACCCCCTGGCGCCAGCGCCCTGCCTGCCGGAACCTACGACGGCGACACGGTGCTCGTCACCGGCGCCGGCACCGGCCTCGGCAAGGCCATCGCCGTCGAATTCGCCCGTCTGGGGGCATCGATCGTGGTCGCCAGCCGCAATCCGGAACACCTCGCAGCCGGCCGGAGGGCCATCGAGGCCCTCGGCGCCGACGTCGAGGTCGTCGAGTGCGACATCCGCGATGCCGATGCGGTCGCCGCCGCCTTCGACGCCGCCGAGGAGCGCTTCGGGCTACCCCGGGTGCTCGTCAACAACGCCGCCGCCAACTTCCCGTCGCCCGCCGAGGACCTGTCGCCCAACGCCTGGCGGACGGTTGTCGACATCACGCTCAACGGCACCTTCCTGGTCAGCCGGGAGTTCGCCCGCCGCCACCTCGCTGCCGGCAGCACGGCCTCGATCGTCAACGTGGGGGCCTCCTACGCCTGGACGGGTGGCCCCGGCTTCGCCCACTCGGCCGCCGCCAAGGCCGGCGTGAAGAACATGGTCGAAACCCTCGCCGTCGAATGGGGCCCCTACGGCATCCAGGTCAACGGCCTGGTGCCCGGCCTGTTCCCCCATGAGGACATGACCGACGACATCCGGGGCAGCCTCGACCTGACCCACGAGAAGGACCCCCTCCAACCGGCGATGCGAGTGGGCGAGCGCCAGGAGTTGGGTTGGGCCGCCACCTTCCTCGCTTCGCCCTACGCCCGCTTCATCTCCGGGCACACGCTCGTCGTCGACGGCGCCAACTGGCAGCGCCGCACCCTCACCAACCCACCCGTCGTAACCGTCCGCGACCAACTCGGCCGCGGTGCGTTTCCCAAGGAGTAGTCCCTTGCATCTCGCCGCCTGCATCTTCCCGACCGAGTACGCCATCGGTCCCGTCGAGTTGGCCACCGCCCTCGAGGAGCGCGGCTTCGAGTCGTTGTGGGTGGCCGAGCACAGCCACATCCCGGTCGACCGGGCCTCGCCCTGGCCCGGCGGCCCCGACATGCCACAGATGTACTACGACACCATGGACCCGTTCGTCTGGCTGGCGGCGGCAGCCACCGCAACAGTGGGCCTCAAGGTGGGCACCGGCATCTGCCTCGTGGTCGAACGCGATCCGATTCACACCGCCAAGCAGGTTGCAAGCCTCGACGTGCTCTCCGGCGGCCGGTTCCTGTTCGGCGTCGGCGCAGGCTGGAACCGGGAGGAGATGGCCAACCACGGAACCGACCCGTCCCGCCGCTTCGGCCTGCTTCGGGAACGGGTCGAGGCCATGCAGGCGATCTGGGCCGCCGACGGCGCCGAGTACCACGGTGACCAGGTCGATTTCGCACCCATCCACCAGAATCCGAAGCCGGTGCAGTCTCCGCATCCGCCGATCCACGTAGGCGGCGTGTTTCCCGGCGGCCTCGAGCGTGCCGTCCGCTACGGCGACGGCTGGATCCCCATTGCCGGACGTGGGGACGACGGCTTCGACCCGGCAACGGTCGTGGCCCAGCGGGACGAGGCCTGCGAACGGGCCGGACGCGACCCCGCCGAGGTGGAGTTGAGCATCTACTACGCCCCGCCCGAGCGTGCGGCGGTGGAGGCGATGGCCGAGGCAGGGATCGACAGGGCCCTGTTCGGACTGCCATCTGCCGGCGCCGACGTGGTGCTGCCGCTCCTCGACGACTTCACCGCGGCAGCGAAAGGCCTCTAACCCTCGCCGGGCTCGATCGCCGAGTCGATCGTCAGTTCCTCGGCCTCGATCGAGGAGTCCTCGTACTGGATGATTCCCATCTCGGTGAAGCGCTCCCGAAGCCAGCCGTCGCGGTGGTCGAGCAGCCCGAGCTTCTTGCAGTTGGGCACGATTTTCGAGAAGATCAGGTGCTGGAAGCGCTGCTGGGTCTGGGTCGGTGGCAGGAGCGCCATGATGTCGTCGTTCGACACGCCGAACGAGGGCCACAGTTCGGCATTGAGGGAGCGGCGGCGCATCAGGTCGCATGCCTCGTAGGCGAACTCCTGACGCTCACGGAAGTCGGCGGATGACAGGTCGTCGTAGATCTCCTGGAGTGACAGGATCCCGAACGCCACGTGCCGGGCCTCGTCGGCCATGATGTAGCGGATCATCTTCTTGAGCAGAGGGTCCTGGGTGGTCCCCATCATCATGCCGAACGCCGCCAGGGCGAGGCCTTCGACCACGACCTGCATGCCGAGGTAGACGAGGTCCCACTGGGAGTCCTGGAGCAACTGGTCGAGCAGCGTCTTGAGGTTCTCGTTGATCGGGTAGGTGGTGGGCATCTTCTCGTCGAGGTACCGGTGGAATGCCTCGACGTGGCGGGCCTCGTCGACCACCTGGGTGGAGGCGTAGTACTTGGCGTCGATCCAGGGCACCGACTCGACCAGGCGGGAGGCGCACATGAGGGCCCCCTGCTCGCCGTGCAGGAACTGGCTGAGCGAGGCGCATTGCGAATGGACAGCGAAGTCGATCCACCGGTCCTCGTCCCAGTCGGCGACGGGGGAGCCGGGAATCTCCGCCAGNGCCCGGCCCGGGAAGCCCGGGGGGACGCCGGTCGCCTCGGCCTGGAGGGCGGTCAGGCGCCATGGATCGACCGGGGTCGACCAGTCGAGGTCGTCGCTGACGTTCCACTGGGCGCGCTTGGCCTTCTCGTAGAGGCGGTTCAGCCCGTCGCGGCTGCGGTCGTAGTCCCAGGTGTAGAGGGCGTCGAACTCGACCCGGATGTCGTCGAGGTGTTCCTCGTAGGCCAGCGCGCTCATGCCACGACCGTAGTGGCCGCCGGGGGTCAGGGGAGGGTCCGGGACCTCAGCCGGGGGTGGGCCCCGGGCCAGCTNGGCGTACNGGCACTCCTGCAGGCCCAGACATGCCTCCAGAAGGGACGTGGCTCTACTGGTTGATGGCCCTCCCAGAAGTGGCTCGCCGCACTACAGGACGATCGTCCGTCGACGAGGGCNTCAGAGGTGAGCGCTCGCGGTGGGTCTGNTATTGGACGAGGTCGCCTTNAGGCGTGCCCCGGCGTCAATGTATTGAGATCAGGCCANNTCNAACCGGTCGAGGTTCATGACTTTGTGCCAAGCGGCAACGAAGTCATCCACGAACTTC
>PACE01000047.1 GCA_002699725.1 Acidimicrobiaceae bacterium
CTTCTTGAGCAGCCACGAGATGATGTAGCCGGACAGGAAGGCCAACGACAAGAGGGCGGCGATGCCGACCAACTGGCCGAGGATGGTGACCCGGATGTTGCCCGAGAAACTACCGGTGGGGTAGCCGCTGGCGAAGATGCCCATGAGCAGGACACCCAGGAACCCAGTCCAACCGTGGACTGCGACCGCTCCGACGGCGTCGTCGACCCGCATCTTCTCCTGTTGCCAGGTGCCGATCCAGACTGCGAAGGCGGCGCCCAGCATGGCAAGCAGGTAGGTCAGCGATGGGGCGTACACATCCGCGCCGGATGACACGGCGATCACGCCGGCCAGACCGCCGGAAAGCGTCCAGAACGGATCGCCCTTCGAGCAGATGTATCCGCTCATGAAGCCACCGGCGAAGGCGACGGTGATCGTGAACGTGATGGCACCCAGCGTGGTCGGGTTGTAGTAGATGTTGTTCCAACCCGGGGCCTCGCCCGGCAGCACTGCCAGACACGCCGCATAGAACGCGTAGAACGCCGTGAAGATGATCATGAGGCCCATGAGGGTCATGTGGAGGTTGTGGGGCTTGAAGGCCCGTGCNCCNCCNNNNTCNTCGNANNNNCCGANCCGTGGNCCNAGGTTGAACAGCACNCCNAGGGCGAAGAGCCCNGCGATGCCGTGNACCACNCCNGAGGCGGCGAAGTCGTGGAANCCGAAGTGGACGACCAGCCAGCCGTGCCAACTCCANCCCCAGGCGGCGNCNANGATCCACACGAACGCACCNAGGAACACGGTGAGNACNAGNTACGCCGAGANGCGGANGCGCTCNNTGNTGGCNCCCGACATGATCGANCCGGTNGTCCANGAGAACAGCAGGAACGCTGCCCAGAAGACGGCCATGACGTGGTCGCCGATGTTGGGACCCATCAACTCGCCCCATGGGATGCCCCAAGCGCACTCCGCGCCGTGGATGGGGTTGTTGGGCGTTGGGATGAATCCCCCGGAGAAGCAGAAGTAGGTATACCAGCCGGCGTAGTAGAAGGCCGGTGTCACCACAGCGATGGTCATGATGTTCTTGACGGCTGTCGACATGACGTTCTTGCGTCGGCTGACACCGGCTTCGTAGCTCATGAACCCCACGTGGAGGAACCACATGAAGACCACGGTGACGAAGTAGTAGTTCTCGATGAAAATGTCGTCGCCCATCATTGTGCCAACACCTCCTCGCCGGGACTAGTTGCGGGCATGNACATGTCGTTGTCTCCCCCTTGTTGGCTGACGATTAAGTTGAGCACTTCATAGGGGCCCATGTAGGGACAGCCAGACTGCACTCAACCTGTTGTGTGANGCCAGTCACCGTAGCATTAGGGGNTCTACCCGGGTGACAAAATCATTTTCCCCAGAGTGAAGACTTGTCGGGGGATGTCGGGGCCTAGGGGTCGCTGTGGATGCGGAGAATCGCGCCGGTCTCTGCGTCGACCTCCACCGCCGTCCGACGTTCGAATCCATCCCCGCCATCCTTGGCCTCGATCCAGAACGTGATTCCCCACACCGCCGTTGGGGGAAAGCCCTGGCGGCCCAGTTCAGCATTGGTCCGTTCCGGCACGAAGTCGATCTGCTGACGCGCGAGTTGGATCGCTTCGTCGCGCTCGACTGTGGTCTTCCCCAGACATCCTCCGAAGTAGCCAGTGGTGATGATGACGGCGAGGACGATGAACANCTTGGCGGCGGTGGACGAATTGCGGATCGGATTCATCGCGCGCTGCGCTTCTGCCAGGCGACCCATCCCCGGAGGACGATGTAGGCCGGGACGTGGGCCATGCCCACGACCGAGACCCACCACATGGTGAGCCGCCGGTCGTAGCCCTGTTCGCGGGCCTCCCAGAACGTCAGGCCCAACGCTCCCAGGAGCAACACGAAATAAAGCCCTTCCTCGTGCAGGCCGAGAAGCCACAAGATCCCCATGAACGATGTTCCTAGCGTCGTCTGCGGGCGCAGGCTAGGCGGAACGACCCGAGTCTCGCACACCCTCCACCAAAATCAGGGCCCGCGGGATCCGGGTGCTCACCGCGGCTGCCCCAGTTCGTGGACCCAGCGTGGCAGGCCGGCGGCCTTGACCGTGTTGGCGAACAGCCAGACGTCGGTGATGGGCCCCACCCCTCCGGGTACCGGGGAGATGGCCTCGGCCCTGCTCGCCACGCCGTCGTAGTCGAGGTCTCCGACGAGGCGCACCTTGCCGGTCTCGGGATCGGTGACCGGGTTGATGCCGATGTCGATGGCGATCACGCCGTCGCGGACGTCGTCGGCTCCGATGAGGTTCGGCACGCCGGCGGCGACGATCAGGACGTCAGCCTGCCTGGCGAAGTGGCGCATGCGGCCGTGTTCGTCGCACCAGCGGTCGCAGGAGATCACAGTGGCGTGTCGTTCGAGTCCGAGCCACATGCCCGGCTTGCCAACGTTGTTCGAGCGCCCGACCCACACGATCGTCGACTNNTCGTAGAACTCCGACGGCTTGCGGCCCGAGTCGAAGAGGTAGCGGTCGAGCATGTGGAACGCCGCCGCCGGGGTGGACGGGGTGAAGCGGGGCTCTCCCAGGGCGACGAGACCGGCGTTCCACGGGTGGACGGCCNCGATGTCCTTGAGGGGGTCGAGGCGCCGGTAGAGGGCCTCCTCGGGGATCTGAGGCGGGAGGGGCCGCAAGATCAGGATGCCCGAGATACGGGGATCGGCGTTGAGGGCCCCGAGCGTGGCCAGTACCTCGGCGAGTTCGACGTCGGCCGGGAGGTAGCGATGGTCGTAGTGGCATCCGATGCCCTCGGCCAGGTGACGAAGCCGACGTTCGTAGGCCGCTGCGCCGTAGTCGTCCCCGACAAGCACCGTGCCGAGGCCCGGTGCACCGTGCTCGGAGCAGGCAATGTCCTCGCGCAGCGACATCAGCAACTCGGCGGCGATCGCCCCTCCGTCGATGACCGTTGCAGGCATGGTTCTGGACACTATCCCCGGGCCAGGGCGTCCTATTGCGTCGTNCCCGGCGTGTTCCGGAACCGCACCCCTGAAGGCCGGGGCTCGCCGCAGCGGTCGAGGGCTNCGGCCCATGCGGGCGAACTTCCCATTGCGGTACGCAGGACGCCGGTCACGGCACGCCCTCCCGTACGGGCGCCGCGGTGGGTCCGTACGCCGATCGACTCCTGGAGTCGGGGTGGGATCGTGGCCACGGCGGCGTGGAGGAGTCGGTGGTAGGCGAACCGGGTGGGCCACGGCAACCGGGGGCCGGTCAGGAAGGCGATGGCGTCGGCGGCGGCGGGTGACGGGGCGACCGCAGGGTGCCCGGCCAGCCAGGCGGAAAGCTCGGCGGCGGTGTCGGGAAGCGGCGAGACGCCGAGTCGTTCGCCGAGTCGGACCTGTTCGGCCACGTAGGCGTCGGCATCGGCGTCGGACACGGGTGTCGCACCGTAGGCCCGATGTGCAGCGAGGAAGGAGTCGACGAGGGCGTTGTGGACCCATGCTCCCATACCCGGGTCGGCGGCGTCGTAGGAGAACCCACGGTGCGAGGTGCCGCTTACGGGTCGGTGTGCGGCCCGGACGACCCCGAGAGCTGTATCCACCTCGGGGAGTGACCCGTATGTCGTGGCCGTGACGTAGGCGGCGGTGCGCGAGAGCCGTCCCAGCGGATCCTCCCGATAGGCGGAGTGGTCGCCGACCCCGGCGACCACCTCGGGGTGGGCGGCCTGTACGAGGAGGGAACGGATGCCGCCGACGAACGCAGCGGGATCGCTCATGAGCCACCAGGTGACCGAACCGGGACCGAACAGCCCGGGATCGCCGCGGTGGTCGAAGGTGTCCGCCAGCGGATCCGGTGCGTGGCTGAAGAGCCCGACGGCCGATTCTGTGATGCGCTCCCGCCAGCCCGGGCTCACCGCAGGCGGGTAGAGGGCATCGACCGGAGGCCACCGTCCGCCAGTTCGGCCACGGCCGGAACCGGGTCGGGGTCGGCGAAGAACTGCGGGTCGTCCGGCACGAACGCCAGTGTCTCCCCGTCGACCGTCCACCAGGAGGCCTCGAGGGCGATGCCGTTGGGGTCGTGGAAGTAGATGGACCGCAGGATGTCGTGGTCGACCACGGGGGTGACCTCGCAGCCGAAGGCCACGAGCCGCTGCTGGAGGGCGACCAGGGCCGCCTCGTCGTCGAGGCCGAACGAGACGTGGTCGAACTGGATGGTTCGCGAGGAGGATGCCCCGGCCGGCTTGGCGAAGGTCTCGGCGCCGGGAACCTCGAAGAAGGCGATGGCGTTGCCGGGTCCGAGTTCGAAGAAGTAGTGCCGCATCGGCCCGGCGCGCAGGGTGGCGACGAGCGGCATGCCGAGGACTCCGACGTAGAAGCGGACCGTCGTGTCCATGTCGGGCGTGACCATTGCGAGGTGGTGCACGCCGCGCCAATCGGGATCGGCCTGCCCGTCGAGCACCGTGGCAGCCCGGACGGTCTTGTCGACGGCGTGCTCCATGTGCGCAGTCTCGCAGCACCGTCCGCCGACCGCCACCTGCCTGGTCAGCCTTCGGTGGTGGAGGCCTCTTCCTCGACGGGCGCCGTGGTGGTCGGGGCGGACAGGCCCTCCTGGCCCTCGGGCAGTACGAGGAACTCGATGCGGCGGTTCCGTGCCTTGCCCTCCCGGGTGAGGTTGTCGGCCACCGGGTCGTATTCGCCCATGCCGAGTGGGGTGAGGCGCTCGGCCTCGACGCCTCGGGCGATCAGTTGGGCGCGGACCGCCTCGGCCCGGATCCGCGACAGGGTGAGGTTGGCGTCCTCCTCGCCGTCGCTGTCGGTGTGGCCGATGATCTGGACGCGTACCGACGGGTTGGCGACGAGGAACTCGGCGATCAACTCGAGGGTGGGGACCGAGTCCTCGGTGATGCGGTCGCCGCCGCTCCCGAACTGGATCGGCGTCCGGGCCGCCGCTGCGCTCAGGCGGGCCTGGAGGAGCAGGTCTGCCTGGTTGGCGGGCAGGTCGGGCGACTCGTCCTCGGGGACCACCTCTTCCACGATGGGCGCCGGCACGACGATCAGGTTCTCGACCCCGACGACACTGGATTGCGCCTGGGCGACCCGGGTTGCAGCCACCTTGAGGTCGTCGGAGGCCAGCCGTCCACGGAGCACGACGGTCCAGTCGACCACCTGCACCTCGACCGTCGGCAGCCCTGCCCGGACCATCGCCGCCTGGACCTGGCTGGAGAGGTCCTGTTGCTCGTCGACGGGGCCCTCGCTCCCGGTGCCGCCGACGGCGACGATGACGAAGAATCCGATCAGCAGGACGATGAGGAGCAGGGTCCGTCGCTCGGCGACCAGTTCGGTGAGGCGACTGCGTCGGGGTGGCCCGTGGCCACGCGTTCCGCCATGGCGCCGGCCGGCGCCGAATCCCGGCCCCATGCGGCGGCCGCGACGTCCTCGGCGGTCGCGCGGGTCGCGCATCCAGCCTGTCATCGGCTGCCGGTCATGGGTGGTCGCTTCCGGTGTCGATGCCTCCAGCCTGCCGGATCGGACGGCTGGTCACGCACGTGGCTCCCTCACCGGCCCCTTCGACCGGTCAGAGTCCGGAAATCAGACCTCGGCGAGGGGGGAGACGACCTCTTCGCCGAATCGGGCGAGGGACTCCTCGGGGTCTCCCCAGAACAGGAAGGCGGGGACTATCAGGCGGGTGACGCCCTTGGCGGCCAGTTCGGCGGCCCGGTCGACGGCAGAGGCGTCCATGACACCCTCGCCGCCCCAGATGACCTCGATGTCCGCCGGGTCGCGGTTGTGGGCCTCCGCTTCGCGGTGCATCGCGTCGAGCAGGGCGTCGAGGTCGCCCTTGGCGGGGAAGAAGCCGTCGCCTAGGCGGCCGGCTCGACGGGCAGCGGCCTCGCTGTGGCCGCCGACGATGATCGGAACGGATCCGTTGGCGGGCTTGGGGTTGCTCGACACCTGGTCGAACGACGTGAACTCGCCGTCGAACGACACCTTGTCGCCGCTCCAGAGGGTGCGCATCGCGGCGACGTACTCGTCGGTGCGGGCGGCCCGGTGTTCCCACGGGATGCCGAGGGCATCGAACTCCTCGCGCAGCCAACCCACGCCGATGCCGAGGTCGACTCGGCCACCGCTCATGGCGTCGAGGGTGCCGAGTTCCTTGGCCAGCACGACCGGGTTGCGCTCGGGGAGGATGAGAATGCCGGTGGCGAGGCGCAGTCGGGTGGTGTGGGCGGCGGCCCAGGTCAGCCAGATGAGGGGATCGGTGAGCGGAGTGTCTGACGCCATGGCCATCTTCCCGCTGTCGTCGTAGGGGTAGGCCGACTGGTAGGCCTCGGGGAAGACGACGTGTTCGACAGTCCAGAGGGCATCGAAACCGGCGGCCTCGGCGTGGGTGGCGATGGCGGTACAGCCCTCGGCGGTACCGAACGGACCGGCGTTGGCGAACATGATGCCGACTTTCATATTGGTATCCAGTCGTCGAGGGAGAGTTCCTGAGTCTCGCGGTGTGTCTAGCGGCCCTGCCAGTCGGGCGGTCGCTTCTCGGACCATGCCCGGCGGCCCTCGGCGGCGTCGTCGGTGGCGGCGGCCACCCGGCGCATGGTCTCGCCGAAGCGGACGGCCTCGGCCCAGGGCATCGTGGCGGTGCGTGTCGCCACCTCCTTGGTGGCCCGGGCGGCCAGCGGGGCGGCCCGGCAGAGGCGCCCGGCGAGTGCCCGTGCCTCGTCCATGACTTGGTCGCCGGGCACGACCTTCCAGGCCAGGCCGATCTCCCTCGCCCGCTCGGCGTCGATGGGCTCGCCGGTGAGGAGGAGCTCCATGGCGTCGGCCCAGGCGACCTTCCGGGGCATGCGGATGGCCCCCACGATGGTGGGGATGCCGATGGTGACCTCGGGCCAGGAGAAGGTGGCGTGGTCGGCGGCGATGACGAAGTCGCAGGCGGCGGCGGCGGTGAGCCCGTAGCCGATGCAGTGGCCGTTGACGGCGGCGATGGTGGGCTTGAACACCTCGAGGCCCGACTCGAAGGAGTTCACGGTAGGCATCTCCCAGAAGGTGCCGGGGAACTCGCCGACCGATCCGGTGCCGTCCCTCAGGTCGGCTCCGGCACAGAACGCCTTGTCGCCGGCGCCGGTGACGATCCCGACCCAGGCCTCCTCGTCGGCGACGAAACGCTCCCAGGCGGCGTTGAGGTCGCGCCGCAGGGCGCCGTTGACGGCGTTGAGCGCCTCGGGCCGGTTGTATGTGATCGTGGCGACGTGCCCGAGCCGTTCGTACGTGGCGGCCTCGCCGTGCGGCCCGTCGTGTTTGGAATCACCCATCCCCGGACGGTAGCGGAGGGTTGTCGGGCTGGACTCGCCGGACCGCTGAAGTCCCGCCTAGAATCTGACGGACCGTCAGAAACTGGACATTGCATGACCGACACCGCTGCACGCACTCCTATCCCCCGGATCATCAGCGTCGACGACCACATCGTCGAGCCGCCCCACCTCTGGCAGGCCTGGCTGCCCGAAAGGTTCCGCGAGCGCGGTCCCCGCGTCGAACGTCGGCGCCTCGGCGAGATGAAGTGGGTGGGCGGCGCCAAGATGTACGAGTACGAACTCGACGCCCCCGACGCCCCGTGGTGCGACGTCTGGTTCTTCGAGGACCTCGTGCATCCCAACAAGCGCCACGTGGCCGCCGTCGGCTTCGACCGCGACGAGATGACGCTCTCGCCCATCACCTACGACGAGATGCGCCCCGGCTGCTATGAGCCGAAGGCCCGGGTGGCCGACATGGCCGCCAACCACGTCGACGTGTCGCTGTCGTTCCCGACCTTCCCCCGCTTCTGCGGCCAGACCTTCTGGGAGGCCTCCGACCACGAACTCGGCCTCGCCTGCGTGAAGGCCTACAACGACTTCATGGTCGAGGAGTGGTGCGGTGACTCGGGCGGGGCGCTGGTGCCGCTCATCATCATCCCCCTCTGGGACGTCGACCTGGCCGCCGCCGAGGTGCGCCGCAACGCCGAGCGGGGCTGCCACGCCGTGTGCTTCTCGGAGATCGCCCCCAACCTCGGGCTGCCGTCCATCCACACGGGCTACTGGGACCCCTTCTTCGCCGCCTGCGCCGAGACCGGGACCGTCGTGTGCATGCACATCGGCTCGTCATCGAAGATGCCGGCCGCCTCGCCCGATGCCCCACCGGCGGTCGCCGCCTCGCTGAGCTTCAACAACGCCATCGCCTCGCTCAGCGACTTCCTGTTCTCGGGCGTGCTGGTGCGGTTCCCCGAACTGGTCCTGGCCTACAGCGAGGGCCAGATCGGCTGGATCCCCTACATCCTGGAGCGGGCCGACGACGTTTGGAAGGAGCATCGGGCGTGGGGTGGCGTGGCCGACCTCGTTCCGGAGCCGCCATCCACCTACTACTACCGGCAGGTCTACGGCTGCTTCTTCCGGGACAACCATGGTCTCGCCTCGCTCGACGAGGTCGGGGTCGACAACATCACGTTCGAGACCGACTATCCGCACACCGACTCCACCTGGCCGGACACGAAGCAGGTGGCCGAAGACATGATGGGCCACCTGCCCGCCGACGTGGTGTGGAAGATCGTGCGGGGCAACGCTGCCCGGATGCTCCACCTCGACATCGAGGCGCCTCCCAGGCCCTGATTCCCGGCGGACCTCCCCCGGCTCACCTGTGCCGGTTCCGTAGACTCCCGGACATGTCCGACCCGACCGCAGGTGCCGACCGCCTGTCCACGATCCTGCTCGAGCCCGACTGTGCGCCCGGGCTCTGGGCGTCGGTCGACTCCGGCGAGATGGACCACCTCATCCCCGAACTCCTCCTGTTGCGCATGGAGCAGGACCCCATCCACCGGCACAAGGACGTGCTCGCCCACACCATCGCCGTCGTCTCCAAGACCGAGCCCGAGATCACGGTTCGCCTGGGCGCCCTGTTCCACGACATCGGCAAGCCGCGCACCCGTTCCTTCGAGCACGGCGAGGTGACCTTCCGACACCACGAGGCCGTCGGGGCCCGCATGGCCCGCAAGCGCCTCGCCACACTCGGCTACGAGGAGCAACTCGTCGAGGAGGTGGTCGAGATGGTCCGGTTGTCGGGCCGCTTCAAGGGCTACTCCGACGGCTGGTCCGACTCGGCGGTCCGGCGTTACGCACGTGATGCCGGGCCGCTGCTCGGCAGGCTCAACCACATGATCCGGTGCGACTGCACCACCCGCAACCGGGAGAAGGCAGCCGGCATCCAGGCGGCCATGGACGACCTCGAGACACGAATCCAGTCGCTCGCCGAAGAGGAACGCCGCGCCGCCGAGCGCCCCGGCCTCGACGGACAGGTCGTGATGGAGCACCTCGGACTCGAACCGGGCCGCGAGATCGGCGAGGCGCTGGCGTTCCTGCTGGCGATCAAGCGGTCGGCGGGTGACCTCGAGACCGAAGAACTGCTGCGGCGACTCGACGCCTGGTGGGCCGAGCGGACCTGAGGGATGGGCTCAGGGGTTGAGGATCCCGTCCATCAGCCAGGCGCCCACCTCGGCCACGCCGGCCTCCGAGAGGTGCCCTCCGTCGAAGCGGGTGTGGCGCTCGCGCTCGGAGCCGATGTCGCCGATGAAGTCCCGGTAGGGCACGGTCGTCACGAAGTCGAGGTCGACGGTTGCGGCCACGACAAGTTCGTTGAGGCGGTCGATGCGGTCGGGGTGGTTCTGGGGCCGGATCTCGCGCTTGAGGTGGGCGCCCTCCAGCCAGACCACCTGTGCGCCGGTGGCACCCAGCACCTCGGACGCCAGCCGGTACTCGGAAGAGATGTAGTCGTCGTACACCGTCATCCCGATGTTGACCCACTCGTCGCCCAGTGACGGCACCAGCCGGTCGGTCACATCCCACGGGGTGACGTGCGACAGCACCACTTCGGGCTCGAACACCTCGACGGCCGTAGGCCACGACACCACCTCGGGGTCGAGCATCACGTGTGGTTCGACGGGGTCGTTCCAGGCCGAGCAGAGCTCGCCGACCGGACCCTCGATGCCCTCCGGGATGCGCTTCTGGCCGTAGCGGCCGACGACGCAACCCAGGTGCGCCTCGTTGAGCACCACGATCTCGCCGGGATTCCCGATCGCCCAGGTACACAGTGCCTCGCCGATCTGCAATGCCACCGAGTCGCCTACCACCAGCACCCGCAGGCGGTCGTCGGTGGAGGGCGGCAGCAGGCCCTGTTCGGCGCACTGGCCGAGGCTCGAGGCGGCCGCCTCGTCGGCCGGCCGGGTGTTGACCCAGAGCAGGCCACCCAGGATCGCCACCACGGCCACGGCGCTCGCCGCCAGTGCCGGGATCGGCTTCATCGGCCGGTCCAGAAGGGGCACCCTTCGCCTCACCACCGGCTGTTCGACCAGGTAGAAGCTGGCGGTCGACACGGCGAACGTGATCGCCAGGTGTAGCCAGATCAGGTTGTTTCCTTCGATCACGTCGACGCCGGGTACCAGCCGGGCGGCCCGGGTGGGGGTGACCAGCAGGTAGATCGGCCAGTGGTACAGGTAGAGGCCGTAGCTGATCTTGCCGACCCAGCGGATGATCGGCGACTCGAGGAACCAGTGCAGCGGTCCCTTGGCGGCGCCGGCGCAGCCGTACCAGAACCAGCCGATGCCGACCCCGAGCAG
Organism: Acidimicrobiaceae bacterium; assembly: GCA_002699725.1. Lineage (GTDB taxonomy): Bacteria > Actinomycetota > Acidimicrobiia > Acidimicrobiales > MedAcidi-G1 > S20-B6. The sequence continues at coordinate 10,628 of PACE01000047.1, forward strand.
GTACGGCCAGTGGTCGAACGGGGCGTTGCCACGCACAGCGCTCACGATCGCCCAGCCTCCGGTGAAGAGTCCGGCGTACATGGCACCCAACCAGATCCGGCTGCGGATCGGAGCATCGGGCGCCGACAGGGAGGCCGGCAACCACGCATGCCAGGCCCGCTCGGCCGGTTGTGCGACGCCGTAGACCATCACGCACGAAAGGGCCGCTACCAGGAGGAAGCCGCCGTGCTCGAACATCCAGGCGCTCTGCTCCGAGATCTCGAAGATGGCCCAGGCGAAGAAGAAGGTGGACGCATACGCACCGGCCACCCACCAGAGCTGTGCACGGCGCGTGCGAACGGGACCCCGCTGCCGCACGATGACGGCGAGGATGATGCCGGCGAACAGCGAGTGCGCCCGGGTGTCGGTGCCGTAGTAGACGCGCGACGGGTCGCCGCCGCCCGGGTAGAGGTGGCCCATCCACCAGGTCGAGGCGATCGTCCCGGCGACCATCGTCCAGAGCAGCACCGAGTAGGCGTGCTTCTTGAAGAAGTGGAGGACGGTGATCAGGTACAGCGGGGCGAAGATGTAGAACTGCTCCTCGATCGAGAACGACCAGACGTGCCGCAGCGGCGAGTGCTGGAAGTCCTCGAAGTACGAGACTCCGGAGAAGATCTCGAACCAGTTGGCGCAGTAGGCCAGCGCCGACACGATCGCCCCGGTCCAGCGGGGGTACTGGTCGACCGGGACGAACAGAATCAGGTAGAGGGTCAGTACACCGAGCGCCAGGAACAGGGCCGGGAGCAGGCGGCGCGCCCGACGGCCGGCGTATGCCTTGAGGTCGATGCGTCCGGTCTTCTCGAACTCGTTGAGGGCGATCGAGATGATCAGGAAGCTCGACAGTGTGAAGAAGAGGTCGATGCCGAGGATGCCGCCCGAGACGGTGTCGGTGGCGGCGTGGTACAGCAGCGGCCCGATGACGACCCAGATCCCCCGGATCCCGTCGATCCCCGGAATGTAGGTGAAGGCGGGGCGCTCCTGCTCGGCCATGACTCGGAAACGTTATCGCCGGGTGTTCGCGCTCAGGAGGAGCGTTCGTCGCAAGGAACCAGCAGTACGTGGAATGGCGACGACCACGCCTCGCAGAAGCGGTCGGCGACGATCCGGGCCGGCTCGGGCGCGCCTGGCTCGACCGAGGTGTTGGGCTCGGACCAGCCGTCGAACCGGTCGGTGAGGACCAGCACGTCGGCGTCGGCCAACTCGTCGGCGAGCGGGCCGCCGGGCCGGTTGGCGAGGCCTGGGTTCATCGTGAGGTGCCGGCTGGCCGGCACCAGGTCGGGGAGCAGGAAGTAGAGGAAGGTCTCGGAGTAGTTCGTTCGGGTTAGGTCGACGGGCCCCACGAATATCGAGTCGCCGGGCTCGGTCCGGGCGTCGACCTCGGCCAGCAGCGCCTCGAGTTCTGCGACGAACGCCTCGTCGCCCACCGGCAGGGTCCGGCCTGCGTGGGTGATCGACGGCGTCGACCAGGTGGTCGCTCGTCCCGTGAAGGCGTCCACGGTGAAGCGTCCCAGGTGGTGTGGGGCCACGGCGAATAGCAGGCCCACGACGACGGTCAGCGCCAGGGGTGCCGCCAGGTGGCGGCGGGCAAGGGGAAGCCGACGTCCGAGCGCCACGGCCATGGCGATCGCGGCGACCGCGAAGATGTAGCTGGCCACGAACTTGAGGTGGTTGGGGCTGGGCCGCTGGAGGAGGTAGGGCAGGATCGCCACGCCGATCAGCGCCAGGGTCGTGAAGCGCCGCCGGTGTGGGATCCGCCATAGGCGGGGCAGCGCGACGAGGCCCACCGCCACGATGAGCAGCAGCCAGAACACTGCGGCGATCTGCGCCGGCCTGGACAGTCCGGGCCACGGGTCCGGGCCGCTGAGCAGGTCGTCGAGGCGGGCGAACATGTCGGCGCTCTCCGACGGGTTGGGTGGTATTGGCAGGCGCCGTCCTGCTGGCATACGGATCACGGGGTCGACGACCATCCCTTCGAACGCCGCTACCGGACCGACCAGGACGAGGTGCAGCAGAAACGGCGAGAGCCCACCGGCCAGGCCGGTGGCGAGACGGCGGCGGCGTGCCCGGGTTGTCTGCCATGCCTCGGTTCCGAGCACGACCAGGACCGCCGGGCCGAGTACGACCTGGTGGAACACGGCCAGGCCGAGCAGGCCAGCACCGACCGCGGTCGACCGGCGTGCGCCTCCGTCGATCACCAGGGCGGTCCCGGCACACAACAGCGCTAGGCCGCACAACCAGGGGTATGCGAACAGGCCGAAGGGCGCAAGCAGTACCCAGGTGGTGAGGGCCGCAACGGTCGCTGTGCCCCGGCCCCACGGTCGGGCCAGTCGGTACAGGCCCCAGATCAGCAGTGCCCGGTAGGCGAGGCCGACGAGTCGCTCGACGAGGACAGACGGCCCCAGTGCCCAGAAGGCGGCGCCGACCGCCCAGACGTTGCCGGGCGCATAGACGTATTCGACATCGCCGTGGGGCCAGCGGCCGTCGAGGAACAGGTCTGCCACGACGAGGACATTGCCTTCCTCCATCGTCGTGGCGCCCATGGCCAGCATTCCCGGGAGAGGGACGATGACGGCGGCAGCGGCGATCAGGAAGGGCAGCGCACGTACGAGTCTCGCCCCCACAGACCGGAAGTCTAGGCGTGGTACCCGGATCGGTACCGGCGGCCGGCGCAGGCCCGGCCCCGGCTCTGGCGGTCGGGGCGGGTCGGGGCTACGGTCACCATCGCACGATCGACGAGGCTGGCGACACCCGGGGGACCGAGGTGGCTGTTGGCGGAGGAGGTGCCGCATGAAGGCGTTCACGCCCGACCGCATCCGGAACGTCGCTCTGGTGGGTCCACCCGGTTCGGGCAAGACTTCGCTGGCAGAGGCGATGCTGTACCGGGCCGGGGTCATCCCCCGGGTCGGCAACGTCGAGGACGGTACGACCGTCTGCGACCACGAGACCGAGGAGAGGTCGTCCGGCCACTCGCTGACCACGGCGCTCGCCGTCCTTGAATGGCAGGGCCACAAGATCAATCTGCTTGACACTCCGGGCACCTTCGACTTCGCCGGGGAGGCTGTGGGAGCGGTGCACGCCGCCGATCTGGTCGTCTTCGTAGTCGACGCCTCGAGCGGCCTCGACCACGCCACCGTGGTGCTCTGGCGCCAGGCCGTCGACCGTGGCACCCCCCGCCTCGTGTTCGTCAACAAGCTCGACCGCGAGTACACCAACTTCGAATCGGTTCTGGCCGAGCTCCAGGATGTATTCGGGTCGGGCGTGGCGCCGCTCGAGATCCCGATCGGCGAGGCGGAGTCGTTTCATGGCATCGCCGACCTGCTCACCGACAGCGCGTGGATCTACGACAGCGGCCATGCTGAGTTGGGCGAGATCCCCGAGGAGATGGAGGCCCGCGAGGCCCAGATCCACGAGTCGCTCGTCGAGAACATCGTGGTCGCCGACGACGACCTCCTCGAGCGCTACCTCGGTGGCGACATCCCCAGCGTCGACGAGCTGGAGAAGGTGCTCGGCAAGGGCGTCGCCTCGGGCAACGTCTTCCCCGTGGTGTGCGGTTCGGCGACCATCCCGATCGCCGTCGACCGCCTGTGCAACTACATCGTCGAGGTCGGGCCCTCGTCGCAGGACCGGCCAGGCATCCCCGTCATCGTGGGAGGCCTGTCGGTCGATGTCGTGCCGGACCCGGCGGCGGATGCCCTGGTACAGGTGTTCAAGACCTCCGTCGATCCCTATCTGGGGCACATGTCGTACTTCCGGGTGCTGGCCGGCACCGTCGCGAGAGACATCACCCTGGTCAACGGGCGCACCGGTGACACCGAGCGGTTCCGGGGGATCATGACGGTGCAGGGCGGTGAATCGGTCGACGTGCCCGCCCTCCAGGCCGGAGACATCGGTGTCGTGAGGAAGCTCCACAACACGTTCACCGGCGACACGCTGTCCTCTTCGGGCCGGGCTGCGGCCCCCGCCATCGAGTTCCCGCCGGCGGTGCTCTCATGGGCCGTAGTGGCCAGGAGCCGCAACGACGAGGAGAAGATGGCCGAGGCGCTCCACCGGATCCTCGACGAGGACCCTGTGCTCGAGATGCGGCGTGACGACGAGACCCGTCAGACGCTCCTCTCCGGACTCGGCGAAACCCACCTACGGTCGGTGATCTCGCGCATGGAGCGCAAGTTCGGCGTCCATGTCGACACCGAGGACGTGCGCGTCGCCTACCGCGAGACCATCCGGGGGACCGCTCAGGCCGATGGCCGATACAAGAAGCAGTCAGGCGGCCACGGCCAGTTCGGCGTGGCGTCCGTGCGGATCGAACCGCTCGAGAGCGGTGCCGGCTTCGAGTTCGTCAACGAGGTGACCGGGGGGGTGATCCCGCGCCAGTACATCCCTGCGGTCGAGGCCGGCGTCGTCGAGGCGATGGCCCAGGGCGGCAGTTCGGGCTACCCGGTCGTCGACGTGCGGGCCGCCGTGTACGACGGCAAGCACCACTCCGTCGACTCGTCGGAGATGAGCTTCAAGATGGCCGGGAAGCTGGCGTTCCAGGAGGCCATGGTCCAGGCCCAGCCGGTGGTGCTCGAGCCGGTCGCCGCCGTCGAGGTGACCGCACCTGGTGAATGCCTCGGCGACGTGATGGGAGACCTCTCGTCCCGGCGGGCCACGGTGCAGGGTTCGGAGATCGACCGGTGGGGCGACCAGGTGGTCAGTGCCCAGGTGCCAGAAGCCGAGCTGGTGCGCTATGCCATCGACCTGCGATCGCTGACCGGCGGCCGGGGTCGGTTCACGGTGGTCCACGACCACTATGCCCGGGTGCCCCACGGGTTGAAGATCCCGGAACCGCCCGAGCGCTAGTCCGGCGGATGCACGGTCTGCCGGCGATCAGGCGTCGGCGGGGATGGGCACCGTTTCGGTGTGGGTGCCCGAGCGCAGCACCGTGCCGGCGAGAGCCTCGGTGTTGGCACCGTCGACGACGGTCAATGTGCCGTTGACGTAGACCCGCTCGACGCCGATGGGGGTCGACATGAGGCGCGGGCTGTCGCCGGGGAGGTCGTGCTCGAGGTGGAGTTCGTCGGCTCCTACGATTGCAGGATCGAGGACGACGAGGTCGGCGTGCCATCCCTCCTCGATACGGCCGCGCTCGCGAAGGCCGAAGAAGCGGGCGGGAACGTCGGTCATGTGGGCGATGGCCGACTCGAGGCTGGCCAGTCGTTGGCCGCGCAGGCAGTCGGCCAGCCATTCGGTGGTGTATGAGGCACCGGCCATCCGGTCGAGGTGTGCACCGGCGTCCGAACCGCCGATCATGACGTGGTCGTGGTCCCAGACGGCCTGGCGCATCAGCCAACTGGCCGGGTCGTCGTCGGTGGGACCTGGCCACAGCACGGTCCGCAGGTCGTCGGCCACCACGATGTCGAGCAGGGCGTAGAAGTCGCGAACGCCGCGCTCGCGGGCGATGTCGCTGACCAGTCGGCCCTTGAGCCCCTCGTTTGCGGCCGAGTAGGTGTCGCCGATGCGGTAGCGACCCCAGCCGGTGAGACGGGAGAAGACCCCGGCATCCGGTGAGGCGGCGCGGTCCTCGAGGTGGCGCCGGGTCTCGGGGTCGGCCAGCCTCGTCACCTTCTCGTCGTGTGGCAGGTCCATGACCCCACCCCAGTCGGGGAGCAGGTAGAGGGCGCAGAATGTGTGGAAGTGCATGTTCATGCCGACGAGGATCGGCATGGTGAGTGCCATGGCCTTACCGCCCCTCTCGGCCACCTGCTCGCAGGCGGCGAGCTGGTTGCGGTAGTCCTCGGGACGGGCGGAGTCGACGGTGAGGACGTTCCAGTTGAGGGGGCGTCGGCCGGCCAGCGACATGCGGGCCATGAGGTCGACCTCGTCCTCCCGGAAGCCGTTCATGCAGCCGTCGGCGACCCACTCGAGGGTGGTGCCGGGGTGGTCGGCGACGACTGACGACAGCGCCACGACCTCGTCGTCGGCCGCGACTCGCGACGGGATGGGGACACCGTCGCCGTCGGTGTGGGTGAAGGAGCGACTGGTTGAGAAGCCCAATCCGCCAGCCTCGAGCCCCAGGTGGAGGAGGTGCTGCATCTCGGCGACCTCGGCGTCGGTGGCCTCGCGGCCGACGGCGTCGTCCTTCATGACGGTGCGGCGCAGGGCGCAGTGGCCGACCATGGCGGCGACGTTGACGCCGATGTTGCCGTCGAGGCGGTCGAGGTAGTCCGCGGTCGAGCGCCAGTCCCAGTCGACGCCGATCTCGAGGGCGGCCGGGGACATGCCCTCGACCTTGACCATCATGGCGCCGATGTATGCGGCGTCGGACTCGTCGCCGATGGGGGCGAGTGAGAAGCCGCAGTTGCCCATGACCAGGCTCGTGACGCCGTGCAGGCTCGACGGGGTGGCCCAGGGGTCCCAGAAGATCTGGGCGTCGTAGTGGGTGTGGGGGTCGACGAACCCGGGGCAGACGACCTTGTCGGTGACATCGACGGTCTCGACGGCCTCGGCGCCGGCGAGGTCGCCGACGGCGGCGATGCGCCCGTCGGCCACACCCACGTCGGCACGCACCCCGGGCGTGCCCGTGCCGTCGATCACCGTGCCGCCCGTGATGACCAGATCGAACATGACGCCGATGCTACCCGTCGTCCCCTGCCGACACCTGACGGAGCATCAGGGCTTCCCGATGTCTGCTCAGGCCCGTCGATGCGAAAGGGTCAGCGGATGGGAGTACCGCCGACCGCACGCATCGACATGCTCCTGACGGAACTGACCCTTGAGGAGAAGGCCGCCCTCATGACCGGCCGTGGCATCTGGGACGCCAATCCCGTCGAGCGCCTCGGCATCCCCGCCCTCAAGGTCACCGACGGACCCAACGGCGCTCGCGGCGCCGGCTTACTCGGCACCGGAACGCCGGTGCTCTGCATCCCCTGCGGCTCGGCGCTCGGCGCCACCTGGGACCAGGACCTGGTCGAGGAACTCGGCGCAGTGCTGGCAGCCGAGACCCGTGCCCGTGCCTGCCACGTACTGCTCGCCCCGACCGTGAACATCCATCGGACGCCTCTTGGCGGCCGCAACTTCGAGTGCTATTCGGAGGATCCGGTGCTCACCGGCAGGACCGCTGCGGCGTTCATCCGCGGCGTCCAGGGGGGCGGCGTCGGCACCACCATCAAGCACTTCGTTGCCAACGACTCAGAGTTCGAGCGCAACAGCATCGACTCGGTCGTCCCGGACCGGGCCCTGCGAGAGGTCTACCTGCGGCCCTTCGAGATCGCCGTGACCGAAGCCGCACCGTGGGGCCTCATGGGTTCCTACAACCGGGTCAACGGTACGTTTGCCTGCGAGAACCGCTGGCTGCTCACCGAGGTGCTGCGCGATGAGTGGGGGTTCGACGGCATCGTCGTCACCGACTGGTTCGCCGCCAAGTCCACGGCGGTCATGGCCGGGTCCGGACTGGATCTCGAGATGCCCGGGGCCGGCCGCTTCTACGGCCCGACGCTGGTGGCTGCGGTCGAGGCCGGCGAGGTCGACGAGGCGCTGCTGGACGAAGCGGCCCGCCGACTGCTCACCCTGCTCGAACGGACGGGGGCCTTCGACGATCCGTTCGACCGGCCCGAGGTCGAACTCGACGACCCGGTGCACCGTGCGCTCGCCCGACGGGCGTGTGTCGGATCGATGGTGCTCTACCGCAATGACGGGGTGCTGCCGTTCGACGCCGAATCGATCGGCACGCTGGCCGTGATCGGACCCAATGCCGCCGACGCCATGCTCATGGGAGGAGGCTCGGCGTCGCTCGTGCCACAGCACGCCACGTCGCCGCTCGAGGCGATCACCGCCCGACTTGGTGGGGGCTGCGAGGTGCGCCACGAGCAGGGGGCGTTCATCGAGCGCACCACCCGCCCAGTTCGGCGCCGGCAGTTGACGGGAGCAGACGGCTCGCCGGGTTTCACCGTCGAGTACTTCGACGGCACGGAGTGGGAGGGCGAGCCTCGACGTGTTGCCACCGGTCGCGATGGGCGTCTGCTCACGATCGACGGGGAGCCGTTCTCGTTCCGCGCAGCGGCCCGACTGACACCGGAGGAGTCCGGCGAGCACACGCTCACGCTCGTGCAGGCCGGGCACGCTCGAGTGATGGTCGACGGAGAGGTGGTGCTGGACGGGTTCACCGACCCGCCCCCGTTGGGCGAGGCGTTCTTCGGGACGGGGAGCGTCGAGGTCGGGGCTGGCGTGTCGCTGGTCGCCGACGAGACGGTGGAGGTTGTAGTCGAGTACTCGAGCGCCGACAGTGGCTTGCTCCACGGTGCCCAGGTCGGCCTCCGTCCACCCGAGGTCGACGACCTCGTGGACCGGGCCGTGGCGCTGGCCGCCGAGGCCGATGCGGTCGTTCTCGTCGTCGGCACCAATGACGACTGGGAGACCGAGGGCCGCGACCGTGAGTCCATGGACCTGCCGGGCGCCCAGCCGGAGCTGATCCGCCGGGTGTGCGCCGCCAACCCCCGGACCGCCGTGGTCGTGAACGCCGGGTCGGTGGTCACGATGGACTGGGCCGACGGGGCACCGGCCGTCCTGCAGTCTTGGTTCGGCGGCCAGGAGATGGGCGACGCCCTCGTCGACGTCCTGTTCGGCGACGCGGAGCCCGGTGGACGCCTTCCGACGACGGTCCCGCACCGTCTGTCGGACACGCCGGCGTTCACCAACTACCCGGGCGAGTCGGGCCGGGTGTACTACGGCGAGGGAGTCTTCGTCGGGTACCGCTGGTACGAGGCCCGCGACATCGACGTGGCCTACCCGTTCGGACACGGCCTCGGTTATACGGCGTTCACCTGGGGTGCCGCCCGGCTGGGTGACGTCCCGAGTGCTGCAGCATTGGCCGCCGGGGCGACCGTCACGGCCACCGTCGCCGTCACCAACACCGGTGACCGGCCGGGCAGCGAGGTCGTTCAGTGCTACGTGGCCCACCTCGACCCGGTGGTCGCCCGACCGCCCCAGGAGCTCCGGGGCTTCGCCAAGGTGCACCTGGAGCCGGGCGAGACCGCCGAGGTGGTGATCGAGCTCGACCAGCGGGCCTTCGCCTACTGGGACCCGGCCGATCCCGGCTACGCCGACCGCAACCACCGCGTCCCGGTCGCCGCCGGTGGTGGGCACGTGGGGCACCGTGAAGAGGCAGGCTGGTACGCGGACCCGGGCGACTACGAGGTGCGACTGGGCGCATCGTCCGCCGACGTCCGTGCGGTGATGGCACTCACGCTCGAGGGCTAGCCTGCGCATCGACAACCGACCGGGGAGCTCGGACCTGATGCCGGGCTGAGAGGGCAGCGTCGGCCGCGTGTGCAGCCGGGGTGCTGACGACCCGAACCGACCTGAACCGGGTAATGCCGGCGGAGGGAGTTTCGATGCGACGGGTTCTTCTCACTGTCGGCGTCGGGGTGCTTGTGGCCCTGGGTGCGATCACCGCCTGTGGAAGCGACCCGCCGTCGGCGTCCAGCCCCGAATCCATTGTGGGACAGACCATCACGCTGGTCACGCACGACTCCTTCCGGGTCTCGCCGGGCACCCTCGAGGCCTTCACCACCGAGACCGGTGTGGCCGTGGTCGTCCAGAGCGCCGGCGACACCGGCCAGATGGTCGCCATGTCGATCCTTACGGTCGGCAACCCGCTCGGAGACGTCATGTACGGCGTGGACAACACCTTCCTCCAGCGGGCGCTCGACGCCGAACTGTTCGAGGCCTACGAGTCGCCGGCGCTGGTCAACGTGCCGATGTCGCTGCAACTCGACCCCGGGCATCGGGTCACGCCGATCGACTTCGGCGACGTGTGTGCCAACTACTGGATCGACCGGTTCGACGACGACCTTCCGGTGCCCGCCACCCTCGATGACCTCGCCGACCCGGCGTACAGGGGCCTGCTGGTCGTCGAGAATCCCGAGACCTCCTCACCGGGGCTCGCCTTCCTGCTGGCCACGATCGCCGAGTTCGGCGACGGCTGGGAGGATTACTGGAAGTCGCTGCGCGACAACGACGTGGTCGTCACCGCCGGCTGGGAGGATGCCTACTACGGCGAGTTCGTGTCGGGTGGGGGCGACCGGCCGATCGTCATCTCGTATGCCTCCAGCCCACCTGCTGAGGTCATCTATGCGGACCCGCCGGTCGACACTGCGCCCACGGGCGTCATCATCGACACCTGCTTCCGGCAGGTCGAGTTCGCCGGCATCCTCGCCGGCACCATCCACCGGGCCGCCGCCGAGGCACTCGTCGACTTCCTGCTCTCGGACACCTTCCAGGAGGACGTCCCCCTGAACATGTTCGTGTTCCCGGCATCGACGACCGCCGGCCTTCCCCCGGCGTTCGTCGACCACGTGGTGCTCCCGGAGGACCCGCACACACTCGCCCCCGCCGACATCGGGGCCAACCGCAACGCCTGGACCGAGCGGTGGACCGAGATCGTGTTGCGGTAGCCGGCACATGACAGGAGCCCATAGGAGTGCCAGGGTGGTTGCGGTCTTGTTGCCGGCGGCGTTCCTCGGCGTCTTCTTCCTCTATCCGGTGGCGGCCATCGTCGCCCGGGGGCTCACGGGCGAAGGCCTCGACCGCCTGGTGGGCCTTCCCGCCTCGGCCTCGTTTCGCAGCGTCGCCTGGTTCACGCTCTGGCAGGCGGTGGTCTCAACGGTCCTGACGGTCCTGGTCGCCCTGCCCGGTGCACACCTGCTGGCCCGGTACCGGTTCCGGGGCCGGGCCGTCCTGCGGGCGCTGACCACCGTCCCATTCGTGTTGCCGACGGTCGTGGTCGGCAGCGCCTTCGCCGCCCTGTTCGACCGCTTCGGCCTCGACGACGGCGCCTTCCGGCTGCAGCACACGGTGTGGGCGGTCATCGCCGCCCACGTGTTCTTCAACGTGGCGGTGGTGCTGCGGACCGTCGGGGCGTTCTGGGAGGGTCTGGACCCGGCGGTCGAGGAACAGGCAAGGGTGCTCGGCGCCGGCCCATGGCGGACCTTCTGGTCGGTGACGCTTCCTAGGCTCTGGCCGGCCGTCGCCGCAGCGGCATCGATCGTGTTCCTGTTCTGCACGACCTCGTTCGGTGTGATCCTGATCCTGGGCGGTCCGACGAGGGCGACCCTCGAGACGGAGATCTGGCGCCATGCCGTCTGGCGTGGCGACCTGGCGTCGGCGACCGCACTCGCCGTGGTGCAGCTCGTGGCCGTCGTGGCGATGGTCGTGGTGGCGAACCGGCTCCAGCTGCGCCGGGCCATAGGGGGACGGCCGTCGGCCCGGCGTCCACAACGCCCGACGAAGCGGCTCCTCGGTGCCAACCTGGCGCTGCTCGCCACGGTGCTCCTGCTCCCGGTGGCGGTGCTGGTCGAGCGCTCCCTGGCGGTCGGCGACGGCTACTCACTGCGCCACTACGGCGCCCTCGCCGACCGGGTGAACCTGCTGCCGGTCTCGGCCCTCGTGGCGCTGCGCAACTCGCTGCTGTTCGCCGTGGTGGCGACGGCGCTGGCCCTCGTCGTCGGCGGGCTCGCCTCGCTGGTCGTCGTGCACGGCCGTGGCTCGGTGTCGCGGATCTTCGACCTGGGGCTCATGCTGCCCCTGGGGGTCTCGGCGGTGACCCTCGGCTTCGGCATGCTGATCGCCCTCGACGATCCGCCTCTCGACCTGCGCACCTCCCGCTGGTTGGTCCCGGTCGCCCACGCCCTCGTGGGGATTCCGTTCGTCATGCGCACCCTCGTGCCGACGCTCCGCAGTATCGATGACCGCCTCCGCGAGGCAGCGGCAGTCCTGGGGGCCTCGCCGACACGGGTATTTCGCGAGATCGACCTGCCGATCGCCGGTCGGGCCGTCGCCGTCGGTGCCGCCTTCGCTTTCGCCATCTCACTGGGAGAGTTCGGGGCCACCTCGTTCCTGCCCCGTCAGCCCGATCGGATGACCGCCCCGCTGGCGCTGTTCCGCCTGCTGGGCACCCCGGGCGACCTCCTTCAGGGCCAGGCCATGGCGCTGGCCGTGTTGATGATGCTGCTGACGGCGGCGTGCGTGCTGGTGATCGAGTCCCGCGGCCGGTTCGGCTCGGGTGTGGTCCGGGGGGACCTGTGAGCGGCCTGGCCGTCGATGGCGCCTCGGTCGGTTTTGACGGGACGACGGTGCTCGACGACATCGACCTGACGGTCACTCCCGGCGAGGTTGTGGTACTGCTCGGCCCCAGCGGCTGTGGCAAGACGACGCTGCTGCGGGCAGTGGCGGGACTCGAGCCCACGGTGGCCGGAACGATCTCCTGGGGTGGCGAGGACCTCGCCGGGGTGCCACCCCACGAACGGGGCTTCGGGCTCATGTTCCAGGAGCAGGTCCTGTTCCCGCACCGGGACGTGGCGGGCAACGTCGGGTTCGGGCTCCGCATGGCGGGAATGCCCGAGGTGCTGCGAGCCGAACGGGTCGGCCGCGTGCTCGACCTGGTCGGGCTGTCCGGCTACGGACAGCGGTCCGTGGCGACGCTGTCGGGCGGCGAGGCCCAACGGGTGGCCCTGGCCCGGTCGCTGGCGCCGGGGCCGCGGCTGCTCATGCTGGACGAGCCGCTGGGCTCCCTGGATCGGGCGCTGCGGGACCGGCTCGTGGACGAACTCGGCCTCCTGCTGCGGCGCCTGGGCCAGGCGGCGATCCACGTCACCCACGACCACGACGAGGCCTTCGCCCTGGCCGACCGCATCGCCGTGATGGCCGACGGGCGGATCGCCGGGATCGGGACGCCGGCAGAGGTCTGGGCCGATCCCGGGACCGCCGCCGTGGCCCGCAGTATCGGACACCGCAACCTGGTGGAACTGGACGCCGACGGCGCGTGCCCACTGGGACGGCTGGGGGCCGGTCCCGGCACGGTGCTCGTGCGCGGCGACCGGTTGGAGTTGAGCGACGGCGGCACACCGGCCCGGGTGGCCGGCGTGGCCTTTCGGAACGGCCGCACCGAAGTGACGGTCAGGGTCGGCGACGTCGAACTGCACCTGTTCGCCGATCGACCGGTCGCCCGCGGTGACACCGTCGGCCTGCACATCGCCGACGACGCAGTCGTCGGACTGGATGGTTCCTGAGCGCTCAGCCCCCGAACAGCGGGAGCAGGTCCCGGGGTACCACCTTGCCCATGGCGTTGCGGGGCAGTTCGTCGACGACGAGGAACTTCTCGGGGACCTTGTAGTGGGCCAGATCGACGGCGCAGTGGACGGACAGGTCCGCCGGATCGGGGCTGCATCCGGCCACCGGGATCACGACGGCGACGACCCGCTCGCCGAGCCGCTCGTCGGGGAGTCCGATGACGGCGGACTCGGCGACATCGGGGTGCGTCAGCAGGACGCGCTCGACCTCGGCCGGGTACACGTTGGCGCCGCCGCGCAGGATCAGCTGGTTCTGCCGGCCCCGGACCACCAGTTGGCCGTCGGCATCGAGGTGGCCGAGGTCGCCGGTGTGGAGAAGGCCACCCCGCAGCGCCTCGCGGGTCGCCTCGGGCCGGTTCCAGTAGCCGAGCATCGGGGTCCAGACACCGGCCCACCGGCCCTCGCTGCGAGCCCGGAAGCACACTTCGCCGACCTCTCCGTCGGGCAGGTCGACACCAGTCCTGTCGACGACGAGCACCTCGACCGGGTCTAGCGGGAAGCCGGCAGCTGTGCTGTTGGCTCGGTGGCCGGCGCGATCGCGCACCATCCCGGACGGCGCCTCGGTGAGCCCGTAGCCGACCAACGGCCAGGTCCCGAACTTGTCGTACCAGCGCTGCCGGAGCTCCGGCGGCGTGTGGGCAGCACCGATGATCATGTGCGTGAGGCCGGAGAGGTCTTCACGGTGCACGTCGGGGTGCTCGACGAGGTCGTGGACGAGCGTCGGAACCAGCGTGATGCGACTTACGCCGTCTGTCCGGATCGCCTCGGCCAGGCCGACGGGGTCGGTTCGGTCGATGAGTACAGAGGTGGTCGCACGCACGAACGACCACACCGGTCCCAGCAGCAGGAGGTTGAGGATGGTGCACGACAGGGCGGTGCCGTGGCGTTCACCGGGGACGGCCGGGTAGCTGGTTCGGCTGGAGATCCCCGACCAGATGACGTTGTGCTGGCTGTGGACGGCGCCCTTTGGGCGACCGGTGGTGCCGCTGGTGTAGGCGATGGCCGCCGGTGCGTGGGGATCGACGTCCACAGTGGGTTGGGGGTGTCCGGCGGCGAGTAGGTCGGCCCAGGAGCCCTCGCCGGAAACCGGATCGACGGTCAACGCGTGGTTGTGTCCGAGGTCCCGGGCACGGTCCGGGGTGGCCACGGCCAGCGACGCCCCGGCATCCTCGATCATCCAGCGTGCCTCCGAGGGTGCCAGGTTGGCGTTGATCCCGACCCAGATGGCGCCGAGTCGCTGAGTGGCGAGGAAGGCTTCGATGAGGGCGGCCCGGTTCGGCAGGCTGGCGGCCACCCGGTCACCGGTCCGTATGCCGAGCCTGGCGAGCCCGCCGGCCGCTGCGGTGACGCGCTCATCCAGTTCCCGGTACGTCAGCCGGTCGGCGCCATGGACGAGTGCCTCCCGGTCAGGATGTCCGCGCACGCCGTCGACGAGGACGTCGGCGAGGGTGTGGGGACCCTCCGGCAGCGGCGCAGGGTCGGGCCGGACCTGCAGACCCCGATCGTCGAGGGGAGGCTCGTCGTGGTGGTCGTCGTCCGGGCATGGCTCGTCGGTCACGGGCGCAAAGATATCTGCGGCAGGACTTGCCTACTGGGTGGTAACCGGCGATGATTACCGGAACTTCGGGCGTGACGCGCGCCATGGGGGAAAACGAACCCGAGGAGGGGATCGAGAATGAATGCACGACTGCGCCGCTTGACGGCGATCACCCTGAGTCTGATGCTCTTGTCTGCAGGATGTGGCAGCGACGAAGCCACGACGCCGACAACGACCGCAGCCCCGGCGACGACTGCAGCGCCGACAACGACTGCAGCGCCGGCGACGACTGCAGCCCCGGCGACGACTGCTGCCCCGGAGGGGGCGTGCATTGGTCTGGTGACTGATGTGGGTGAGGTGGATGACAAGTCGTTCAACCAGTCGGCGTGGGAGGGTGTCCAGGCTGCTGGTGCGGCTGCTGGTGCGTCGGTGGACTACATCGAGACGCAGGCGGCGAAGGACTATGCGACCAACATTGGTTTGTTTGCTGATTCGGGTTGCGACATCGTCGTGACGGTCGGGTTCGCTTTGGGCGAGGCGACCGGGATCGCTGCCGGTGAGTATCCGGATGTCGACTTCATTGGTGTGGACCAGTGGCAGGGTGAGGCGATTGCCAATGTGGCTGGTTTGTTGTTCCCTGAGGATCAGGCTGGTTACCTGGCTGGTGCCTTGGCTGCTTCGTTGTCGACTTCGGGTGTGATCGCGGAGGTTCTGGGTACGGACCTGGTGCCGCCGGTGGTTGCGTTCGGTGAGGGCTTCGTGAATGGTGCGAAGCACATCGATCCGTCGATCACGGTGATCAAGACGTACCATCCGGGTGGTTTGGATGTGGCGTTCACGGACCCGGAGTGGGGTGCGACGACGGCTCGTCAGGCCCTTGACCAGGGTGCGGATGTTGTGTTCGGTGCTGGTGGTAAGACCGGCAACGGGGCGATCATCGAGGTGGCCGGTGAGGCTGGTGCGTTCTGCATCGGTGTCGACACCGACCAGTGGACCACCGTTCCTGAGGCGCATCCGTGTCTGGTGTCGTCTTCGATGAAGATGATCGTCGATGGCGTCTCGGACCTGATCGGCCAGTCGTTGGCTGGTTCGATGCCTGCGGGCAACTACTACGGCGGTGTGGCGTTGGCTCCGTTCCACGACCATGCCGACTCGGTGCCCGCCGAGGTCCAGGACATGCTCGTCGCCCTCAAGGCCGACCTCGAGTCCGGCGCCATCCCGACCTGTGTCTGGGTCACAGACGCCCCGGGTTGTGAAGCGCCTGCCGAGACCAGCGACACCAAGGCCGCGTTCATCTACGTGGGCCCGACGGGTGATGCAGGCTGGACATGGGCGCATGACCAGGGCCGTCAGTACGCGGAGGCTGAGACAGGTGTGGAGACGGCGTTCGTGGAGTCGGTGCCTGAGGGCACGGCCGACTTCGGCAATTACGCCCGCCAGTTCATCGAGGACGGGTTCAACGTGATCGTGGGGACGTCGTTCGGGTACATGGACGACATGCTGGCCCTGGCCGACGAGTATCCGGACGTCGTGTTCGAACATGTTTCGGGATACAAGGCCAACGACACCAACTTCGGCAACACATTCGGCCGGATGTACGAGCCGCGGTATCTGTCGGGGATGGTGGCAGGGTCGGCGACCACGTCGAACCTGATCGGCTATGTGGCGGCGTTCCCGATCCCGGAAGTGATCCGGGGTATCAACGCGTTCGCCTTGGGTGTCCAGGAGACCAACCCGGATGCGGTGGTCGAGGTGGCGTGGACGTCCACCTGGTTCGATCCGGTCGTCGAAGGCGATTCAGCCCAGGCGCTGCTCGACAAGGGCGCCGACGTGATCGCCATGCATCAGGATTCGACTGCTGCTGGTGATAAGGCCGAGGCTGCCGGTGCCCGTTGGGTGTCGTACAACTCGGACATGAGCGCTTTCGCTCCGAACGCCTTCCTGACGGCTCCGGTGTGGAACTGGGGTCCGCGTTACGTCGACATCATCGAGTCCGCAGCGGCCGGCACCTACACGCCTGGCTACTACTGGGGTTCGATGGCCGACGGGATCGTCGACCTGGCACCGATCGCCGACGACGTGGATGCCGACGAGGTCGCGGCGGTCGAGGCTCGCAAGGCCGAGATCATCGCCGGCACGTTCCATCCATTCTCCGGTCCGATCAACGACCAGGCCGGCAACGTGATGGTTGCCGCTGGCGAGACCATGGACGACGGCTCCATGCTCGGCATGGGCCTGTTCGTCGAAGGCGTGGTCGGCGCCACCGGTAATGAACCCGATGACTTCTGGCCAGAACCGGTGCTCGGTGGCACCCTGCGGATCGGCCTTGAAGCCGAAACCGACGGGTTGAACCCGGCTGTGAACCGGTTTGCGGTTTCCGCCTACCAGATGGGAACCGCCGTCTACGACTACCTGGTTGTCACGTCAGACGACCCGTGTGGGTGTGTCTACATACCATCCCTTGCCGAGTCGTGGACGCATTCGGACGACTACGCGACATGGGACTTCAAGATTCGGGAAGGGGTCACGTTCCACGACGGGTCGCCGTTGACTGCCGAAGCGGTTCTGTATGCGTTGAAGATGCAGCTCAACGACCCGACCGTGGGGATCGCCGTCAGGGCGTTGTTCGCGGCCGACGACCCGGAGACGGAAGCCTTCGAGCCGGCCGAACTGCTCGACGAGATGACGATCCGCTACCACGCGAAGCGTCCGCACGTCGACTTCCCCGGTAATTTCACCGGTCAGTTGGGCAATGTTCCCTCGCTGGCATACATGATGGCCGCGACCGACGATCCGACATTGAACCAGGCTCCTGTCGGCACCGGTCCGTTCATGTTCGACAGCCGAGTCCAGGACTCCATGACCCGGTTCGTCCGAAACCCCGACTACTGGGGTGACACCGCCTACCTCGACGCCGTCGAGTTCTACATCTACACGGATGGCGAACTCGCTGCCGGCGCCATGGCAGCCGGAGACATCGACGTGATGGGTACCTCCAACACGAACGCCATCCTGACGCTTCGGGCGCTCGACGGCATCGAGTTGTATGAGACGGACGACTATGAGGAGAGTTTCGCTATGGCGAACTCTTCTCGTCCCCCGTTCGACGACATCAGGGCACGCAAGGCGCTCACCTACGCATTCCCCCGTGACGACTACGTCGAGTTCATCGGCGCAGGCGTTCTGAGGGCAGCGGATCAGGCGTCCACCCCGGAGTCGATCTACTACAACCCGGACGTCGTCCAGGAACACGACATGCCGGACCTGGCGACACCGTTGGTGGCTGAGTACTGCGCCGACGTCCCGGAGATGTGTACCGACGGCAGGATCAACGCCGAGTACCAGTACTCGGGTCCGTCGGTCATCCAGGACCAGATCTTCGACCTCCTCACCGAGGGCTGGTCGGATCACTTCAACTTCACGAAGGATCTGCTGCCCCAGGATGACCACATCACCCACGCCATCCTCGGCATGTGGGACTTCCTCACCTGGCGACAGTTCGGAAGTATCAACCCGGACGGCCACATCCTGTGGACGGAGTGCCAGTCCGTTGGCGCACTGTCGCTGAACTGGCCGAGGTACTGCGACGAGGAGCGGGATGCGTTGATGTTTGAGGCACGGGCCAGCGACGACCGTGAGGCGAACGTCGAACTCTGGAAGGAGTGGGCCGTCAGCATCAACGAGAGCTACACCTACCTGTTCCAGACCCACACCATGTGGACGAACGCATACGGCACGAAGGTCAAGAACGTCTGCGGCTACGTCCTCCCGGACGGGTCCACGCCCTTGTGCCATGTCAATAGTGCGAATCCGTCCTGGGCCCACATGTGGATCGAGGAGTAACCACGTAACTTGATCCTCTGACAAGCGTGTTACGGGGGGCGGCCGGCTTAGCCGGCCGCCCCTTCACGCTGGGAACGCCTTCACCAGATGACTTATCTAATACGCCGGTTGGCGTTCATGTTCGCTGTGCTGGTTGCTGTCACGTTCCTGGCCTTTTCGGCCACGAACGTCATCGGCGACCCCCTCTTCAACGTCGTCGGCTTCTATGCCTCCGTCGACTGCGACGCCGTCATCGCTGGAGAGATCAAAGACGTCATCGGGACCGTTGCAGGTACCGGCGTCGGTGAATGCGAAAGGGTCATCGAAGCTCGCGAGAAATACCACCTGGACGACCCGTTGCCCATCCGGTACGGGCACTGGATCGGCGGAATGATCCAAGGAGACTTCGGGGAGTCGTACGCGAACCAAATGCCGGTGAGTTCCATCATCTCCGAACGACTCCCCAAGTCGGTACTGCTCATGGGAATGTCCTTGGTCGTGGCCTTGGGGGTCTCCATCCCGTGGAGTGTGGCCGCCGCCTACCGGGCGAACCAGCCGTTAGACCGTGCGTCGACCGCCGGCGCCTTCGGCTTATTGTCCATCCCCGGCTTTGCCCTCGCCATCATCCTGTTCTACTTCTTCATCGTCCGATGGCAGATCTTCCCGAGCCGGTTCATGGACGACAACATTTTCTCCCGACTCCACTCCCTGGTCCTTCCCGCAGCCTCACTCGGCCTTCCGTTGGCTGCGGTCTACCAGCGTCTACTGCGCACCGACCTGATCACCACCCTCCAGGAGGACTTCGTCATCACGGCCAAGGCCAAGGGCCTGTCGGACCGCCGGATCATGTTCCGCCACGTCCTTAGGCCGTCGATGTTCGGGATGATCACCGTGGTGGGCCTGAACATGTCTGCCTTGATCGGCGGCACGATCATTATCGAGAGCATCTTTTCCATCCCGGGATTCGGACGCGAGTTGTACGTATCA
>PACE01000048.1 GCA_002699725.1 Acidimicrobiaceae bacterium
CCGACGACACCGAGGCTGCCGCCGATGAAGCGGTTGCCGACGACACCGAGGCTGCCGCCGATGAAGCGGTTGCCGACGACACCGAGGAGGGCTAACCATGGCCACTAAAGAACAGATCCTGGACGCCATCGCCGAGATGAGCGTTCTGGAATTGAGTGAACTGCTGAAGGACTTCGAGGAGAAGTTCGGCGTGACGGCAGCGGCCCCGGTAGCTGCGGTTGCCGCAGCACCTGCCGGCGGAGCCGACGTGGATGCCGAGGAGGAGAAGGATTTCTTCGACGTGGTCCTGAGCGACGTCGGCGACAAGAAGATCCAGGTCATCAAGGAGGTTCGTTCGCTGACGAACCTCGGGCTCAAGGACGCCAAGGACCTGGTGGACAATGCCCCGAAGCCCGTCCTGGAGGGCGCCTCGAAGGAAGACGCCGAGCGGGCCAAGGCGGCCCTCGAGGCCGCCGGCGCCACCGTCGAACTGGCGTAGTCCCCTGCCGGCCTGCGTCGGCCGATCAACGAGTATGGGAAGGCCCCGGGTCCGCCCGGGGCTTCCTCCGTCCGGGATCAGGGATGGCAGGGATCGTGTCTCCCGGTCGGGTCCCGAACCGCGAAACCCGGCATGCTTGACCAGAGGGCGCGCTTTCCCTACGATGCTTGCGCAGATCGCCATCGGGCGGCCTGGCTTCCCCTGCATTGGGGGTTGCCTTGGCCTGCGCGCTGGTCTAGGATTGCTTGTTGCCGTGTTCGCGCCTGCTCATTGTTTCGTTTTCGTGACGGTGGATTTGCGTGATTCCGCGTTGTCCTTGTCCGCTCGCCCTGGCCAGGAGTTTTAGGTGTCTGTTCGCCCCCTCGTCCGGGAACGATATTCGTTCGGAAATCTGTCGGAGGTCCTCGAGATCCCCGACCTGATCGCCATCCAGTGCAAGTCTTTCCGCTGGTTCGTCGACACCGGTCTCGCTGACATCTTCCGTGATATCAGCCCGATCACCGACTTCAGCGAGACGCTCTCGCTGGACCTCGAGTTCGATCCCGACGACGAGGACCTGCGCCCGCCGCCCAAGTTCTCGGTGGACGAGTGCAAGGAGCGGGACATGACCTACTCCGCTCCCATCTTCGTCCGGGCCAGCTTTAACAACAGAAACACGGGTGAGATCAAGGAGCAGGTCGTCTTCATGGGGGACTTTCCCATGATGACGGAAAAGGGCACCTTCGTGATCAACGGCACCGAGCGTGTCGTCGTCTCACAGTTGGTCCGCTCACCCGGCGTGATCTTCCAGCCGGGCGAACGCTTCCGCCTCCGCAACATGGCGAAGCACCAGCTCGTCACCGGCACCATCCACCCGTACCGCGGTGAGTGGATCGAGTTCGACGTCGAGCAGAAGCCCGGCAAGGACGTCACCGCCGGCACCAAGATCGCCCGGAAGCGCCGCCTTCCGATCTTCACCCTGCTGCGCGCCCTCGGCTATGACGAGGTCAACGAGCCCGGTTTCCTTCAGAAGTTCGTCAACCACTTCGACTTCCTCGAAGGCCAGTGGGAGAAGGTGCGTCTGCCCGAGGGCTGGGAAGAAGAGATCGAGTTCGGGGACCGCCAGCCTCCACAGGAAGAAGCGCTGCTGGAGATCTACAAGCGCGTCCGCCCCGGCGAGCCCCCGTCCGTCGAGGCCGCCCGCGCCTACCTGCGCAACGCCTTCTTCGAGTCGCGTCGCTACGACCTGTCCCGGGTCGGCCGCTACAAGCTGAACCGCAAGCTCCGCTCCGAGATCGAGCGCTGCGAGGAGCTCTTCGGGATCGAGCTCGAGAAGCCCGATCTCGATCAGCGGGTCCTCACCCGCTCCGAAGTGCTGGCCACCTGTACGTACCTGCTGAGCCTCGCCATGTACGAGCCTGGCTACCGCCTCGACGACCAGGACCACTTCGCCAACCGGCGCATCCGCTCGGTCGGCGAGCTCATCCAGAACCAGGTGCGCATCGGCCTCACACGCATGGAGCGCGTCGTCCGCGAGCGCATGACCACCCAGGACGTCGAGTCGATCACGCCGATGACGCTCCTCAACATCCGCCCGGTGGTCGCTGCGATCAAGGAGTTCTTCGGCACCAGCCAGCTCTCGCAGTTCATGGATCAGGTCAACCCGCTGTCCGGCCTCACCCACCGCCGTCGCCTCTCAGCGCTCGGCCCGGGCGGGCTCTCCCGGGAGCGCGCCGGCTTCGAGGTCCGCGACGTCCACTTCTCGCACTACGGGCGCATGTGTCCGATCGAGACGCCTGAGGGTCCGAACATCGGCCTCATTGGTGCGCTGGCCACCTACGGACAGGTGAACCTGTTCGGGTTCATCGAGTCGCCCTACCGCGTCGTGACGAAGGGCAAGGTCACGGACGAGATCGTCTACCTCGCCGCTGACGAGGAGGAGGAGTACGTCGTCGCCCAGGCCAACGCGCCGCTGAACGACAATGGCACCTTCCAGAACCAGCGCGTCCTCGTGCGTCGGTCGCCGCAGGCGGCCTCGCTCCAGGACCTACACCTGCAGCTCGAGCAGGCCGTCTTCTTCGGCGCCACCACCGAGATTTCGTACGTGCCACCGGAAGAGGTCCAGCTCATGGATGTCTCGCCGAAGCAGATCGTCTCGGTCGCCACGGCGCTGATCCCATTCCTCGAGCACGACGACGCCAACCGCGCCCTGATGGGCGCCAACATGCAGCGTCAGGCCGTGCCGTTGGTGTGTGCCGAGGCGCCGTACATCGGCACGGGCATCGAGGTCCGGGCCGCATTTGACGCCGCCGACATGGTGCTGGCCAGGGAGGCCGGCACGGTCTTGGCCGTCGACGGTGACTCGATCACCGTCGACTACCGCAAGGAAGGCGAGTTCCGCCACCAGTTGCTCAAGTTCGAGCGTTCCAACCAGGACACCTGCATCAACCAGAGGTCCCGGGTGCAACCCGGCGACAAGGTGCGTGCCAACCAGCTGCTGGCCGACGGGCCCTCCACCGACCATGGTGAACTGGCTCTGGGCAAGAACCTGCTCGTGGCGTTCATGTCGTGGGAGGGATACAACTTCGAGGACGCCATCATCGTCTCGGAGCGCCTTGTGAAGGACGACGTCCTCACGTCGATCCACATCCACGAGCACGAGATCGACGCCCGCGACACCAAGTTGGGTCCCGAGGAGATCACCCGGGACATCCCGAACCTCTCCGACGAGATCCTCGCCGACCTCGATGACCTCGGCATCATCCAGGTCGGCGCCGAGGTCGAACCCGGTGACGTGCTGGTCGGCAAGGTCACACCCAAGGGTGAGACCGAACTCACCCCCGAGGAGCGCCTCCTGCGCGCCATCTTCGGGGAGAAGGCCCGCGAGGTCCGCGACACGTCGCTCAAGGTTCCGCACGGCGAGTCCGGCAAGGTCATCGACCGACGTCTCTTCAACCGCGACGACGGCGACGAGCTGCCCCCGGGCGTCAACCAGCTGGTTCGGGTCCACGTCGCCCAGAAGCGCAAGATCAGCGTCGGCGACAAGTTGGCGGGCCGCCACGGCAACAAGGGCGTGATCTCGAAGGTCCTGCCCGTCGAGGACATGCCGTTCATGGCCGACGGCACCCCGGTCGACATCATCCTCAATCCGCTCGGCGTTCCGTCCCGGATGAACGTCGGCCAGGTACTCGAGGCCCACCTCGGCTATGGCGCCCGTTGGGGCTGGGACATCGACGGCGAGTCCGTAGGCGACCAGCCGGTTCGGGGCACCGAGACCAAGACCAGGCCGTCGACCCTGCCCGCCATCCACGTGGCGACGCCTGTCTTCGACGGCGCCCACTGGGACGAGGAAGACCGCGCCGGACGCCACCCGACGATCCAGAAGGTGCTCGAGAACATCCGTCCTGAGTCGGCCGAGGGCGAGCGCCTCGTGGGCCGCGACGGCAAGGCTGTCCTCTACAACGGCCGGAACGGCGAGACCTACGATCGGCCGATCACGGTTGGCTACGTCTACGTCCTGAAGCTGGCCCACCTCGTGGACGACAAGATCCACGCCCGGTCCACCGGCCCCTACTCGATGATCACCCAGCAGCCGCTGGGCGGCAAGGCACAGTTCGGCGGCCAGCGCTTCGGCGAGATGGAGGTGTGGGCCCTCGAGGCGTACGGCGCCGCCTACTGCCTGCAGGAACTCCTCACCATCAAGTCCGACGACGTCCTCGGCCGCGTGAAGGTGTACGAGGCGATCGTCAAGGGCGACAACATCCCGGAGCCCGGCATCCCCGAGAGCTTCAAGGTCCTCATCAAGGAAATGCAGTCCCTCTGTCTGGACGTTGAGGTCCTCGACGAGGCCGGCCAGGAGGTCGAGATCCGGGAGATCAACGAGGACGTGTACCGCACCACCGAAGAGCTGGGCATCGACCTGTCCCGCCCCGAGCGTGGATCCGACGAAGAGGACGAGCGCCGTAGCGCCGGCCTCCTCCGCTGACCGCAAACAGCCCCAGCCGGGAACTACCAGGAAGAGAACGAGTGCTCGACGTCAACGACTTCGACCAGATCCGAATCGGCCTCGCGACCGCGAACGGGATCCGTATGTGGTCCAACGGCGAGGTCAAGAAGCCGGAAACCATCAACTACCGCACTCTCAAGCCGGAGAAGGACGGGCTCTTCTGCGAGAAGATCTTCGGTCCGACCAAGGACTGGGAGTGCTACTGCGGCAAGTACAAGCGCGTCCGGTTCAAGGGCATCATCTGCGAGCGGTGTGGAGTCGAGGTCACCCGGTCGAAGGTGCGCCGCGAACGCATGGGCCACATCGAACTGGCCGCCCCTGCCGTGCACATCTGGTACCTGCGCGGCACCCGGTCGTGGTTGGCCTACCTGCTGATGGGCACCGAGCCACGCGAGGAACTTAAGGCCAAGCAGCTCGAGAAGGTCATCTACTTCGCGGCCAACATCGTCGTGTCGGTCGACGAGGATCGTCGCCACGACGACCTCGCGACGCTCGAGGCCGAATTGGACGAGGAGCGGGTCGCCGTCGAGGAAGAGCGCGACGGACGCCTGGCCACCCGCCAGGAGGTGCTCGAGGCCGAGTTGGCCGAACTCGAGGGCGAAGGCGCCAAGGAGTCCGATCTCCGAGCCTGCCAGCGCGCCGCCGAGAAGGGCCTCGCCGAGATCCGCGAGGAGTACCTGGAGGAACTCGAGCTCCTGGGCCGTGCCTGGGACGAGTTCAGCAGCCTGTTCTCCCGTCAGATCGTGGAGGACGAGCGCCTGTGGCGGGAGATGGCCGACCGCTGGGGCGAGTACTTCGACGGCGGCATGGGTGCCGACGCCATCGCCCGCCTGATCGAGTCGATCGAGTTTGACGAAGAGGAGGTCAAGCTCCGCGCGATGATCGACCCACCCGAGGGCCAGAAGCCACTGTCGGTCCAGCGCAAGCAGAAGGCCATCAAGCGCCTCAAGATCGTGGCCGGCTTCAACCGTCGCGATGAGCACGGCCGCCGGGTGAACGAGCCCCGCGCCATGATCCTCGACGCCGTACCGGTGATCCCGCCGGACCTGCGTCCGATGGTCCAGCTCGACGGAGGCCGCTTCGCCACTTCCGACCTGAACGACCTGTACCGACGGGTCATCAACCGGAACAACCGGCTGAAGCGCCTCCTCGACCTCGGCGCACCGGAGATCATCGTCAACAACGAGAAGCGGATGCTGCAGGAGGCCGTCGACGCACTGTTCGACAACGGCCGCCGCGGGCGTCCGGTGACCGGGCCGGGCAACCGTCCGCTCAAGTCGCTGTCCGACATGCTCAAGGGCAAGCAGGGCCGCTTCCGTCAGAACCTGCTCGGCAAACGGGTCGACTACTCGGGCCGTTCGGTCATCGTGGCCGGACCGACGTTGCGGTTCCACCAGTGTGGCCTGCCCAAGATCATGGCGCTCGAGCTTTACAAGCCGTTTGTCATGAAGAAACTGGTCGACGACGAGTTGGCGCCGAACATCAAGTCCGCCAAGAGGATGGTCGAGCGTCGACGCCCGCAGGTCTGGGGCGTCCTGGGAGACGTCATCCAGGAGCACCCGGTCCTGCTGAACCGTGCGCCCACGCTGCACCGCCTCGGCATTCAGGCCTTCGAGCCGCTTCTGGTCGAGGGCAAGGCCATTCAACTCCACCCACTCGTGTGCACCGCATTCAACGCCGACTTCGACGGTGACCAGATGGCCGTGCACCTGCCCCTTTCGGCCGAGGCCCAGGCCGAGGCGAGGGTGCTGATGCTGTCGGCCAACAACGTCCTCAGCCCGGCGCACGGACGCCCGCTGGTCGCCCCCACCCAGGACATGATCATCGGCTCGTACTACCTCACCGTGGAGCTCGAGGGTGCCGTCGGCGAGGGTCGGGCCTTTCGCCGCATCGACGAACTCGAACGGGCGATCGACTCCGGCGAGTTGGGCCTCCACGCCCTGATCGAGTACCGGTCGACCGACATCCCCGAACTGGTTGATACCCCCGCCAACGGGTCCGCCGCCACCTGGCACCGGACCACGGCCGGCCGCGTGCTCCTCAACGAGGCGCTACCCACCGAGTTCCCCTATTTCAACGCTCGCATCGACAAGAAGTCGATGGGCGTCCTGGTCGACGACCTCGCCCGCCACTACCCGAAGAGGGTCGTGGCCGACAGCCTGGACCGCATGAAGGACCTGTGCTTCCGGTTCGCCAGCCGGTCGGGCCTGACCGTCTCCATCGACGACGTCAAGACGCCGGTTGAGAAGCAGTCGATCCTCGAGCGCCACGAACGTGACGCCGAGAAGGTCGAGATCCAGTTCCGAAAGGGCATCATCACCGACGGTGAACGCCACCAGAAGGAGGTCGAGATCTGGAACGCAGCGACCGCCGAGGTGACCGAGAAGATGGACGAGGCCCTGCGGGCCGAGGCCTTCAACCCGATCGACATGATGGTCGACTCTGGTGCTCGAGGGAACAAGATGCAGATTCGCCAGATCGCCGGCATGCGCGGCCTGGTGGCCAACCCCCGTGGCGACCTCATTCCTCGCCCCATCAAGTCGAACTTCCGCGAGGGCCTGACGATGCTCGAGTACTTCATCGCCACGCCGGGCGCCAGGAAGGGCCTGGTCGACACCGCCCTCCGTACCGCCGACTCCGGCTACCTGACTCGTCGCCTCGTCGACGTGGCGCAGGAGTTGATCATCAGCGAGCACGCACCGCTCGAGGCCGACGGCCCCGTCTTCGGTATCTGGCTCGAGGACGTGTACCCAGACACCGACAACAAGAGGACCTACCTCGAGACCCGACTCTTCAGCCGGACCCTCGCCGACGACGTCACCCTGTCGGACGGCACCGTCTATCCCAAGGGCACGATCGTGGGCGAAGACGAATTCGAGGTGCTGCGCGACGATCCAGAGGTGACCCGCGTGCGCGTGCTGTCGCCCCTCACCGACGACTCTCCCGCCGGCGTGTCGGCGGCGTGCTACGGCATGTCGCTGGCCACGGGCAAGCCGATCGAGATCGGTGAGGCTGTCGGCGTCATCGCCGCCCAGTCCATCGGCGAGCCGGGCACCCAGCTCACGATGCGGACCTTCCACACCGGTGGCGTCGCCGGCAAGGACCTNGCCGCAGGCCTGCCCCGCGTCGTGGAGTTGTTCGAGGCGCGCACCCCGAAGGGCAAGGCGACGTTGTCGAGGACCTCGGGCGTCGTGCGTATCGGCGACGACGAGGGTCGGGGCCGCGANCTGGCCGTGGTGGCCGACGACGGAACCGAAGANGTCTACCTCATCCTGAGCCAGTCCCGNCTCGAAGTCGTCGACGGCCAGGAAGTCCGAGCCGGCGACGCCATCGTCGAGGGCCCACGCGACCCGAAGGAACTGCTCGAGATCAAGGGTGTGCGCGAGACCCAGCAGTACCTGGTCGAAGAGGTCCAGAAGGTCTACCGCGAGCAGGGCGTGTCGATCCACGACAAGCACATCGAGTTGATCGTCCGCCAGATGACCCGCCGGGTCCGCATCAACGATCCGGGCGACTCCTCGTTCCTCCCGGGCGAGCAGGTCGACCAGCGGGTGTTCGCCGAGACCAACCGTGAGCTCGTGGCCGAGGGCCAGCGTCCCGCCGAGGGCCGACCGGAGCTCATGGGCATCACGAAGTCCTCGCTCGCCACCGANTCGTGGCTCTCGGCGGCCTCCTTCCAGGAGACCACCCGGGTGCTCACCGAGGCGGCCATCGAGAGCANGAGCGATCAGCTCNTCGGCCTCAAGGAGAACATCATCATCGGCAAGTTGATTCCAGCGGGTACCGGTCTCGAGCGGTACCGCCGGGTGGCGACGCATGCTCCCGACTACAAGCCGATGGACTTCTACAGNTCCGCCGACGAGGAACAGGACCTCGCCGACTGGCTGGCCGGCCAGGCGTCCCNGGGCGAGGACGAGTTCTCCGGTGCCTACGAGGCCGATGTCATCGACCTGGCGNNCAGCCTCGGGNCGTCCGACGACGCCACCGCGTGACATGTACCCCTTCCGACGACTCGCGCGTGTGAGTCGAGAAGGGNCACACGTAGACTCGNCCGCTGGCCGGAAACCGCTTCCGGCAGCNATCCGCATGCCCACCAATCCGCATCCTTCGAGGTAGTTCGTGCCCACGATCCAGCAGTTGGTCCGCAAGGGCCGCCAGTCCAAGCGACGCAAGGAGGCCACACCGGCCCTCAAGGGCGCGCCACAGCGGCGCGGCGTGTGCACGCGGGTCTACACCACCACCCCGAAGAAGCCGAACTCCGCACTGCGCAAGGTCGCACGTATCCGCCTGACCACCGGCATCGAGATCACCGCCTACATCCCCGGTGAGGGCCACAACCTCCAGGAGCACTCCATCGTGCTCGTGCGCGGCGGCCGTGTGAAGGACCTCCCGGGCGTCCGCTACAAGGTCATCCGTGGAACGCTCGACACCTCCGGCGTCGGCCAGCGGCGCCAGGCACGCAGCCGCTACGGCACCAAGAAGGAGGACTGACATGCCGCGCAAGGGCCCCGTTGATCGTCGCGAGTTGGTTCCCGATCCCGTCTACCGCTCGTCGGTCGTCACCCAGGTCGTCAACAAGGTGCTGCGCAGCGGCAAGCGTTCCACTGCCGAACGCATCGTCTACTCGGCGCTGCAGACGGTCGAATCCAAGACCGGCAGCGAGCCGGTCGGCACGCTCAAGCGGGCACTCGAGAACATCCGGCCGCAACTCGAGGTCAAGAGTCGCCGTGTGGGTGGCGCCACCTATCAGGTGCCCATCGAGGTGCGACCTCGACGCTCCAACACCCTCGCCGTCCGCTGGCTCGTGGGAAACGCTCGCGATCGCCGTGAGCGCACCATGTCCGAACGGCTCGCCAACGAGATCCTCGACGCCTCCAACGGCCTGGGCGCCTCCGTCAAGCGACGTGAGGACACCCACAAGATGGCCGAGGCGAACAAGGCCTTCGCTCACTATCGCTGGTAGGTCGTCCGCTCCGGACGGCCTGCCCTCCGACCTTTCGTCACCCTGTCCCGGGAAGCCGTAGTCATTGCGTGCGATGACTCCCGGCCACGCCCGACAACCACCGACCCGACCTTGAACGAGCATGAGCAAGCGACACCCCCTCGAACAGACCCGCAACATCGGGATCATGGCCCATATCGACGCGGGCAAGACCACAACCACCGAGCGAATCCTCTACTACACCGGGGTCAACTACAAGATCGGTGAGGTCCACGACGGCGCCGCCACCATGGACTGGATGGAGCAGGAGCAGGAGCGGGGCATCACCATCACCTCCGCTGCCACCAGTTGCACCTGGCGGGACCACCGGGTCAACATCATCGACACGCCCGGCCACGTGGACTTCACGGTTGAGGTAGAGCGTTCGCTCCGGGTCCTCGACGGTGCCGTCGCCGTGTTCGATGGCGTGGCCGGCGTCGAACCCCAGACGGAGACCGTCTGGCGCCAGGCCGACCGCTACAAGGTGCCCCGACTGTGCTTCATCAACAAGATGGACCGGACGGGAGCCGACTTCTACTTCGTGCTGGGCACCATCCGCGAGCGCTTGGGCTGCAACGCCGCCGTCGTGCAGCTGCCGATCGGTGCCGAGTCCGAGTTCTCCGGGATCGTCGACCTGCTCGAGATGAACGCCCTGGTCTGGACGAGCGAGGACCTGGGCGCCTCCTGGGACGTCGTGGACATCCCCGCCGACATGGTCGACCAGGCCGAGGAGTACCGGCACGAACTCGTCGACGTCCTATCGGAGTTCGACGAGAACATCCTCGAGAAGTACGTCGACGACCAGGACGTCAGTGCCGAGGACCTTCGGGCCGCACTGCGCGCCGGAACCCTCAGCGGCCACTGTGTGCCGATCCTCACCGGTAGCGCCTTCAAGAACAAGGGCGTGCAGCCACTCCTCGACGCCGTGATCGACTACCTGCCGTCACCGTTGGACCTACCGCCGGTTGAGGGTGTGCACCCCCGCTCGGGCGACACCGTCGAGCGCCGTGTCGACGACGAAGAGCCCTTTGCCGCACTGGCCTTCAAGATCATGACCGACCCGCACGTCGGCAAGCTCATCTACTTCCGGGTTTACAGCGGCTCACTGGACAAGGGCTCTGCGGTGCTCAACACGCGCTCCGGATCCAAGGAGCGGCTCGGTCGCATCCTCGAGATGCATGCCAACAACCGCGAGGACCGGGACGAGGTCCGCACCGGGGACATCGTCGCCGGCATCGGCCTCAAGAACACCAAGACGGGCGACACGCTCTGCTCGCCGAACCATCCGATCGTGCTGGAGCAGCTCGAGTTCCCGGAGCCGGTCATCCACGTCGCCGTCGAGCCCCGCTCGAAGGCCGACCAGGACAAGATGAGCAAGGCCCTCGGCGCGCTCGCCGAGGAGGATCCGACCTTCAGCGTCCGCACTGACGATGAGACCGGCCAGACCATCATCGGCGGCATGGGCGAACTGCACCTCGAGGTGCTGGTCGACCGCATGCTGCGCGAGTTCCGGGTCGACGCCAACGTGGGCCGGCCGCANGTGGCCTACCGCGAGACCATCACCAAGACGGTCGACAACCTCCGCTACACCCACAAGAAGCAGACNGGCGGTTCGGGCCAGTTCGCCGAGATCGTGGCGACCCTCGAGCCCCATGCCGATCCTGACGAGACCTACCGCTTCGAGGACAATGTCAAGGGTGGCCGCATCCCGAAGGAATACATCCCTGCGGTCAACCAGGGCATCCAGGCGGCCATGACCAACGGCGTGCTCGCCGGCTACAACGTGCTCGGCATCAAGGTCAGCCTCAACGACGGAAAGTCCCACGACGTGGACTCCTCGGAGATGGCGTTCAAGATCGCCGCACAGGCCTGGTTCCGCGATGCGATCGTCCGGGCGGGCCCCGTGCTGCTNGAGCCGGTGATGGCCGTCGAGGTGGTCNCCCCCGATAACCACATGGGCGACGTGGTCGGCGACCTGAACTCCCGCCGTGGACGGGTGGGGCAGATGGAGGCCCGCGGCAACAACCAGGTCATCACCGCTCAGGTGCCGTTGTCGGAGATGTTCGGTTACGCTACCGATCTGCGTTCGCGCACCCAGGGGCGCGCGACCTACACGATGCAGTTCGACTCGTACCACAAGACACCGGCATTCGTGCAGGAAGAGATCGTCAAGCGCTTCCGTGGCGAGTGACGTCAACTTAGGCAACCAACACAGAAAGTAGTTGAGGAATCAGGCATGGCCAAGCAGCAGTTCGAGCGCAACAAGCCCCACGTGAACGTGGGGACGATGGGCCACATCGACCACGGGAAGACCACCCTGACGGCGGCGATCACCAAGGTCCTCTCAGACCTCGATCCTGACTCCACCTCCTTCACCGAATTCGACAACATCGACAAGGCCCCCGAGGAGCGAGAGCGCGGCATCACGATCAACGTGGCGCACGTCGAGTACGAGACNCCCAACCGGCACTACGCCCACGTCGACATGCCGGGCCACGCCGACTACATCAAGAACATGATCACNGGNGCCGCCCAGGTCGACGGCGCCATCCTGGTCGTGTCGGCAGCCGACGGCCCGATGCCGCAGACGCGTGAACACGTGCTGCTGGCCCGCCAGGTCGGCGTTCCGAAGGTCATCGTGGCACTCAACAAGTGCGACATGGTCGACGACGAAGAACTCCTCGAGCTCGTCGAGCTCGAGGTGCGCGAGCTCCTCGACGAGTACGAGTTTCCCGGTGATGACACCCCGATCTGTCGGGTCTCGGCGCTGAAGGCCCTCGAGGGCGATGCGGACGCCGCCGCTGCCGTCGTCGACCTGATGAGCCAGGTGGACGAATACATCCCGCAGCCCGAACGAGATGTCGACAAGCCCTTCCTGATGCCGATCGAGGACGTCTTCACGATCACCGGTCGCGGCACCGTCGTCACCGGTCGTGTCGAACAGGGCATCGTCAACACCGGCGACTCGATCGAGATCATCGGCATCAAGGACACCCAGACCACGGTCTGCACCGGCGTCGAGATGTTCCGCAAGATCCTCGACCAGGGCCAGGCCGGCGACAACATCGGCGCCCTGTTGCGTGGCATCGACAAGACGAGCGTCCAGCGCGGCCAGGTGCTCGCCAAGCCGGGCTCGATCATGCCGCACACCAGTTTCGAGGCCGAGGTCTACGTGCTGACCAAGACCGAGGGTGGCCGCCACAAGCCGTTCTTCTCGAACTATCGGCCGCAGTTCTACTTCCGGACCACCGACGTGACGGGCTCGATCTCCCTTCCTGAGGGCACCGAGATGTGCATGCCCGGCGACAACACCACCATGAACGTCGAGCTCATCGCCCCGATCGCCATGGACGAGGGCCTTCGCTTCGCCATCCGCGAGGGTGGGCGCACCGTGGGTGCCGGCGCGGTCACCAAGATCCTCGGCTGACTTCGATGGCGACTGGTCAGAAGATCCGGATCCGGCTCAAGGCCTACGACCACGAGGTCATCGACCAGTCGACGAAGAAGATCGTCGAGACGGTCCTACGGACCCAGGCGGAGATCCGCGGCCCGGTCCCGCTGCCGACCGAGAAGCACCGGTACACCGTGGTGCGTTCGCCGTTCAAGGACAAGGACTCCCGGGAGCACTTCGAGATGCGCATCCACAAGCGCCTGCTCGACATTCTGGAACCTTCGCCCAAGACGGTCGACGCGCTGCAGCGACTGGACCTCCCGGCCGGAGTCGATATCGAGATCAAGATCCAACAGGACTGACGTCCCCGGATCAGTCGAACGAAAGGCAGAAGCGCCCCCCGGGGGCGCTTCTCCCGTTTTCCCACAGGTCCAAAGAGCCAATGACCTTTTGCCCCGGCTTCCGGTTCGAGCACACCCGAGTGCAGGAGTCCATCGGTTGAGCGCCTGGAGCAGCGGCGCTGGTACCCGCCGCCCTACCGACAGGTCCTTCGACTATTCAAAAGCGCCCAAGAACCTCAGTTCTTCAACTTTCGACGTTCGCGACTGGCCTCGAGGAGGTCTTCCGCCACTTCGTGGCGTTCAGCCGCCGTCGAGATGACCGCCTGGAGCGTGGCAGCGGCGGGCAGGGCGAGCATGGCACCGACCACGCCCAACAGTGCAGCGCCGGCGATGACGGCTCCGAATGCCATGGCGGCGTGGATCGCCATGGTCTGCGAGGTGATCCTGGGGGCGAGGATGTAGTTCTCGACCTGCTGGTAGACGGCGATCACCACCAGCACCCACAGCCCGGACGCCGGTTCGTCGATGAGGCCGATGAGGACGGGTAGGGCGCCGGCCAGGTAGGTGCCGACGACGGGGACCACCTGGGAGACCACGCCCACCCAGATGGCGAGGGCCAGGCCCGACGGGAGGTCGATGATCTCGAAGGCCGCCCAGTGGACGACGGCGGCGATCACCGCAAGCACGCCCCGGGAGACGATGTAGCCCCCGGTCTTTGCGATGGCCACGTCCCAGATCTCGAGCACGTACCTCTGTCGTTTCTGCGGGAGCAGCGAACAGACGGTTCGTCGCAACTTCGGGCCCTCGGCCACGAGGTAGAAGGCGAACAACCCTATGGTGAACACCTGGAACAGCACGTTGGCCACGGTGGAGCCGAACCTGGCGAGGTCGTCCGCGAATCCACTGAGCCGCTCGGCGAGCGCACCCGTGTCCCAGTTGGCACGGACGTCGGTGGTCGCGTTCTCGATGCCGAAGTTGTCCGCCAGGAACTCGTCGATGGACTCGAGGTAGCCGGGGAGGTTGTCGTTCAGTTCCGTGACCTGCTCGGAGAGCAACGAGCCCATGGCGAACCCGAAGCCGCCGAGACCGGCGAGGAGGGCGAGGAACACAAGGGCCGTCCCCAACCCCCGTCGGATGTTCCAGCGTTCGAGGGCGTTGACGGCCGGCTCCACGGCGAACGAAACGAACAATGCCACCAACAGCATGATGAACAGCGAACGCAGCGACTCGAGGACTCCCTGCAGGTACCAGAGGGCCGCCAAGCCGCCGAGGGACAACAGGATCGAGCGCACCATCCACGGTGGTGGGTGTGTCGTTGGTTCAGGTGTCGGATTGGACTCATCCACGATTCCCGACGGTAGTTGGGGGCCCAGTGGCGAGCGCGGATTCGTGGCGTTGTGAGGGGCCGGGAACTCCCCTAGCCTTGGCTCCTGCGCTTCCGGAGGGTTCCGGTCGTGCTCCAAGTGACGTTCGTGAAGGCCCGCCCGGATCCGATGGGAAACCAGCGGGAACCACTCGACACAACCGAATCACCGCTCCGCCGGGTCTTCCCGTGCGGAGCGTTCGCGTGAACCGGCCCGAAGGGGTCGACCGCCCCGGGGGAGGTCTCCGGGTGCATCAGCAGGAGCCACCATGGCGAACAAGGCACTCGTCGGCGAGAAGGTCGGCATGACACAGGTCTGGGACAGCGACAACGTCGTCGTCCCAGTCACCGTGTTGCGTGTCCGGCCCAATCGAGTCGTCCAGGTCAAGACCGCCGAACGCGATGGCTACAGCGCACTCCAGGTGACCTTCGGACAGCGTGAGGGGCACCGGCTCACACGTCCCGAAGCCGGCCACTTTGAGTCGGCCGACGTCCAGCCCGGGGTCCGCCTGCTCGAACTGAGGCTCGACGATGTCAGCGAGTATGAGGTGGGCCAGGAGCTCACCGTCGACACGCTTGCCGAAGAGGTACACGTCGACGTCACCGCCGTCAGCAAGGGCAAGGGTTTTGCCGGTGTCATGAAGCGCCACAACTTCAAGGGCCAGCGGGCCAGCCACGGTGCCCACAAGGTGCACCGCAAGCCCGGCGCCATTGGCCAGTGCGCCACCCCGTCCCGGGTGTTCAAGGGAAGGAAGCTTCCCGGCCGCATGGGCAACCAGAAGACCACCACGCAGAACCTGATAGTGGTCGAGGCTGATGCCGAACGCGAGTTGCTGCTTGTCAAGGGCTCGGTGCCCGGTCCCACCGGCGCCACCGTCCTCATCCGCAACGCCGTGAAGCGAGTTCGGTGATGGCGAGCGTCACGATGCGTAGCCTCAGCGGCGGAGACGTCGGTGCCGTCGAACTCGACGGTGCCATCTTCGGCATCGAGCCGAACATCGCCGTGATGCACCAGGTGGTGACCGCCCAGTTGGCGGCACGCCGGAGCGGCACGCAGAGCACCAAGACACGGGCCGAGGTCCGAGGCGGTGGCGCCAAGCCATGGAGCCAGAAGGGCACCGGCCGTGCCCGTCAGGGCTCGATTCGTTCGCCGCAGTGGCGCGGCGGCGGCGTGGCGCTGGGTCCAAAGCCCCGCAGCTACGCCCAGAAGACGCCCAAGAAGATGATCCAGTTGGCGCTGCGATCGGCGCTGTCCGACCGAGCGGCCGAGGGCCAGGTCGTCGTGATCGATGCATGGGGCTTCGAGGCCCCCCGCACCAGGGATGCTGTCGCTGCCCTCGCCGCCCTCGAGATCGAAGGTCGGGTCCTGGTGGTCGCCGCCCGCGACGACGTCAACGCATGGAAGAGCTTCGCCAACCTGACCGAGGTTCATGTCGTTTCGCCGGGCGAACTCAATGCCTACGACGTGCTGGTGAGCGATGTCGTCGTCTTCTCCCGGGACACGCTGCCCGCCGGTTCGTCCGCTGCGGCCGTTTCCGAGCCTGTCGTCGAGGCGGCAGCCGTCGAAGCCGTCGAAGAGACCGAAGCCGACGAGGCCGTCGAAGCCGTCGAAGAGACCGAGGCCGTCGAAGCCGCCGAAGAGACTGAAGCCGTCGAAGCCGTCGAAGCCGTCGAAGCCGTCGAAGAGACCGAA
>PACE01000049.1 GCA_002699725.1 Acidimicrobiaceae bacterium
ATAACCGGACAACCGGCCGAGCGCCGGTGAACCAGACCTCTCGCTGACACTCCCGGTATCGATTGCGAGGCGCAACGATCACGCTTCTCGCCGGCAATTCAGCTCCGGGCGCGGACCGATGCCATCGTGATGACAAACGACATAAAACGGTTAATCCCCGGGCTCTGGAGCCCAGGGATCGAACGGTGTCTTTGGTGTCGGAGGGGGGACTTGAACCCTAACTCCACAGGCCGAAACCCCTTGGATCAGCCTCGCCGCCTAGGAATCCGTTGACGATGCAGGACCGATGAGCTCTCGGCAACCACCGTCATCTTGGAGACGCGATTGCGGGAGAGAACCCTCCGGGACTCGATCAAACACATAGAAGACCGTCGACCCGGGCGGGTTGCGGCCCACTCGAAATACAGCAATCATGCGATCCGTGGAATCACCTGCTCTGAGAGTCCGACGGTTGACCGGTGCACTCGGTGCCGAGATCGATGGCGTCGACGTCGCTGGGCCACTCACCCCGGGCACAGTCGCTGAACTACAGGCCGCATTTCTCGAGCATCACGTGCTGGTCTTCCGCGGCCAGTCGCTGACGCACGAGGACCAGGTGCGCTTTGCGAGGTGCTTCGGCGAGACCCAGGTTCACCCGTTCGTCGAGCCCAGCCCCCACCACCCTGAGGTGATCGAGCTGATCACCGAGGCCGATGAGGCGTTCACGTTCAGCGGCGGCTGGCACACCGACCTGACCTGTCTCGACGCTCCGGTGCTCGGTTCAGTTCTCTACGGCGTGGAGCTTCCACCGTTCGGGGGCGACACGCTGTTCGCGAACCAGCACCTCGCGTACGAAGCGCTGAGCGCGCCGATGAGAAAGATGCTCGACGGGCTCGGAGCGGCACATTCCGCCGGCGCCCAGTATGCGGCCGGGGGGTCGGCGACGAGCCACGCCTCGATGCCTACCCAGAACAGTGAACTGGCCATGACCCGCGTCGTGCACCCGATTGTGCGTACGCACCCGGAGTCGAACCGCAAGGGTCTATTCATCAACGAGGCGTACACCACTGAGATTGAAGGTGTCTCCCCGGACGAGTCCTTCGCTCTGTTGTCGTTCCTGTTTCGCCATGCGGTGAGCGAACGTTTCACATGCCGGGTGTCGTGGGAACCGGGCACGCTGGTCATGTGGGACAACCGCAGCGTCCAGCATCAGGGGGTGCAAGACTATGTGGGGTACCGTCGCCACATGCGACGTGTCACGGTGCAAGGCGATCGACCGGCGTGAGCACAATCCACCTGTCATGGCATGCAGGAAGTCGCGCGACCTAGTGCCGCGTCAGGCAGCGTTGGGGTGCCGCTCCCTCATGACCGACGACGCATGGAAGGTCAGCGGGGTGTTGTCCCGAGATCGAGTGTTGATCGCTGTGGCATACGCCCGAGGCTCCCATCTTGACGAGAACTTCGCCTGCGCGGGCGCATCGAGGTCGACGGTCTCGACCTTCACTGGCCCGCCGACGTCGTCGAGGGTAACGGCCCGAATTTTCATGTTGGATTCTCCTGTGAAGTCCCCTTAGAGAGCAGATCTTGAATTTCACGCCAAACCGTTTCGGGTATGGGAACACCCGAGCGTCGCCGTTCTTCGGCGAGCGCAAAGCCGCGCTGCCCAGGGATGTGCACCTGGTCATGACCAGGCGCTGGTCGTGAACTTTTGACGTGACCAAAGATCTCGTCGCGGCGGCGGCTGAGCTCGTCTGAAGTCGCGAAACGGGTTGGATCGATTGCGATGAGCAGCGTGTTCGACTCTGGGGTATCGGGTCCGAGCATGGCACTCGCCAACAACTCAGCCATCAGTCCCATGCCAGTCCCTTTCGGACCAGCCATCGGCAGAATGGCACCACCATCGAGGTATGCGTTCGGATCACGGGACGGCAGGCCGTCTGCGTCGAGAACGATCGGGTCGTCGAACAGTTCTTCGCGAACAGAAGTCGACATGGCGCGTCCACCGGAAGTCGCGCCGGTGGCGAAGTCGGCGATTAGCGGTCCGTCTTCGCCGCCTGGAAAACCGAAGCTATACGGATTGGTAGCGAGTTTCGGGTCGATCCCTCCGTGTGGTGCGACCTGGCGCCAGTCCTGCCACCTTCCGCCACCCATGATGATGCTGACGAGCCCCTGGGTGGCGAGCAGTTCGGAATAATGGCCGAGTCGACCGGTGTGACCACAGTTGGTCACCGCAACGAGCGCGTGCCCGTGGACAGCGCAGGTTTCGATTGCAACATCGGCGGCGAGCACCATGGCCGGATGACCGAAACCGCTGTTGGCGTCAACGCGTCGCAAGGTGGTGTTCACCATGTCCGATTCATGGAGCGAGGGAACCCCGGCGGCGTCAAGATACCCCGTGGCTGCTTGTTGGGCGTACTGGGTCAGTCGCATCGTTCCGTGACTGGACACCCCATGTAGGTCAGCCAGGACGAGGTGTTCAGCGATGACTTGGGCCGATGTCGCAACACACCCGATCCCCCGCATCACATCCTCGGCGAGGGCGTGGAGCTCCCCTACTGGAATGATTCGCATGATTCCAGCTCCCGCAAGACCGCGTCGGATAGTTCGACGGTGGTGGCGCGCCCGCCGAGGTCCGCATAGACAACGAGACGACCCGACACCCCTCGCTCCGCAAGAG
Source organism: Acidimicrobiaceae bacterium (assembly GCA_002699725.1). Lineage (GTDB taxonomy): Bacteria > Actinomycetota > Acidimicrobiia > Acidimicrobiales > MedAcidi-G1 > S20-B6. Next base: position 2,657 of record PACE01000049.1, read on the forward strand.
CGACAGCGGGCATCTGCAACTCAGAGGTGATTCTCACGGAACTGTCTGACATCAATCTCGATAATACGACAACCTCGTTCGCTGCCCACTCCCGGCCTGCCGACAAGCACTCCCCAGACACCGTGCGATCCTTCGGCCATGCTCGCAAATGCCGAATTCAAGTCGACGACGCCAATCGTCCACATCCAATCGTCAGCGGCCATTAGCAAATCCATTTGCAAACGACACCCCTGGGAGCAATTCCATACGCTCTGACCAGGGGTTTCTATGGTGTCGGAGGGGGGACTTGAACCCCCACGCCCTTGCGGGCACCAGCCCCTCAAGCTGGCGCGTCTGCCAATTCCGCCACTCCGACGTGGCGCTTCCGGGAGACCCGGAGCGGACGACAGGCTACCTGCACCCGTAGGCGGCGGACACCGGCCTCACACCCAGTCCAGCGTCCTGGCGACCGCCTCCGACCAGCGGGCCAGCAGGGCATCGCGCTCCCCTTCCGGCAGCATCGGTTCCCAGCGGCCGCCCTCCTGCCAGTTGGCCCGAAGGTCTCCGAGGCCGTCCCAGTAGCCCTCGGCCAGCCCGGCGGCGTAGGCGGCACCCAGGGCCGTCGTCTCCTCGACCACCGGTCGCACCACAGGCACACCGAGCACGTCGGCCTGGAACTGCATGAGCAGGTCGTTGACGACCATGCCGCCGTCGACCCGCAGCGAAGACAGGTCGACTCCACTGTCGGCCCGCATGGCGTCTAGGACCTCCCGCGTCTGGAATGCNGNGGCCTCCAACGCCGCCCGGGCGACGTGCCCCCGGTTNGAGAAGGCGGTCAGGCCCATNAGGAGCCCCCGTGCNTCNGANCGCCAGTGNGGGGCGAACANNCCNGANAANGCCGGCACCAGGTACACATCNCCGTTGTCGTCGACCGACCGGGCCAGGNCCTCGACGTCCGATGACTCGTCGATCAGCCCGAGTCCGTCCCGCAGCCACTGAACCAGNGCCCCGGCNANNGCGATNGAGCCCTCCAGCGCATAGACGGGCGCNTCNCCGGCGAGCTGGTAGCCGACCGTCGTCANCAGCCCNTGCGTCGANGNNACGGGCTNGGTCCCGGTGTTGAGCANCATGAAGCAGCCNGTGCCGTAGGTGTTCTTGGCCTCNCCCGGAGCGAACGCCGTCTGCCCGAACAGGGCAGCCTGNTGGTCGCCGAGGATGCCGGAGAGNGGCACGCCCTCNATNGGGCCGGCCAAGGCCCCAGCGANCAANCCGATCCGTCCGGAAGAGGGAACGATCTCAGGCAACATCGANGCCGGGATGCCCAATTCGTCCCGAATGGCGCCATCCCACNCGAGTGAGCTCAGGTCCATCATCAGCGTCCGCGAAGCGTTGGTGACGTCGGTGACGTGCCGCCCTCCCTCCGGGCCGCCGGTCAGGTGCCAGGCCAGCCAGGTGTCGACGGTCCCGAAGAGCAGGTCACCAGACGCCGCCCGCTCGGCGAGGCCGTCGACGTTCTCGAGGATCCAGGCCGCCTTCGGGCCGGCAAAGTACGTAGCCAGTGGCAGCCCGGTCGTCGCCCTCCAGCGATCCGGCCCCTGCTCTCCTGCCAGGCGGCCGACCACCTCATCGGTACGCGTGTCCTGCCAGACGATGGCGTTGTGCACAGCCGTACCCGTGTGACGATCCCAGAGGACCGTGGTCTCCCGCTGGTTGGTGATGCCCACCGCCACCAGGTCGGCTGCGCTCAGGCCCGCCTTGGACAGTGCCTCGGCTGCCACCGCCACCGTGTTGTCGAGGATCTCGTGTGCGTCGTGCTCGACCCATCCGGCTCGGGGAAACACCTGCTCGTGCGGCCGCTGCGCCATCGAGACCACACCTCCCGAATGGTCGAAGACCATGAACCGTGTGCTTGTCGTCCCCTGGTCGATCGCCCCCACATAGCGCTCCATCGGCCCAGTCTTCCCCATCGCCGCAGCGCCCTGTCACACGGACGCCCTACCCATGAGGTACCCCACGAAACAGGAGTACCTCCCATGAACATCCCCACCCTGGAGCACGCCGCCGTCGGTCGCCCCGTCAACCGCCTCGGCTTCTCCCTCTTCCCCGTCTACCTGCCGCCGGCCGACCTGCCGCCCATCGCCACCGGCCCGGGCTCCGGGCTCGTCGTCGACGAGTTGCCCAACGCCTCGGTACCGACCCTCTCGGTCACCAACCCCACCGACCGGGCGATCCTGCTCATCGAGGGCGAGAGCCTCGTGGGCGGCGCCCAGAACCGCACCCTCAACGTCAGCGTGCTGGTCCCTGCCGACACCACCCTGGAGATCCCCGTGACCTGCCTCGAGCAGGGCCGCTGGGGTGCCCGACGGGCCTTCCAGTACGGCGACGTGATGGCCCCGCGCCGGGTACGCCGGACCAAGCAGGACGCCGTTGCCGCGCACCTGGCCACCGTCGGAGCGCCCCCCGGGGCGCGCCATGCCGACCAGGNCGCCGTCTGGCAGATTGTCGGCCGTGAACTCGACCGCATGGGCGTCGAATCCTCCAGCCGGGCCATGTCCGACGCAAAGGCGTTCTTCGACCGTGACCCCGACCGCCGGAATTTCGTTGAGGAGCTCATCACGATGGGGCCCCTCCCCGGCCAGTGCGGCCTCGTCGTGTCGCACGGACGTCGCATCGTCGCCGCCGAATTGTTCGCCTCCACCGACCTGCTACGCCCCCACTGGGGCGCCATCGTCNGNTCGCACCTGCTCGAACACCCCACCGCCGACGGGCGTCCCTCAGCCNGCCGGGCCCTGCGCTTCCTCGGCCGCTTCGCCAACAGCCCGTCGGAACGCAAGGAGGGACTGGGCCACGGAATCGAGCACCACGTCCGCACCGACCGCGTCGTCGGCCAGGCGCTCGTGCTGCCCAACACCCTCATCCACGCCGGAGCCTTCTCCCGCTGAGGGGGCTCCCAGGCGCCGGACCGGCCAGTCTCAGGGCCTGGGAAATCCTCAGTACATCAGGCCGAGGGACACCGTCGCGAAGACGAATACCAGAGCTGTCACGATGGTGATGCGGTCGAGGTTCTGCTCGACCACGGTGGAGCCGGCGGTCTGTGCGCCGATACCNCCACCGAACATGTCCGACAAACCGCCGCCCTTCCCGCTGTGCAGGAGCACGAGGAAGATGAGGCCCAGCGCCGAGGCGCCGAAGAGGATCGAAGTCAGGACGAACATGGTGACGACAGGTTATCGGTGCTCTCAGCCGATGAGCCGGTGGTACGCCACGATACGGGCGAACTCGTTCGGGTCCAGCGAAGCGCCGCCCACCAACAGGCCGTCGATGTCGGGCTGCATCATCATGTCCGGGGCGTTGACCGGCTTCACCGAGCCCCCGTACTGGATGCGCACAGAGTCGGCCGTCGCCCGACCCCATCCATCGGCCACGACCCCGCGCAGCACCCGGCAGGCAGCCTGCGCATCCTCGGGCGTCGCAGTGAGGCCGGTACCGATCGCCCAGATCGGCTCGTAGGCGATCACCAGGCCCGCCACCTGCTGCGGGGAGAGGCCGGCCAGCCCGGCCCTCACCTGACCCGAGACCTTGTCGTCGGTTCCGCCTGCCACCCGCTCCTCCTGCGTCTCTCCGCAGCAGAAGATGGGGGTCATTCCGTTGGAGAGTACGGCGGCCACCTTGCGCCGCGCCTCCTCATCGGTCTCACCGAAGACCTCGCGTCGCTCCGAGTGCCCGACGATCACCAGCGCCACGTTGAGCTTGGCGAGCATCGTCGGGGACACCTCACCGGTGAAGGCACCCTTCTCCTCGAAGTGGCAGTGCTGGGCACCGAGGATCAGGCGCATCTGGTCGGACTCGATCACGGTCTGCACGGAGCGGATGTCCGTGAAGGGTGGGTGCACCGACACGTCGACGACATCGTGGTCGGCCGGGTTCAGCACGTAGGCCAACTTCTGGACCGCCTGGATGGCCTCGAAGTGGTTGTGGTTCATCTTCCAGTTGCCGCTGATCAGCGGTCGGCGTGCGTCTGCCATGTACCTGCTCCCCTCGTCACCGATCCGGCCTGCTCAGGCGTCGCCGCGCAGGGCCGCCAGGCCCGGCAGGTCGCCCTGTTCGATCAATGCCAGTGCGGCGCCGCCACCGGTGGACACGTGGTCCATGCGGTCGGCCACCCCGAACTGCCGGGCCGCTGCCGCCGAGTCGCCGCCACCGACGACGGTGAAGCCCCGGCAGTCGGCCACGGCCTCGGCGACGGTACGGGTACCGGCGGCAAAGCGGGGATCCTCGAAGACGCCCATGGGGCCATTCCACAACACCGTGCGGGCCTCGGCAATCACGTCGCAGAACTCGACGGCGGAACCGGGGCCGATGTCGAGGCCCATCCATCCGTCGGGCAGTGACGTACCGGCCTGGCGCACCTCTCCCCCTGTCGACGGATCACCGATCCTCCCACCGGGGCCGAGGGCCGTGAGGTCGATCGGCAGCCGAATCGGGGCCCCCGACTCCAGCAGGCCGGCACAGGCTTCGACCATGTCCTCCTCCAGAAGCGAGGCGCCCACCGAGGCGCCCCGTGCCGCCAGGAAGGTGAAGCACATGCCGCCACCGATGAGCAACTCGTCCACGACGTCGAGGAGGGCCTTGACCACNCCNAGTTTGTCGCTGACCTTGGCTCCGCCAATGATCCCGACGAAGGGCCGCTTCGGCGACTCCCGAATGCCACCCAGGACTTCGACCTCGCGGGCCAACAGCCGCCCGGCGGCCGACGGCAGGTGTCCTGGAGGGCCGACGACCGAAGCATGGGCCCGGTGCGAAGCGCCGAAGGCGTCGTTGACGTATGCGTCCTGATCGTGGACCAGACGCTCGGTGAANGCCGGATCGTTNGCCGTCTCACCAGGATCGAAGCGCAGGTTCTCGAGCAGCGAGACGCCCGGTGCCAGTTCGGCCAATCGATCCCGGACCGGGTCCATGGCGAAAGCCGGATCCGGTGCCCCCCTCGGNCGGCCAAGGTGCGAACACGCCGTGACCTCGGCGCCGGCGTCGAGCAGGTAGCGCAACGTCGGNAGCACCGCCCGGATGCGCAGGTCATCGGTGATGGCCCCCCCGGACAGGGGGACGTTGAAGTCGCAACGGACGAGGACCCGACGACCCGACAGGTCACCGAGGTCCTCCAGTCGAGGTACGTCCACGAGCCCGAAGGAAGAGGCGCTAGCGACGGGTGCCGATGATTGACGAGAGGTCCACCAGACGCGTCGAGTAGCCCATCTCGTTGTCGTACCAGCCGCACACCTTGACCATGTTCCCGGAGGCCATGGTGAGGCCTGAGTCGATCGTGCACGACGCCGGACGCCCAACGATGTCCGATGAGACCAGCGGGTCCTCGCTGTAGTCCAGGATCTCGGCCAGCGGACCTTCGGCGGCAGCCGTCGCGTAGGCCGCGTTGACCTCCTCGACCGAGGCCTCCGTCCGGAGCGTCCCGACGAAGTCGGTGATCGAGCCGTCGGGAATCGGCACCCGCAACGAGATGCCGTCAAGGCGCCCCTGCATCTCAGGCATGACGAGGCCGGTCGCCCGGGCGGCACCCGTGGAGGTCGGAACGATGTTGATGGCAGCGCCACGTGCTCGACGCAGGTCGCTGTGGGGGCCGTCGACGAGGCTCTGGTCACCCGTATAAGCGTGCGTCGTGGTCATGAAGCCCCGCTCCACGCCGAAAGCGTCGTCGAGNACCTTGATCATCGGCACGAAGCAGTTCGTGGTACACGAAGCGTTCGAAATCACGTGGTGCTGCGCCGGGTCGTAGTCGTCGTCGTTCACACCGACCACGAAGGTCGCATCGCAATCGCCCGACGGCGCCGAGATGATCACCTTGCGTGCTCCCCCTTCGAGGTGGAGTGCCGCCTTGTCNCGCGAGGTGAAGATGCCGGTGGACTCGACNACCACGTCGACGCCGAGGTCGCCCCAGGGCAGGTCGGCCGGACTGCGCTCGGACAGGACGCGGATCTCGTGGCCGTCGACGACGATCCCGTCGTCGGTCGCCACCACCTCGGCGTCCATCCTGCCGTGCACCGANTCGTTGGCCAGNAGGAANGCCATCGTGTCGATGGAGCCGAGNTCGTTNACNGCGACGAACTCGAGGTTCGNTCCCCGGGCACGGGCAGCCCGGAAGAAGTTTCGGCCGATGCGGCCGAAACCGTTCACACCCACGCGGACGGTCATCGAGATGGTGCCTCCTGCGGAGGCGCAGCCGCCGCGTCGTCGTTGAATTGGGGCAAGGCGCCCACAGNATTGCTAGCCGATGATCGCCGGAANGACACGCCATCGGGGACATTGATTAGTCACACTTCGGAGGCGGTCCTCGCTAGGCGCCCCACGCTCAGCGATCGACGTCGCGATGNGTCACGGCCGGGCTCTGGCCCATGGCCCGGAGCGATCCGGCAACCGCCTCTGCGATGGCCACGGACCGNTGTCGGCCGCCCGTGCACCCGAAGGCCAGCGTGAGGTACGACCGTCCCTCACCGACGAAGGCGGGCAGGAGCAGGTCCAGCAGNCCATCCAGGCGGCCGAGGAATCCCTGGGCGAGGTCGCTCCCCAGCACATGCTCGCGGACCGGCGCGTCCAGGCCGCTGAGCGGACGGAGTTCGTCGACCCAGTGCGGATTCGGCAGGAAGCGGCAGTCCATGACCAGGTCGGCATCGCGGGGAGCGCCGTGCTTGTACCCGAAGGAGGTCACGGCGAGGCGCATGGGACGGTCGTCGGCCTGTCCGTAGAGGTCGGCGACCTTGTCGTGGAGTTCGTGGACGTTGAGGTCCGACGTGTCGATGACGAGGTCGGCCTCGGCCCGGACGGGATCCATGAGAGTCCGCTCGGCATCGATGGTATCGGCCAGCCCCGCGTCGCCGCCGAGTGGATGTGGGCGTCGNCTGCCCTCGTAGCGCTGCACCAGAACCTCTGTCGAGCAGTCGAGGAAGACGATCCGGAGCCCCTCGACGACCGAGCGCATCTCGGCGATTCCGGAGAGCGTCTCTCCGTCGACCGTGTCGCTGCGCAGGGCGAAGGCCACGCGGTCCAACGGGGACTCCGGGCCCCTCGCCAGGTCGGCCACCTTCACCATCAGNTCTGGCGGTAGACGGTCGATGACGAACCAGCCGAGGTCCTCGAGGTCGCTGGCGAACGCTGTGCGCCCCGCCCCCGAGAGGCCCGTCAGCACGAGAAAGTCACTCACGACCTGATGTTAGGCGGCGAGACCCGGATCACTGATCACGGTGGGCCTTGGCGTACACCGCCGAGGCCACGGCGTCCGGCAGCCAGGTCATTTCCCGCAGGTCAGCGAGAGTGGCGCCCTGCACGGCCCGCACACCACCCATCTCCTTCACCAGACGCTTCCGACGAGCCGGGCCAAGNCCGGCGATGCCGTCCAGGACGGAGCCCGTCATGCGCCGGGACCTGAGTTGCCGGTGGTAGGCNACCGCGAACCGGTGGGACTCGTCGCGTACCCGTTGGAGCAGGTAGAGCGCCTCCGACCCACGGGGCAACAGGATCGGATCGCTCCGGCCCGGTACGAACACCTCCTCGAAGCGCTTCGCCAGTGCTGCCACCGGNATCCGGTCCGCCAGNCCCAGTTCGGCCACGACGCGCTCGGCAACCCCCAACTGCCCCCTGCCGCCGTCAACCAGGAGGAGCTGGGGTGGATAGGCGAACCGACCCGGGCGCTCGGCCACGGGCAGTGCTGCCTCCTCCAGGTAGGCGGTGAGGCGCCTCGTCAGGACCTCCTCCATGGCTGCGTAGTCGTCGTTTCCGGGTACCCCCCGGATCTTGAAGCGGCGGTAGTCGGACTTCTTCGCCAAGCCATCCTCGAGCACGACCATCGAGCCGACGTAGTCCGTGCCCTGCAGGTGGCTCATGTCGTAGCACTCGATCCGCAGCGGCGCATCAGACAACCCGAGCGCCTCCTGGAGTTCGTTGAGCGCCCTGGCCCTGCTGTTGTGGTCCGTGGCCCGCCGGAGGCGGTGGCGCATGAACTCCTCGTCGGCATTGCGGGTGACGGTCTCCTGCAGGGAGCGCTTTCCGCCTCGTTGTGGCACCCGGATCTGCACCCTGGTGCCCCGCTCCGTGCTCAGCCACTCCCCCAGCAGGTCGGCCTCGGCCGGCAGGTCGGGGACCAGGACCTCNCGNGGCACCCCCTGGGGGGGATCGCCCCGGTAGTGGGCGGCCACGACCTCGCCGACCAGTTCCCCCGGCAAGAGGTCCTCGATACGGTCCACGACGAAGCCCTTGCGGCCGACCACCCTGCCCCGGCGCACGTAGAAGACCTGCACCGATGCCTCGAGGTCGTCGCCCGACAAGCCGAACACGTCGACATCCTCGTTGCGGGACCCGACCATCTGTTGGCGCTCGGCCACCTTGCGGACGCTTCCGAGCCGGTCACGCCAGCGGGCCGCCGCCTCGTACTCGAGACCGGCCGAGGCCGACTCCATCTCGGCGACCAGGCGGGCCTCGACCTCGTCCGTGTCTCCGCCGAGGACCCGGCCCAGGTCGGCGACGATTCCGTCGTAGTCCTCCCGCCCGACCTCTCCNACACAGGGCCCTGCGCACTTCTCGATGTCGTAGAGCAGGCAAGGCCGTCCGAGACGACGGTGTGCCTCCAACTTGTTGTCTGAACAGGTGCGGATCGGGAAGGTGCGCAACAAGAGGTCGAGGGTCTCGCGGATGGCGCCGNCACTCCCGTAGGGGCCGAAGTACCGGACCCCCCTCCGACGGCGGCCGCGCACGACCATGGCCCGCGGCCACTCATGGTCCAGTGTGACTGCCAGGAACGGATAGCTCTTGTCGTCCTTGAAGTCGACGTTGAAGCGCGGCGAGTGCTCCTGGATCAGGCTGAACTCCAACATCAGCGCCTCAAGCTCGTTCGAGACCTGGATCCACTCGACGCTCTCGGCTGCCTCGAGCATCTGTGCCGTCCGCTGGACCATGCGGTCCCGACGACCGAAGTAACTGCTGACCCGGTGCCGCAGGCTCTTCGCCTTGCCCACGTAGAGCACCCGGCCATCGGCGTCCTTGAACTGGTAGGAGCCGGGCACGTCGGGAACCGTCCCGGCGGGTGGCCGCTCGATCATGCCCGCAGCGTAGGGGCATGGGACCCATGAGGCCGGCGCCACGAAGGTCGACGGGCCACGAAGCACTCCGACCTGCTCCATCGAGTCGGTCGACCCGATGACCTACTCCTACTCGACCATGTCCCGCAGCGGCGCCACCCACCCCGCCTGGATCCTCGAGTGGATGCTCGCCGTGCCCTGGGCCGCGACATGGCGTTCTGGACGGTCAGGTCGCCAGCACGTCGCGTAGGTACCGGCCCGTGTGGCTCTCCGACGCAGCGGCCACCTCCTCCGGGGTCCCCGTGGCGACCACGGCTCCACCTCCCCGGCCACCCTCCGGCCCGAGGTCCAGCAACCAGTCGGCCGTCTTGACCACGTCCAGGTTGTGCTCGATGACGATCACGGAATTTCCCTGGTCGACCAGGCGACTCAGGACCGCCAACAAGCGCCGCACGTCCTCGAAGTGCAGGCCGGTGGTCGGCTCGTCGAGGATGTAGACGGTGTGGCCGGTCGGCCGCTTCGCCAGTTCGGACGCCAACTTGACCCGCTGTGCCTCGCCCCCGGAGAGCGTCGGTGCCGACTGACCGAGCCGGATGTAACCGAGGCCCACGTCCACCAGGGTCTGCATGTGCCGGGTGATCGGGGGATGCTTCTCGAAGAACCCGAGCGCCTCCTCGCAGGACATGTCGAGCACGTCGGCGATGGTGCGGCCCTTGAACTCGATGTCGAGCGTGTCCCGGTTGTAGCGGGCCCCGTTGCAGACCTCGCAGGGCACGTACACATCGGGCAGGAAGTGCATCTCGATGCGTAGCGTCCCGTCGCCGGAGCAGGCCTCGCAGCGTCCCCCCTTGACGTTGAAGCTGAATCGTCCGGGCTGGTAGCCGCGCACCCGCGCCTCCTCGGTCTGGGCGAACAACTTCCGGATGCGGTCGAAAACGCCGGTATAGGTGGCGGCGTTGGAACGCGGGGTGCGACCGATCGGGGCCTGGTCGATGTTGATGACCTTGTCGATGTGCTCGACGCCCTCCAGCGCCGTGTGGAGCCCGGGCGGCACCTTCGAGCGATAGACGGCCTGCATGAGCGACTTGTGCAGGATCTCGTTGACGAGGGTCGACTTGCCCGACCCCGAAACGCCCGTGACGGCGACGAACTGCCCCAGCGGAAACGAGACGTCGATGTTGCGCAGGTTGTTCTCGCGTGCGCCCCGGACGGTCAGGAACTCGCCGGTTCCGGGCCGCCTCGCCTGGGGTACGGAGATCTCCCTCCTTCCCGACAGGTACTGCCCGGTGAGCGACCCCTTCTTCTTGAGGAGCGCTTCGACCGTTCCCGAGTGCACCACCGCACCGCCGTGCTCTCCCGCCCCGGGTCCGATGTCGACCACGTGGTCGGCGTTGCGAATGGTCTCCTCGTCGTGCTCGACGACGATCACCGTGTTGCCGATGTCGCGGAGCCGCAGCAGCGTCTCGATGAGGCGGCGGTTGTCGCGCTGGTGGAGCCCGATCGACGGTTCGTCCAACACGTAGAGCACCCCGACGAGTCCGCTGCCGATCTGGGAGGCCAACCGGATCCTCTGTGCCTCGCCGCCGGCCAACGTCGCCGCCGAGCGGGAGAGCGACAGGTAGTCGAGACCGACGTCGAGCAGGAACCCAAGGCGGGCGTTGACCTCCTTGAGGACCGGCTCGGCGATCATGGCGTCGCGGTCGCTGAGCTCGAGACCGGCCAGGACCTTGGCAGCCTCGCCAATCGGGAGCTCGCAGACGTCGTGGATCGAATGGCCGTCCACGTTCACGGCCAGCGAGAGTGGGCAAAGGCGTGCGCCGCCGCAGTCCGGGCAGGGCACCTGGCGCATGTAGCCCTCGATCTGCTCCCGGCCGCTGTCGCTCTCGCTGTCCTGGTGGCGTCGCCGCAGATACGGCATGACACCCTCGAAGTGGGCCGAGTAGACACGGGTCCGGCCGAAACGGTTGCGGTACCGGACCTGCACCCGATGGTCAATGCCGCCCTGCAGAAACAGTTTCTGGTGCTTCTTCGTCAGTGACCGCCATGGCTTCTCGGGGTCAACGCCCTGGTCTTCGGCGACGGCCGCCACGAGGCGCTTGAAGTAGCGGTTGTGCCCACTCGACCAGGGGGCGATCGCACCCTCATCCAGGCTCAGGTCGGGGTTCGGAACGACAAGCTCCGGATCGACCTCGAACACCGAACCAAGCCCGTTGCAATGGTCACACGCCCCATACGGGCTGTTGAACGAGAAGTTGCGGGGTGCCAGTTCCTCGAACGACTTGCCATCGCTGGGCCGGGACAGGTGCTGGCTGAACACGATCGTGTACGGCTCGACCGGCTCCCCGTCCTCGTCGAACTGCTCATCCCCAGATGGCAACACCTGTATCTCGGCGATGCCCTCCGCCAGCGCCAGGGCCGCCTCCATCGACTCGGTCAGGCGATGCTCGATGCCCTCCCGCAGCACCAGTCGGTCGACCACGACCTGAATGGTGTGCTGCTCGTATCGGGCTAGGTCGACCTCGTTGGTGAGCTCATGAAGTTCGCCGTCCACGATCGCCCGGCCGAAGCCCTGGGAGGCCAGGTCGGACAGCAGGGTGTCGTAGGTCCCCTTGCGGCCCCGGACCACGGGTGCCAGCACTTGGAAGCGGGTACCCTCCCCGAGTTCGAGGACCCGGTCCACGATCTGCTGCGGGGTCTGGCGAACCAGGCGCTCACCAGTCTCCGGGTCATGTGGCACGCCGATCCGGGCATACAGCAGGCGGAGGTAGTCGTAGACCTCAGTGATTGTGCCTACGGTCGAGCGGGGGTTCCGGGAGGCACTCTTCTGGTCGATCGAGATGGCCGGCGAGAGGCCCTCGATGAAGTCGACGTCCGGTTTGTCCATCTGACCGAGGAACTGCCGGGCGTAGGACGACAACGACTCGACATAGCGCCGCTGGCCCTCGGCGTAGATGGTGTCGAAGGCCAACGAGGACTTCCCGGATCCGGAGATGCCGGTGAAGACGATCAGCCGGTCTCGGGGCAGGTCGAGGTCGATGTCGCGCAGGTTGTGCTCGCGCGCGCCGCGCACCACCAGTCGTTCGGACACGGCGGCGAGCCTACCGGCCGCCCCGGAGCCCTTCTGGACCCGGCCTTGGCCTCCTCAGGCCAGTTCGGCCAGGTCGCGAAGTTCGCGCCGTAGTTCGACGATCTCGTCCCGTAGGCGGGCGGCATATTCGAACCGGAGGTCGGTGGCCGCCTCCTTCATCTCCTCCTCGAGGGAGCTGAGGAGGCGCTCGATGTCGGATCGGGGCAACTCGGAGACCTCGTCGACGAGGCGTTCGGCGCGCCGCCGCCTGCCCTTCGGCGTGGGAGCACCTTCGCGGTCTGGCCGCAGGAAATCCAGGATGTCGCTGACGGCTTTGCGAATCGTCTGCGGGTCGATCCCGTGCTCAACGTTGTAGGCCTGCTGGAGGCTGCGCCGTCGGTTCGTCTCGGCGATGGCCCGCCGCATCGAGTTCGTGAGCCCATCGGCGTACATGACCACCTGTCCGTCGACGTTCCGGGCGGCGCGGCCGATGGTCTGGACGAGCGAGGTCTCGCTCCGGAGGAACCCCTCCTTGTCGGCGTCGAGGATGGCGACGAGGGAAACCTCGGGCAGGTCCAACCCTTCGCGGAGCAGGTTGATGCCGACCAGCACGTCGAACTCGCCGAGGCGCAGGTCGCGGAGGATCTCGATTCTCTCGATGGTGTCGATGTCGGAATGCAGGTAGCGCACCCGGACGCCCTGTTCGAGCAGGTAGTCGGTGAGTTCCTCGGACATCTTCTTGGTGAGGGTCGTGACGAGCACGCGCTGGTCGGCGGCCACCCGTTCGGCGATGAGTGCCTGGAGGTCATCGATCTGGCCCCGGGTGGGCTTCACGATCACTTCGGGGTCGATCAGGCCCGTCGGACGGACGATCTGTTCGACCACGCTGCTGCTGTTGTCGAGTTCCCACGCGCCCGGGGTGGCCGACAGGAACACCACCTGGCCCACCCGGTCGCGGAATTCCTCGAACCGCAGCGGCCGGTTGTCGGCCGCCGAGGGCAGGCGGAAGCCGTGCTCGATCAGGGTCGCCTTACGGCTGCGGTCACCGTGGTACTGGCCGTTCAACTGCGGGACGGCCACGTGCGACTCGTCGACGACCACGAGGAAGTCGTCCGGGAAGTAGTCGAGCAGGGTGTAGGGCCGCTCCCCTGGGGCCCGCCCGTCGATGTGGGCGCTGTAGTTCTCGATTCCGTTGCAGAACCCCAACTCGCTGATCATCTCGAGGTCGTGCTCGGTGCGCATCCGAAGTCGCTGGGCCTCCAACAGTTTCTGCTCGCCCTGGAAGTAGGCCAGGCGCTCCTGGAGTTCCTCCTGGATCGATGCCATCGCCCGGGCGAGGACCACCTTGTCGGCGGCGTAGTGGGTGGCCGGGAAGACCACCAGTTCCGAGAGTTCGCGCAGGTGCTCGCCGGTCAAGGGGTCGACCTCGATGATCGACTCGACCTCATCGCCGAACAGCGAGACCCGGACGGCGGTCTCCTCGTAGGAGGGGTGGATCTCGAGCGTGTCGCCCCGGACCCGGAACTTCCCCCGACCCAGCACCAGGTCATTGCGCTCGTATTGCATGTCGATCAGGCGCCGCAGCGCCTCCCGCTGGTCGACCTCCTCGCCCTGTCGGAGGACCAACAGGTTGCCCTCGTAGAACTCCGGGTTGCCGAGCCCGTAGATACACGACACCGAGGCCACGACGATGGTGTCGCGCCGGGTGAGGAGTGCTGCCGTGGCGGAATGACGCAACCGGTCGATCTCGTCGTTCACGGACGAGTCCTTCTCGATGAAGGTGTCACTCGTGGGCAGGTACGCCTCGGGCTGGTAGTAGTCGTAGTAGGAGACGAAGTATTCGACCCGGTTCTTCGGAAAGAACGCCCGGAACTCGTTGGCCAACTGCGCTGCAAGGGACTTGTTGGGGGCGATAACCAGGGTCGGGCGCTGGACCTTCTCGATCACCCAGGCGAGGGTGGCGCTCTTGCCACTGCCCGTGATGCCAAGCAGGGTCTGGAAGCGCTCGCCGTTCTCGATGCATGCGGCCAACTCGTCGATGGCGCGGGGCTGATCGCCTGCCGGCAGGAAGGGCGCCTCGACGTGGAACCGTTGACTCACGGACGCAGCGTAGCCACGCCCCCCGACCGCTTCGGGGGGGCAAATGAGTGTTAGGGCGACTCGGTTCGGCTGGCGATTCGCACCACGGAGGTGCCGGGCACTGGACGCTCGAGCGTGGCGATCCACGCCCAACAGCGGTCGACCTCTGCCACCAGGTCACCGAAGGTGCCAGAGTTATCGATGACGAAGTCGGCCCTTGCCAGGCGGTCCTCCCGCGGAGCCTGCCTGGCCATCCTCTTGCGGGCGTCCTTCTCGGTGAAGCCACGGTGTTCCACGAGTCGTTGCACGGCCAAATCAGGATCGACGTCGACGACCACGATGCCACCGAATCCCCCGTGGCCCGACTCGACGAGCAGTGGGATGTCGAGCAGGACCGTGGCGTCGGTGTCGGCGAGTGCCTCCCGACGCCGGGTCATCTCGTCGCCCACGGCCGGATGCACGATGGCGTTGAGGGCGAGGAGTTCGTCCGGATCCCCGAACACCCGGTCGGCCACTGCCTGCCGGTCCAGTGAGTCGTCGTCAGCCACGACGTCCGGTCCCCATCGCTCGACCATGGCCGTGTAGACGGGCCTGCCGGGAGCTTGGAGTTCCCGGACGATCGCATCAGCGTCGACGAGTTTGGCGCCCCGCTCGACGAGCAGGTCGGCGACGGTGGACTTGCCGGAACCGATCCCCCCGGTCAACCCGATCTCAAGCACCATGCCCCTCCCGGGGAGGCCGCCTCAGGCGCCGGCAGTCTCCGGCTCGGCCGAGTCCTCCGTGGGGGCCTCGGGCGCTTCTTCGACAGCAGCCTCGACAGCAACCTCGGGCGCTTCTCCAACGGCACCTTCAGGCGCTTCTTCAACGGCAACCTCGGGCGCTTCTNCAACGNCACCTTCNGGCGNTTCTNCAACGNCANCNTCGGGCGCTTCTNCAACGNCACCTTCNGGCGCTTCNTCAACGGCACCTTCAGGCGCCGCATCCTCGGAGGTGTATTCGCCACCTCCGACATAGTTGCCATCCACGTCGAAGGCCTCTTCGCCGAAGTGGTCCCTCCACTCGGGGGAGACGACACCGCCCTCGGCGGCCTGCTTGATCGAGAGGCTGATGCGACGGCGCTGCAGGTCGAGGTCGATGATCTTCACCCAGAGCTCCTCGCCCGGGGTNACCACCTGTTCNGGGAGTTCGACGTGGTGGGCCGACATCTCCGAGATGTGGACNAGGCCCTCGATGCCGTCTCCGACCTGGACGAAGGAACCGAACGGAACCAACTTCGTGATCCGGCCGTAGACCAGCTCGCCGACCTGGTGACCCTCGACGAACTCCTGCCAAGGGTCCTGCTGGGTGGCCTTGAGCGAGAGGCTGATTCGTTCGCGGCCGCGATCGATGTCGAGAACCTGCACCTCGATCTCGTCACCGACGGTGACGACGCTGCCCGGGTGGTCGANGTGCTTCCAGGAGAGCTCCGAGACATGGATCAGCCCGTCCATGCCGCCCAGGTCCACGAAGGCTCCGAAGTTGACGACGCTGGACACCACGCCGGTCCGAACCTCGCCGGGCCGCAGGTTGTCGAGGAATTCCTCGCGCTGATCCTTCTGGGTCTCCTCGAGCCAGGCACGGCGGGACAACACAACGTTGTTGCGGTTCTTGTCCAACTCGATGATCTTGGCCTGGATGGTGGTGTCCATGTAGGGCTGCAGGTCGCGTACCCGACGCAGTTCCACGAGGGAGGCGGGCAGGAATCCACGAAGGCCGATNTCGACGATCAGGCCGCCCTTGACGACCTCGATCACGGTGCCGTCGACCATGCCGTCGCCTTCCTTGATCTCCTCGATCCGACCCCAGGCGCGTTCGTACTGGGCACGCTTCTTCGAGAGGACGAGGCGGCCCTCGCTGTCCTCGCGGGTGACGACCATGGCCTCGATGCGCTCGCCGATCGACACGATTTCGCCCGGGTGCACCCCGCTGCGGATCGACAGCTCACGTGGTGGAATGACGCCTTCCGACTTGTACCCGATGTCCAGCAGAACCTCGTCGCGGTCAACCCGTACGACGGTGCCCTCCACGATCTGGCCGTCGGCGACGTCGACCATCGTGGCCGAGTAGGCATCATCCAGGGAGAGCGTTCCGAGGTCGTCAAGGACGATCTCGCGGGGGGTGTATCCGCCATTCGAGTCGAAGGTGCCCATGGGAGGCGAGGCGAGGGCGGAATCGGTTGTAGTCAGGTTGGTCACGGTGGGCTTTTCTCGGGGACAGGGATCGGGGACAGGAATCTGGAACGTCAGGTCCAACACCCGGGGGCACGGACCGGAAAAGCCTATCCCCGAGGCCGGGAAACCCCTTAGGGGTCCCTGTCAGAACGATCGGGTCGCCACGACGAGGAATTCCGGGTGCTCAAGGTCAGGGGGACAACGCCCATAGTCGCCCGGCGTGACCGACCAGAGCCCTTCGACCGCCAGGCCCACCCGATCGGCCAGGAGCCGGAGCTCCCGGGGCGTGAAGCAACTCGTCCAGAGATCCGCCCCACGAACCGATCCTGTGGGATCCCGGACCTCGGTGCGCTCGTGGTTGATCCCCGAGTCGGCGTCGAAGTCGTCGTTCTCTCCGGAGAAGCGGACCTGGAAGTAGGCGGAGAATGCACTGAGCGCCAAGCGGCCGCCCGGGCGCAAGGCTGTGGCGATGCGGCCCAGGATCGCCCCGTCGGGATCGGGGGACCCCGTGTCCGCACCCGGTCCGCCGGCAAGCCCGAAAGCCCCCTGGCAGAGCGAGATGGCGGCGTCGAAGTCGGCCTCGTAGGACATTTCCCGTGCATCGGCACGGACGAACGTCGCACCGGGGGGTGCGGCAGCCGCCGCAAGGTCGACGAACGCCTGCGAGATATCAACGCCCACCACCTCGAATCCCCGGCGGGCCAGTTCGTGGGAGTGCCGTCCGGGACCGCACCCGACGTCGAGGATCCGGGCACCGGCGTCGAGTTCGAGCGCCTCGACGAGGAAGTCGACCTCCTGCACCGTGCCATAGGTGAACGAGTAGCGGAGGTAGGCCTCACCCAGGTGCGCGGCCACCTCCTCGAACCAGTGGCCGGAATCGGCTCCTGATCCTCCACTCACGTCTTGGCGTCCGCCCAGGTGCCTCCGGTTGCCACGTCGACGGCGAGTTCGACGCGTAGGTCGTAGGCACCGGACAGGATCTCCGGGACGACCCGGAGCACATCTTCCTGTTCGTCGGGAACGACCTCGAGGATGACCTCGTCGTGGACCTGCAGGATCAGGCGACTCGCCATGCCGGTGTCCTCGAGGTGGCGATCGAGCCGGACCAGTGCCACCTTGAAGATGTCGGCCGCCAGGCCCTGGATGCCGGCGTTCATCGCCTGGCGCTCACCGGCCTGTCGGATGTTGAAGTTGGGCGACGAGAGCTCGGGGATACGGCGACGACGGCCCAACAGGGTCTCCGTGTAGCCACGGTCGCGGGCCTCGGCCACCGTCCGGTCCATGTACTCGCGCACGGCCGGAAAGGCGATGAAGTAACCGTCGAGGATCTCGGCCGCCTCGTCGACCGGGACCCCCAGCCGCTGCGAGAGGCCGTAGGCCTCCATGCCATACGCAAGGCCGTAGGCGACCATCTTCGCCCGGGAGCGCAGCTCCGGGGTCACGTCTTCCGGATCGACCTCCCAGGTTCGCGCTGCCACCGCCGTATGGACGTCGTCGCCGGCCTCGAAGGCGGCGATCAACCCGGGGTCCTCGGCCAGGTGGGCGATGCACCGCAGCTCGATCTGGTTGTAGTCGGCGACGAGGAGCGTGAACCCCTCCGCCGGCACGAAGGCCCGCCGGAATGCCCGACCGGCCTCGGTTCGTACCGGGATGTTGTGGAGGTTGGGGGCATCGGAGCTGAGGCGCCCGGTGCGGGCGACGGTCTGGTTGAACGTGGCCCGGATCCGATCCCCCTCACCCACCTCGGCGAGGAGACCCTCGCCGTAGGTCGACCGCAACTTCTCGACCTCCCGGTAGGCCTGGAGATGCTCGACAACGGGATGGTCGTCTCGGAGCCTCTCGAGGGTGGCCGCATCTGTGGAATAGCCGGTCTTCGTCTTCTTGCCAGGCGTCAACCCGAGCTTCTCGAACAGGACCTCCCGGAGCTGCTTGGTGGAGTTGACGTTGAACTCCTCCCCGGCAGCCTCATGGATGGCGGAACGGAGGCGGCCGCATTCGGTGGTGAGGTGGTCGCGCAGACGGGTGAGTTCGGCCACGTCGACGCCCACGCCGACCTCCTCCATCCTGGCCAGCACCCGGACCAGCGGCAGCTCGACGTCAGTATTCAACCCGGCGATGCCCTGCCCNTCGATNGCTGCCAGCATCGGCTCGACGAGGAGTTCGACCGCCCTTGCCCGGAGGGCAGCGGCATCGACGCTCGCGATCGTGTCGCCTCCTAGGTCGAGCTGCCCCTCGGCGACACCCGCTTCAGGAANTCGACATTCGGTGTGGCGTTCGAGGAGCTGCTCGAGGCCGAAGTTGGGGTCGGCCGGATCCAGCAGGTAGGCGGCAAGGCGCGTGTCAAGGACGGGAGCGCAAGCGTCGATGCCCAGGCGCCGAAGCGCCTTGACCAGCGGCTTCCCATCATGGAAGGCGATGCCGGGCCCCCCGACGCCCAGAAGACCAGTAAGCGCCCCGGCAACCTCCGGAGCCTCGAGGAGGTCCCNTTCGAGCCATACGACGGCACCGTCACCNGCCGACAGGGCCAGACCGTCCTCCAGCGAACCCNCACCAGAGCCCCCTTCGCCGCCATGCAGGGCGATCGGGGTCGCCGNCAGTCCGGCGAGGGCCAAGCAAGCCGACGCCGCGTCGGCAGGCCGTTGTACGACGACCTCGATATCTCCCCCACCACGCCCTCCGCTGACACCCTCGGATCCACCGGCTCCATCCGGGGAGAAGTCAGTGTCGAGCAGTTCACCCAGGCGGACCCGGGCGGTGCGCAGTTCCAGAAGGTCGAAGAGGCCGACGGCCCGGTCAACGTCAGCCGGGCGCCGCTCGAGATCGTCGGCCGTCAACCCGAGGGGCACGTCACGCACCAGCACCATCAACTCGACGTTGAGGCGCACCCTCTCCTCGTTCTCCTCGAGGTTCTGGCGTAGTTTCGGCGTCTGCTCGGCGGCCGCCCCGAAGATCCCGTCGAGCCCGTCGTAGGTATTGACCAACTTGGCTGCCGTCTTCTCGCCCACCCCCGGGACTCCCGGCAGGTTGTCGGACGGATCGCCCCGGAGGGCCGCGTAGTGCACGTAGTCATCCGGGCGGACACCCGTGCGCTCCTCGATGCCAGCCTCGTCGTAGAGGGCGTAGTCGGANACGCCCCGCTTGTTGTAGAGCACACGGACATGGGGATCCTCGACCAGCTGGTAGCTGTCCCGGTCACCGGTGACGATGATCGCGTCCCGCCCGGCATCCCGGGCGGTGGTGGCGAGGGTGGCGAGAACGTCGTCGGCCTCGAAACCCTCGGCCTCGACCACCCGGAGCCCCAGCGCCTCGACCAGATCCCGGACCAGGGCCAATTGCTCGTACAGGATGTCAGGCTGCTTCTCGCGGTTGTCCTTGTAGGAGGGCAGGCGCTCGTGCCGGAAGGTCCCGCCCGGCAGGTCGAACGCCACCGCCACCCCATCGGGCGCGTACTCCCGGAGCAGGGTCACGAGCATGGCGCAGAAGCCGGTGACGGCATTCGTGACCTGTCCTGAGGCCGTCATAAGGTCGGTGGGTAGGGCAAAGAAGGCCCGGTAGGTCAAGGAGTTGCCATCGATGAGGAGCAGCGGTCGAGGCACGTCGCCGACCCTACTCCGGAGCACGGACTGCCCGGATTACGACTCGGGCCGTCGCCCATCCTCGAGGACCTGCCTCGCCACGTCGGCCATGTTGGCTCGTTCGTTCATGGCGGCCTGCTGGATGAATCGGAAGGCGTCGGTCTCGCTGAGGCCGACCTCGTCCATCAGCACACCCCTCGCCCGGTCGATCGTCTTACGGTCCTCAAGCCGATTGGCGAGAGTCTGCGCCTGGTCGGTGATGGCCCTCATCTCGCGGTGACGGGCGCGCGCGATCTCGACGGCAGGGACGAGCTCACTGCGCTGGAACGGCTTGACGAGGTAGGCCAGNGCCCCAGCCTCGATGGCCTGGTCGANGAACTCGCGCTGGCTAAAGGCCGTGAGGATCACCACGGCGGCGCCGTGCGACTCGGCGATGCAGCGGGCCACCTCGATGCCGTCCATGCCCGGCATCTTGATGTCGAGTATGACCACCTCGGGGTTGGTGGCGGCGACNAGTTCGAGCATCTCGTCGCCCCGACCGGTGTCGCCGACGACCGTGTAGCCCTCNTCCTCGAGGGTCTCCCTCAGGTCGAGGCGGATGATCGCGTCGTCCTCGGCGAGTGCGACACGCACCTCCTCTNTCATCTCAGCCCTCAACGGTCATGCGGTCGAGCAACTCATCCTGGGTGATCTCGAGTCGGAGAACCTCGGCGAGAAGGTCCTCCCGGTGCCTGGCCATGGCAGTCACCTGGCCTTCGGCATGACGACGCTCGCGCTCNGACAACGGGGTCTCGGAGACGAGGTGGCGCACCCTGGCGTCGTCGGCCTCGCCAGACAGGTGGGCGAGTTGCTCCTCGGTAACCGCCACGTCGGCACGCAGGCGACGCAGCCGCTCGCCAATCTCGCTCAGCCGTCGTTCGATCAGGGGTCGTGCCATGGGCCGGGAAGTCTACGCAGGCCGGTGCGACGGACGGACCTGTACGTCCCCCGGGCCCTTCAGCGGATGGGCAGGAGAAGTTCGCGAAATGCCTGTGTGCCCGGGGCGGGAATCGAACCCGCAAGGCCTTGCGGCCAGAGGATTTTGAATCCTCCGCGTCTGCCAGTTTCGCCACCCGGGCGTGACGGGCAGCCTAGCGACGCCCCCAATGGCACCAGATGGTGCCCGACGCCACTCGTGAGATCCTCCGATCTGTCCACGAATCGGGGCCGAGTGGGTCACAATGGCAGTCGCGCCGTCGGTGCGCAGGAGGAACTCGTCGATGATCGTCTTCACCTACTCGGGCCAGGGCAGCCAGGAGCCCGGCATGGGCGCAGCCTGGCGGGAGCACCCCTCCTGGGAGTTGGTGGAGGAAGCATCCGAGGAGGCCGGCCGGGACCTGGCCCACCTCCTGNTGGACGCCGACGCCGACGAACTCCGCCAGACCCGCAATGCTCAGTTGGCGACCTTCCTGACCAGCATGGTCATCCTCGACGCCGTCGAGCGGGTGGGTGTCGACGCCGCCGGCCATGCCGGTCACAGCCTCGGCGAGTACAGCGCCCTGACCGCCGCCGGCGCCCTCGACTTCGGCGGGGCCATCGGGCTCGTGGTCGAACGCGGCGAGGCGATGCAGTCGGCGGCCNGCGAGCGGGTCGGCACGATGGCCGCCATCCTCGGACTCGACGACGAGGGCGTCGAAGCCGCATGCGAGGCNACGGCCGGCGATGTCTGGGTGGCCAACTTCAACGCCCCCGGACAGGTCGTGATCGCCGGCGATCCCGACGCCGTCATCGCTGCCGGCGAAGCCGCCAGGGAAGCGGGCGCCAAGCGGATCACGAGCCTCGAGGTCTCGGGAGCGTTCCACACCCCCTTCATGGCCTCTGCCGGAGACCGCCTCCGCGTCGCCGTCGACGAGGCCGACGTCCGTCCCCCGGAGGGGATCGTGGTGGCCAACGTGGACGCCCTCGAACACGACGACCCCGAGGCCTGGCGCAGCCTCCTCAACGCCCAGTTGACCAGGCCGGTCCGGTGGCACCAGTCACTCCAACGCCTCTCCGACCTCGGCGCTACCACCTTCGTCGAACTCGGACCGGGCAACGTCCTCACCGGACTCGTCAAGCGCACCTTCAAGGAGGCGAGGCGCCTCACCGTAAATACCCCCGACCACCTCGACCGCCTCCTCGAAGAACTGGCCACGACGCCGGAGGCCGCTCCGCCAGAACTCCACGAGGGNGAGCACCTCTTCGCCACCGAGCGCCTTGTGGTGAGCCCGTGCGCCGGTGTATTCACACCCATCCAGGATCTCGCCGTCGGTGGAGCGGTGTCCGCCGGCCAACTCCTCGGCAAGATCGGGAACGAGGAGGTCCGCTCGCCGTTCGCCGGCATGCTCATGGGCTGGCTTGCCCTCGACACCGAGCGAGTGACCTCGAGCCAACCCATCGCATGGCTCCAGGTCGCTTGANGNCACNCCTTCCACTTCGACCACCGACCGACGACGAGAGCAACAGGGAACGAGGAACCTCATGAGCCGACGAACCGTGCTGGTGACCGGGGGAAACCGCGGAATCGGCCTGGCGTGCGCCCGGACCTTTGCCGAACAGGGCGACCGGGTCGCCGTGACCTGTCGGGGCGAGGTACCGCCCGAGGTCCTCGAGTCGGGCCTCCTCGCGGTGGCCTGCGACATCACCGACGCCGACCAGGTCGAAGCCGCCTTCGCCCGGGTCGAAGAGGAACTCGGAGCCGTCGAGGTGCTGGTCTCGAATGCCGGGATCACCCGGGACAGCCTCGTCCTGCGTATGTCCGACGACGACTTCACCGATGTGCTGGAGGCCAACCTGACCGGTGGATTTCGGGTCGCCAGACGGGCGGTCAAGGGCATGATGCGCGCCCGCTGGGGACGCATCGTGTTCGTCTCCTCGATCGCGGGACGGATCGGCCAGGCCGGTCAGGCCAACTACGCCGCTTCGAAGGCCGGCCTCGTCGGCCTCGGCCGCTCCTTCGCCAAGGANTTCGCCAGCCGTGGGGTGACCGTCAACGTNGTCGCCCCCGGACCCATCGCCACCGACATGCTCAGCGCCCTCCCGGAGGACCAGCAGGACGCCTATGCCGATGCCGTTCCGCTCGGTCGGCTCGGACGACCCGAGGAGATCGCAGCGGCAGTCCGATTCCTCGCCTCCGATGAGGCCGGGTACATCACCGGCGCCGTGCTTCCCGTCGACGGTGGGCTCTTCATGGGCTGAAGCGCCCTTCCCGCCAACAAGGAACCCGTGGGCACCACCCGAAATCGCCGCGGGGCGGCGCCTCCCGCCCTAGGGTATTGCCGTCCCGAAACCCCCGGCCATCGAGAGATGCCACAAGAGAACGGAGCTCCCGGTGAGCGATGCGAATTTCGAACGATTCACCAAGTGCGCTGTGGAAGTGCTTTCGGTCGACGCCTCCCAGATCACTCTCGAAGCCCGCTTCGGCGACGACCTCGATGCGGACAGCCTCGACCTGGTCGAACTGGTCATGGCCCTCGAAGAGGAATTCGACGTGACCATCGAGGAGTCGGAACTCGAGGGCATCGAGACCGTCGCTGGCGCCTACGCCATAATCACCGACAAGCTCTGAAGCAGGGACTCTGATGCAGGGACGGCGCGTCGCCGTCACCGGCCTGGGGGTCGTCGCACCCTGCGGGATCGGTNTCGATGCCTTCTGGGACGGCCTCTGCGGCCCNGCCCCCGTGGGNAACCGGCGCGTCCACGACTTCGACACCGGCCCCTGGTTCGATAACCCCAAGGAGGTCCGTCGAGCCGACCGGTGCACCCAGTTCGCCGTCGCCGCAGCCCACATGGCCCTGGAGCAGGCAGGCAACCTGACCGCCGACCCCGGCCGATCCGGTGTGTGGATCGGCACCGGCATCGGAGGNATCCAGACNCTNGAGGANCAGATCAAGGTCCGNCTCGANAAGGGCGANCGCCGNGTCTCCCCCTTCCTGNTNCCGATGATGATGGCCAACGCCNCNACCGCAGCCGTCTCGATGCNCCACGGCTTCCAGGGACCGGCGGAGAACANNTGCACNGCCTGNGCGGCCGGNACCCACGCCGTCGCCAACGCCGCCCGCCTCGTGGCCNCNGGCCGCTGCGACNTGATGATCGCCGGNGGTAGCGAGGCCGCCTTCGTCCCGACGGCCCTTGCNGGGTTNACCAACATGACGGCCTTCTCGTCCGNCGGCATCTCNCGACCNTTCGANGCCNACCGGGACGGCTTCGTCATGGGNGAGGGNGCGGGAATCCTCGTNCTNGANGANTGGGAGACNGCCNTCGACCGNGGNGCCACGATCATCGCCGAGGTGCTCGGTGGNGCCAGCACGGCCGATGCCCACCACATCACGGCGCCGGCGCCCGGTGGTGCCGGGGCGGTGGCCTGCATGGAGTTGGCGATGGAGGAGGCCGGGGTGACCGCAGCCGAAATCGGCCACATCAACGCACACGGCACCTCCACCCCATTGAACGACATGGCGGAGGCCCGGGCCATGGAGAAGGTCTTCGGCACGCCGGGGCCGCTCGTGACTTCCACAAAGGGGATCACTGGACATGCCCTGGGGGCGGCCGGTGCCCTCGAAGCCGTGGCACTGGCTCTCAGCCTTCAGAAGGCGCTCATCCCCCCGACTGCCGGCTACACCACTCCTGACCCGGAGATGCCGCCCATCAACCTGGTACTCGGTGGTGCGACACCCTGGGAGCCGGGTCCGTCGCTTTCGAACTCGTTCGGGTTCGGCGGCCACAACGGCACGCTCGTGATGGGACCCGTCTGAGCGCTATCTGTCAGACCGAGTCGGCGAACACGAAGAGCAGTTCGCATTCGCAAGCCGTCTCACCGTCGACCGAAGCTCGTCCGGACCCCTTGCCGGCCCGTGCGGACACCCGCCCCAGCTCAACGTGCAGGTCGAGGCGGTCGCCGGGCAGCACCTGACGTCGGAAGCGGGCCCTGTCGATGCCTCCGAAGAGCGCCAGCCGACCGGAGAACACCGGATCGCTGAGCAGTGCATAGGCGCCGAGTTGGGCAATCGACTCGCACTGCAGGACCCCGGGAAGCGTTGGCCGCCCGGGAAAGTGGCCAACGAAGAAGTCTTCGTCGCCGGTGAGCTGCCAGTGGCCCGAGGCCGACAGCCCAACCTCAAGCTCCGTGACCGCCGTCAGGAAGAGGAACGGTGCCCGATGTGGGATGACCTCGTCAGGGGCGGGCAACGACCCGCTCACGGGTGCCCCCGGGCATCCCGCAACCGTGAGGCAGGTACGCACAGATCCATCATGGGCTCACCAGATCTCATACCGGAAACGAGCCCCACCGCCTCGGACCGAGGTAGCGCCTTGCGCCACCGACCGATCGAGGCGGGAGAGGAAGAACGGAAACCGATCTACCAGGCTGGTGCGGCGGGTGCCTCTGCGGCGGGTGCCTCTGCGGCGGGTGCCGCACTGCCGGCGGCGACGGCGCTCTTGAGCTTGGCGCCGGCCTTGATCTTGACAGCGGCCTTTTCGGGCACGTCGATTGCGGCACCGGTCTGCGGGTTACGGGCCGTGCGGGCGGCACGGATCGTGTGCTCAAAGGACATCCAACCAGGCACTGCCACCTTGCCGCCGCCGGCGACCGTGGATGCCACGACGTCGCAGAAGGCATCCAGGCATGCGCCTGCATCCTTGTTTGAAACCCCCGCCTGATCGGCGATTGCGGCGGTCAATTCGCTCTTGTTCATCGATCTGCTCTCTTTCTGGGACTCTGCATGCCGTCAGCGGACCCGGCGACACTCGTATTCAAATGACATACGAGCCCGTTTTCGGGCCAATGTCAAGCATTTCCGTCCTCACGAGCCCTACAACGACCGGATTTTTCGTGCAGGGCGAACCGCCGGATCGAATCACAAGGGTCCCCAAAGAGCCCCACGGTGGCCTCAGGCACCATCCAACGCGGCCCGGAAACTCGACACCAACTCCCCCACCCCAGCGGGACCGGCACCATCGAGCATGCGCTGGACCACCGCCGACCCGACAACGACGCCATCGCCGGCCGCTGCGGCCTTGACCGCCTGTTCGGGCGTTCCCACACCGACGCCGACGAGGACCGGCAGATCGGTCAACTTCTTGAGCCGTTCAGCGATGACCGATGCGCTGGCCGCCAACTCGGAGCGGACGCCGGTCACGCCGAGTAGGCCCACGCCATACACGAATCCCCGGGAACGCTCACAGACTCGAGCCAGGCGCTCGTCAGAGCCCGTCGGAGCCGCCAGCAGGATGGTCTCGATTCCCGCGTCGTCCGCTACACCCACCCAGGGTCCGGTTTCCTCGAGCGGGAGGTCCGGGAGGATGCAGCCCGACACCCCGGCGGCTGCCAGGGATGCGGCGAAGCGTTCCAGGCCGGCACGGAAGGCGATGTTGTAGTAGGTCATGACCGCCAACGGGGCTCCGGCATCGAGGTCGCGAACCTGGTTCAGGATGCTCGAGGGCGTGGCACCCGAACCGAGGGCGCGGTCGTTGGCGGCCTGGATCGTCGGCCCGTCCATGACCGGGTCCGAGAATGGGACACCGATCTCGATCACATCGGCACCGGCGTCGGCCACGGCCCGCACCGTGTCCGTCCAGTCGTCGCCAAGGCCGCCGGTGACGTAGACGACGAGTGCCTTCCCGCCTGTATCTCGGCGTTCCCGCAGGGCCCTCTCGACCGGTCCGGGCATTAGGCCCTCTTTCCGCCGAGGACGTCCATCATCTGGGCGACGTCCTTGTCGCCCCGACCGGACAGGTTGAGTACCACCGACCTCCCCGCAAGCGACACACGGTCCCGGGAAACCCAGGCCAGGGCGTGGGCTGGCTCGAGGGCGGGGATGATCCCCTCCGTGCGACTCAGGAGCTGGAAGGCCTCGACGACTTCGGCATCGGTGACGTTCTCATAGCGGGCACGACCGATGGCCGCCAGGTGGCTGTGCTCTGGGCCCACTCCCGGATAGTCGAGGCCGGCACTGATGGACTCGGCTTCGAGGACCTGCCCGAATTCGTCCTGCATGAGATACGACTGCGAGCCGTGGACCACGCCCGGGACTCCACGTCCGACTGCGGCGCCCCCGGCGGGCTCGACACCGACCAACTCCGTGTCCGCATCCACGAACCCGGAGAAGATCCCGATTGCGTTCGAGCCACCGCCCACGCAGGCGGTGACCACATCCGGGGCGGTACCGAGGATGGCCTCGCTCTGCTCACGGGCCTCGTGACCGAGGACCTCGTGGAAGGTCCGCACCATCCAGGGATACGGGTGGGGGCCCATCACGGACCCGAGGCAGTAGTGGGACTCCTCGACGGTGGCCACCCAGTCCCGCATGGCCTCGTTGATGGCGTCCTTGAGCGTCCGGCTCCCACTCATCGCCGTCTTCACCTCGGCGCCGAGCAATTGCATGCGAAAGACATTGAGTTCCTGGCGCCTGATGTCGACCTCGCCCATGTAGACGCAGCACTCCATGTCGAGGAGGGCCGCGGCCGTGGCGGTCGCGACCCCATGCTGGCCCGCACCGGTCTCGGCGACCAGCCGGGTCTTTCCCATGCGCTGGGCCAACAGTGCCTGCCCCAGCACATTGTTGATCTTGTGGGAGCCCGTGTGGTTCAGATCCTCGCGCTTGAGGAGGAGGCGGCAGCCGAGTTCAGCGGAGAGATTCTCGCACTCGGTCATCGGCGACGGCCGCCCCGCATAGTCGGCCAGAAGTCCGTCGAGGCGCGACCGGAACCCCGGATCGGCCCAGGCCGAGCGGAAGGCAGTCTCGAGCCCTTCACAGGCCGGCACGAGGGTCTCGGGGACGTACCGGCCCCCGAATTCGCCGAAACGCCCCTCGGGCGTCGGGTCGCTCAGCCTCACTGGTGCTCCTCCCAGTCGAACGGCCGATGTTCGCCGCCGTCGTAGCCCTCGAACTCCACCGAGCGTGCCGCCTTGAGGAAGGCCCGAAGCAGCCGGGGGTCCTTGCGGCCCGATTCGGCCTCCACACCACTTGCGACATCGACCCCGAAGGGGCGCACCTTGGCAATCGCCCGGGCGACGTTCTCGGGGTCGAGGCCACCGGCCAGGAGCATCGGCCGGTTGCTCGGCGCACCCTCGGCCAGCGACCAGTCGAACACCGTGCCGGACCCGGGGACCGGCGAGTCGAGCAGCAGAAGGTCGGCGCCGAAATCGTCGATGCGGCGCAGGTCGGGGGACCCGGCCGGCAGGGCCCTGATGGTGATCGGCACCCGGTCGGCGATCCAACGGCAGGTCTCGGGCGACTCGTTGCCATGGAGTTGGGCCGCCCGTAGGCCGATGGTGTTGACCACCTCCACGACCCGCTCCCGGCTCTGGTCGCGGAAGACGCCGACGGTCATGACTTCGGGAGGAAGTTGATGGACGATGTCGCGCACGATCGGTGTCGCCACCTGCCGATTCGACGGGGCGAAGATGAAGCCGACGGCGTCGGCTCCGAGGGCCGTGGCGAGGAGGGCGTCTTCCTGGTTGGTGACCCCGCAGATCTTGACGAACACGGTCCGACGCTACTCCCCGCCCCCGCCGTCCGGGGGCCCGAGCGGCGACCGCCGGAGAGCGGACACTGCCGCCCGCCGGTCGACCGAGGTGACCACCGACTCGCCCACGAGCACGGCGTCGTAGCCGGCAGCGGCGAGGACCGCTGCTTCTCCTGGGCCCGAGATGCCTGACTCGGCCACAGAACACACCGTCGACGGGATCGCCGCCGCGACCCTCGTCGCCCGGTCGGTGTCGACCTCGAACGTGGAGAGGTTCCGCTGGTTGACGCCCACGAGGGCGGCCCCGACCAGCAGTGCCCGTTCCAACTCCGCCTCATCGTGCACCTCGACGAGGGTGTCCAACCCGATCTCGGAGGCGAGTGCGGCGAAGTCGCCCAGTTCGGCGTCGTCGAGGGCCGCAGCAATCAGCAACACGGCGTCGGCTCCCATCAGACGGGCATCGCACACGTCGCGGGCGTCCACCGTGAAGTCCTTGCGGAGGACCGGAAGGCCACTGGCAGAGCGCGCCGCCATCAGGTCCTCCGGCGAACCACCGAACCACTCGAAGTCGGTGAGGACGGAGAGGCACGAGGCGCCCCCGGCGGCGTAGTCGGTCGCCACCTCGGCGGGATCGAGGTCGGCCGCCAGGTCGCCCCGGGACGGGGAGCGGCGCTTCACCTCGGCGATGACCGCCAACTCACCGGAGGCCCTGGCTCCGATCGCAGCGGTGAAGCCGCGGGCAGGCGGGCAGGAGCGGGCCTCGTCGAGGAGGTTCGCCAGCCTGCGCTGGTCCGCTGCGGCTGTTGTGCGGTGTACAGCGAGGATCCGATCGAGGTAGGTGGCCACGATCGGAGGCTACCCACCGCCCGGGGACCGTCCCATCGTGATTCCCGGCACCTCAGGTGGTCTCGAGCCGGACCTCGGTGGCCCCATCCTCCCAACGGGCCTCGGCAACATCGAGGTCGACCGCCGAGCGCTTCCGATAGCCCAGCGCGAGGAACCCGTCATGGGTGGCCACCACGCTCGTGAGGGTCCCCACCACATCGTCCTTAACCCCGAGGTCGGCACCCGTCGGCGGGACCGGCCCGGTGCCGGAGACCCGAACCAGGCGTGTCGGAGCCCCGGCCGTGCGGCTGTCGATGCGTGCCACGAGTTCCTGGCCCGTGTAGCAGCCCTTGGTGAAGCTCACGGACCGCCCGACCTGCCCTGTGGCATTCGGGATGGTGTCGGCGTCCACCTCGCTGCCCATCGCCGGAATCCCCGCCCCGATCCGCTCGACCTCCCAGGCCTCCGTTCCGGACTCCCCCGCCGCATCCGGAAGGGACGCCGCTGGTCCGAGGAGGTCGACCGCGGTGATCCCCTCCCAGTCGACGATTACAGCGATTCCATCGACTGGAGTTTCCGCGTCGACGCTGCCGAGCACCGTCACCACCTCCCAGTCGAGCGACTCGACAGCGCAGTCCGTTCGCAACAGGAAGCGCCGCAGGCGGGACTCAACGACCCCACCGAACCCACCGTCCACGTCGAGGAGGTAGTCCCCCTCCCCACGCCGTGTGATCCGTAGCCATGCATCGACCTTGCCGGTCGGCTGGAGTACGAAGGACCACGCCGAGTTGCCGTCGGCCAGGGCAGCGACATCCTGGCTGAGTTGCCCCTGCAGGTACGACTCGGCATCCGGACCCCAGACCGCTATGACGTCCCGGCTGCGGCGGAACAGGACCGGTGTGCTCACGACCCGGCGATGCGCTGGGCGGTCATGCGGCGAGCGGCAGGAATCGCCACCAGGAGCGCCCTCGCCTTGTTCTGGCACTCGAGGTGCTCAAGGGCCGGGTCGCTGTCCGCAACGATGCCGGCGCCAGCCTGCACCGACGCGAGGCCGTCACGGACGAACATCGTCCGGATGGCGATCGCCGTGTCGATGTTTCCCGAGAAGTCGAAGTAGCCGACGACGCCCGCATACGGGCCGCGCCGTGCCGGCTCGAGCTGATCGATGATCTCCATGGCCCGGACCTTCGGTGCACCCGAGACCGTGCCTGCGGGCAGCGTGGCCCGTAGGACGTCGATCGGCGTCCGACCCTCGGCCAACTCGCCGGAGACCTGGCTCGTCAGGTGCATCACGTGGCTGTAGCGCTCGAGTGTCATCATCTCGTCGACCTGCTCGGTCCCGAAGGTGACCACCCGCCCCACGTCGTTGCGGGCGAGGTCCAGGAGCATCAGGTGCTCGGCTCGTTCCTTGGGATCCTCGACCAGTTCGGCGGCCATCCTGCGCTCCTCGGCCGCGGTGCGACCCCGGCGCCGGGTTCCGGCGATGGGACGGGAGATGACCCGGCCCTCGAGAAGTTGGACCATCGGCTCCGGTGACGCACCGACCACCGAGACGTCCCGGTCCCGGAGGAAGTACATGTACGGGCTCGGGTTGACCTGGCGAAGGACCCGGTACACGTCGAACGGCTCGGCCCCGAGTTCCACGTCGAAACGCTGGGAGAGGACGACCTGGAAGATGTCGCCGGCGAAGATGTACTCGCGTGCGGCCTCGACGGCGGCCCCGTAGGACTCGGCGCCCATCGTCGAGGACACCTCCGGTGGCTCGTCGTCCGGGTGCGGCGGCAGCATCATGGGTTCGTCGAGCGGACGGGCCCCATCGGCGGCAAGCCGCTCGACGCGAACGACCGCCTCGGCGTACAGGGCGTCGAGGGTGGCGTCGTCCGTATCGGCGGGAATGGTGACATTGGCGATCAGAATGGCCCGTTGGCGCCAGTGGTCGATGGCAACCAGTTCGCCGATGACCGCCATCAGGGCATCGGGAAATCCCCGGCTGTCGGGCGGCGCATCGGGCAGGTTTTCGACTTCTCGCACCACGTCGTAGCCCAGGTAGCCCATGAGCCCGTTGTGCAGCGGTGGTAGCCCCTCGATCTCCGGCGAGTTGTGGTGCTCGAGCAGGGCCTCGAGAGCAGCCAGCATCCCCCGGTCGGTCGGGATCCCCCCGGGGAGTTCGCCCTCGGCGAGGAGCTCGTCGTCCTTCAGGCGCAACGTCAACGAGGGGTTGCGGCCGATGAACGACCAGCGGCCCCAGGTCTCGCCACGATCCACGCTCTCGAGGAGGAATCCCTCACCTTCGCCGACGCAGCGGGCGAACAGGCTGACCGGGGTCGTCAGGTCGGCCAGTAACTCGCCCCACACGGGGACGACCGTGTGCGACCGGGCCAGGTCGCGGAACTCCTCGCGCCCCGGAGCGGCGACGAGTGCACTCATAGTCTCAGCCTGCTGCGGTTTCGGGCCCGAAAGACCGGAAGAAGCAGCTGTACTCACCGGTGTGGCAGGCGCCGTTCCCCTCCTGCTCCACGGTGAAGAGCAGGGTGTCGCCGTCGCAGTCGAAGAAGGCCTCCCGGATGTACTGGCGGTCTCCAGAGCTCTCGCCCTTGCACCAGTACTCCTGGCGACTGCGGCTCCAGAACCAGGTGCGCCCGGTCTCGAGCGACCGCCGCAGTGACTCGTCGTTCATCCAGGCCATCATCAGGATCCGGCCGGTGCCCTCCTCCTGGATGATCGCAGGCACGAGTCCGTCGGCGTTGTAGGCGACGCCATCGAGTTGGGCTTCGGTGACGCTGATCGGGGTGCATTCCGGCATTCCGAGAGCCTACGCCCGGGCATCTGTACCACCCCAACGGTTACTACATGCACCCACGGCCCGATAGTAGGCCCACCGGCTCCCCGCCTCGGAGGGTCGGGGGCCAGTAGGCCGGGTCAGGCGACGGGCGGAGGAGGAGGGCCGACGTTGGCGCTCCTGTGGGAGGCTCGGGGGATGAAATGGCTGATCGGGGTGTTGGCGTGTGTGGCGATGGGCGCCGGATGCGGCGGGGACGGTGGGCCGCTCAGCGTTGTTCTGCCGTGCAGGGCCCGTCGCAGGTGCGAACGACGGTGCCGGTGGCGAGGAAGGTGCCCCGCTGTTCGACCGAGGCTGGTTCGGTGCGTATATCGTTGTGGGGGTCGTCGCCCTCCCGCGGCGGCAGGTTAGTCGTGGGCGGCAGGGAGATCCCGGAGTCCCAGACCACGAGCGCCGATCCCTCGTATTCGTCGTCCGTCCATCGCTCGAGGCCCCAGTAGGGCTCGATGTCGTAGCTGCGTCCGTCGGCGACCGCCGGCCACTGGACTGCCGCACCCATGGTGCGGGCCATGACCTCGGTGGCGATGTTGGCAACCTGGTGGTCACCGACGGCGAGGTGGAGCAGGACCCGCTTTTGGTTCACACCCGGGAGCGGATCGTCGCCGAAGTGGTTGGCGTAGCCGTTGCCCTCGCCGCGGTCCCAGAGCATCTGGAAGAGCAGGATGCCTATGCCCTGGTCGTAGGTGGACGGGTAGGAGACCTGGAGCCCGAGGAAGAACGGGTCGAAGTCGATGCTGCGGTGCAGCAACGTCGAGTAGTTGATGGCCGGCACCCCGAGCATCGCCAGGTCCCAGTCGGTGGACACTGCGGTGGAGGCAGCACCCATGATCCCACCCTGGCTGATCCCGTAGTAGGCGAGCCCGTGGTCGGCCCCGGCGCGGATCAGCGGCTGGCCGTCGGCGTCCTGGAAGGCCGGGTCGGTGGCGAGCCCGTCGGGGTGGATCATCAGGCGGCCGAGGAAGAGAGTGTTGAGTTGGCCCTGGAGGAGGCGGTCGCCGAGGGTGTGGAAGCGGGAGAAGTCCTGGATCACGGCGACGGCGTTGACGGTGTCCTCGTCGGCCATGCCGATGAGGTCGGTGCCGCAAACGACCCGGCTGAAGTCCGCGGCGATGGCACGGGGCCCCGACGAGGTGGCCTGGTTTGCAGTGCCGAGCAGGCCGTGGCCGTAGATGAGGGGGGCGCCGGGTTCCCCACCGCTGGCCGAGACGGGAATCCCGCAGGTGAAGGGGGCGGTCAGGTCGATGCCACGGGCCGGAGCGCCGTCTTCGTCGAACAGCAGGCTCTCGCCGGTGCTTCCGTCACCGGTCAGGAAGCCCGGGACGGTGTAGGTGCCGGTTACCTTGCGCATCAGCTGGTCGTCGTCGAGGTCCTCGACGGAGGCCACCTCGAACGTTGGTGCTGCGTCGCCGAGCTCGGCGAAGGCGTCGTCCCGCATGGAGAGCAGGGGTCCGGTCAGGTTCCGGGTGCTGATGACGGTGAAGTCCCAGGCCACGACGAGGTCGGCCCGGTCGACGCCTGCCTCGCCCAGGACGTCGAACACCTCGTCCATCGACCCGCGTCGGCCCTCGAGGCCCGGGTTGCCGGTGTCGAGGCGGTCGCGGTAGGCGCGGAAGACGTCAGTAGGGGCGACCGTGTCGCCGGATCCATCTATGAGGCCGCGGATGCCGACGACGATTCGATGGCCTTCGGGGAAGTTGCGGGCAGGGCGCAGGTAGAGGATCGGGACTTCGTCGCCGGCGTTGGCATCGAGTTCGGTCCAGTGCGGCCAGCGCTCGCCGGTGTCGGCGTCGATGACGACCGTGGCCGAATCGGGGTCGAGGGAGTGGGCGATGTCGGTGATCGGGGCCAGGCCCGATGCGTCGACGTCGAGGTCGGGAAACCGGACGGCCATGGCCGAGCCGGGGCTGAAGCCGTCGTTGTGGTTCCAGGGGGTGGGATCAATCCATGCGCCTTCGTTGTTGATCGGCAGGGCGGACGCAGCGAAGGCCACGAGTCGACCGGTGGGTGTGTCGGGGTCGGCGACCGTGAGGTGGTTGCTGGGGAACGGCAGCAGGCAGTCGGCAAGCAGCGGCTCGCAGCCGGCGACGACCTCGGCCGGGTCGATCGAAATGGGCGCCATGGTGGTGGTCGTGGTGGTGGTCGTGGTGGTGGTCGTGGTGGTGGTCGTGGTGGTGGGCGC
>PACE01000050.1 GCA_002699725.1 Acidimicrobiaceae bacterium
GCCAGGTTCGAGGCGGTCTACGGCACGACGATCCCCGCCCAGAACGGATGGAACCTCACCGAGATGTTCGATGCCATGGGCCGGGACGAACTCAAGGCCCTGTGGGTCATCGGCGAGAACCCGGCCGATTCCGAGGCCGACGTCAGCCATGCCCGTGAACTGCTTGGGAAGCTCGACGTGATGGTGGTCCAGGACGTGTTCATGACCCGGACCGCCGAGATGGCCGACGTGGTCCTCCCGGCCGCTCTCGGTTGGGCCGAGTCCGACGGCACCGTCACCAACAGCGAGCGCCGCGTCCAGCGCACCCGTGCCGCCGTGCCCCCGCCCGGCCAGGCCCGTCAGGAGATCGACATCATCGCCGACCTGGCTGAGCGCATGGGCGCCACCGACTGGGGTCGGCCGACCGCAGAGGAACTCTGGGAGGAACTCCGAACGCTCTCGCCCATGCACACCGGCATGTCGTGGGAGCGCCTCGAGGCCGAGGGCGGCATCCAGTGGCCGTGCCCCGAGGAGGGCCACCCCGGCAGCCCGTTCCTGCACGGCCGCCTCTGGGAGGATCCGATCGGTGGACGACCCGCCCCGTTCTCGTGCGTCCCCTGGAAGCCGCCGATCGACGAACTCACGGATGAGTTCCCGCTGCGGCTCACCACCGGTCGGGCCCTCGACTCGTACAACACCGGTGTCCAGACCGACAAGTACAACTCGCCCATCCGCTCGGGGGAGGCACTCGACCTCTCCGCTGCGGACGCCGCCGCGCTCGGCGTCGTGGCCGGTGAGCGGGTCAGCGTCTCGTCCCGCCGTGGCACGATCGAGATGACCGTCGCCATCGACGCCAGCCTGCAGGTGGGGTTGGCCTTCACGACATTCCACTTCCCCGAACTCGCCGACGTCAACCAACTGACCTGCGACGCCTACGACCCCAAGTCCGGCACCGCCGAGTTCAAGGCTGCGGCCATCCGGGTCGACAAGCTGGGGTCCCTGGTCGATGCCTGACCTGCGGTTCGGCGATGCCGAACCCACCGACGAAGAGCGCATCGCCGTCGACGAGGTCGTCGCCGACCTCGGCTCCGTGGTCGTCGTGGAGGGCGAGCGCCTCGTCTATGCCGGACATGCACGGACGGCCGAGCGCCGTCACCTGCTGCTTCCCGCGCTTCACGCCGTCCAACGAGCCTCGGGCTGGATCAGCCCCGGCGGCCTCGACTACGCCTGCCGGCAACTCGAGGTGCCACCGGCCGAGGCCTACGGCGTGGCGACCTTCTACCACCTGTTCGCCCACGAGGCCCCCGAGGCCACCGACGTGGTGCACGTCTGCGATGACGTTGCCTGCCGTCCGGTCGGAGCCCTCGGCCTGATCGACGAGTTGCGAGCAGCCGGCCACCACGCCAAGGCCAGCCCGTGCCTCGGCCAGTGCGAGCGCGGCCCCGCCGTCCTGGTCCAGCGCTGCGGCGACCACGACCTCACGGTTGCACCCGGCAGTGTCGATGAGGTGGCCGTGGCGATCTCTGGTCGCACCTCCACCGCCTCGGTCAGCCTGCCCCAGGTGGGCTCGCCCGACCTGCGGTTGCTCGCCCGGGTGGGCGTCGTCGATCCCGGGAGCCTCGACGACTACCGGGCCCACGGCGGCTACCGGGCACTTGAGGCTGCACTCGCCATGGGCCCCGACCGGGTTATCGAGGAGGTGACCACCGCCGGCCTCTCCGGTCGTGGCGGCGCAGCCTTCCCGACGGGCGTCAAGTGGCGTGGCGTGGCCGACCAACAGGGGCGACCCCGCCACCTGGTGTGCAACGCCGACGAGTCCGAGCCCGGGACCTTCAAGGACCGGGTTGTCATGGAGGGCGATCCGTTCTCGTTGGTCGAGGCCATGACGATCGCCGGCACCGCCGTCGGCGCCGAACGGGGATGGCTCTACATCCGCGGCGAATACCCTGTGGCCGCCCACCGCCTGCGCTCCGCCATCGACCAGGCGCGGGTTGCCGGCCTGCTCGGTGACGACGTCGCCGGGTCCGGGACGCGCTTCGACATCGACCTGCGCATCGGCGCCGGCGCCTATATCTGCGGCGAGGAGACGGCGCTGTTCAACTCGATCGAGGGCTTCCGGGGCGAGCCCCGCAACAAGCCACCGTTCCCGACGACGCACGGCCTCTTCGGCGAACCCACGGCGATCAACAACGTCGAGACGCTGGTCAACGTGCTTCCGATCATGCTGGACGGCGGCGAGGCCTACAGGGCCATCGGTACCGAGCGTTCACCGGGCACGCGCCTCTTCTGCCTCAGTGGCCGGGTGTCGAACCCCGGCACCTACGAGCACGAGTTCGGTATCACCCTCCGCGGCGTCCTCGAGGCCGCCGGCGGAGTGGTCGGCGCCGACGAGCCCCATGCCGTACTGCTCGGCGGGGCGGCCGGCTTCTTCGTCCGTTCCGAACAACTCGACCTCCCCCTGACCCTCGAGGACACCCGGGCTGCCGGCGTGTCCCTCGGATCCGGCGTCGTCATGGTGTTCGGCGAGGAGGACGACATGGTCGACACGGTCCGCCGGGTCGCCGAGTTCTTCCGCGACGAGTCCTGCGGCCAGTGCGTGCCCTGCCGGGTCGGCACGATCCGCCAGGAGGAGGTGCTGGCCCGACTCCGCGACGGGGCGACCCTCGATGCCGAGCGCGACCTCCTCGACGACCTTGCGGCGGTGATGGGCGACGCCTCGATCTGCGGACTCGGTCAGACGGCGTCCGGCGCCATCCGCTCCGCCCTCGACCTCGGCCTGTTGGAGGGATCTCGATGAACGACGTGCCGGTGCCCACCCCGCGCCGCCTGGTGGAACTCACGATCGACGACCGGACCGTCCGGGTCCCCGAGGGCTCGACGATCCTCGACGCCTGCCACCAGGAGGGCATCGACACGCCGACGCTTTGCTGGGCCGAGAACCTCACGCCCGTCAACGTCTGTCGCGTGTGCGTCGTCGAGGTCGAGAACTCGCGGGTGCTCGTGCCCTCCTGTTCCCGTGCGGCGGAGGACGGCATGGTCGTGGCCACCGACTCCGAGCGGGTCCGTACCAGCCGAAAGATGGTCTACGAACTCCTGGCATCGTCGGTCGACCTCGATCGGGCGGACGACGAGGTCCACGCCTGGATGGACCACTACGGCTGTGATCCCGGTCGCATGGGAGACAAGGCCGACATCGCCACCGTGGCTCAGCCACCGAAGGTCCAGGACGACCTCTATGTCCGCGACTATGAACGCTGCATCCTCTGCTACAAGTGCGTCGAGGCCTGTGGCGACGATGCCCAGTTCACCTTCGCCATCGCCACGGCGGGGCGGGGCTTCGACGCCCACATCTCCACCGAGTTCGACGTCACGCTGCCCGACTCCGCCTGCGTCTACTGCGGCAACTGCATCGGCGTCTGCCCGACGGGCGCACTCGTGTTCAAGACCGAGCACGACATGCGCGAGGAGGGCACCTGGGACGAGGACGCCCAGGCCGTCACCACCACGGTCTGCTCGTTCTGTGGAGTGGGCTGCAACCTTGAACTGCACGTCCAGGATGAGCAGATCGTCAAGGTGACCTCGCCAGCCGACCACTCGATCACGAACGGCCACCTCTGCATCAAGGGCCGCTTCGGCTGGCAGCACGCGCAGTCGTAGTCGTGGTGGCCCGGGGCCGGGCCCTCAGGCAGCGTCGCCTGCCTTGCGCAGGGTGACCACCCAACCCTCGATGCCGGCGGCCGGAAGGTGCTCGCCGTGCTGGCGGGACGTGACGGTGGCGAGGCCGTCTGCCTCCACGGCGTCGAACTCGGCTGGCATTGAGCCCTCGTCCCAGAAGTGGTCGTTCAGGCCGACGACGACGACCCCGCCGGGGAGGACGACTCGCAGCACCTCCCGGATGGCATCGGCCCGGATGTGCCCGAACGAGAATACGCCGACGGCCGTCGCCGCGTCATAGGTGGCATCAGCGACGTCGATCCCCTGGTTCAGGTCCGCCTCGAAGAGAGTTCTGTAGGCGCCGGTCTCGACGGCCAGGACGAGCATGGAGGGGGAGAGGTCGCAGCCGTCGATCAACGCATAGCCGCCCCGGGCCAGTGCCACTCCGGAGAGGCCGCTCCCGCAACCTACGTCGAGAATCCTGGCATCGGGACCGACGCCCGAGGCCAGGAGGGCGCGGGTGCAGCGCCCGGGCTGGGCATACCGGTTCTCCTCGCCGATCTCGACGTCGTAACTCCCTGCCCAGGCTTCGTAGTGCGCCAGCGTGGCTTCGGTCGTCTCGAGGCCGTAGGAGGAAGGGAGGAATTTCTCGTCGCTCAAGGTGTCGTCCTCCTGTCGTGGACGGTCGCGATGCCCCGGCAGGTTAGGGTCCCTCGGCGGATTTCGTCCCGGACCGGAGGACCCTTGATGGACAGTGACGCGACGACGGCGTCACCCACCCGCCGAAAGCGCGACGCTGGGCGGGTCAGCGATGAACGGCCATGGTGGGACACCTTCCCCTGGTGGGGCGTCGTCATCGCCGCCGTCCTCATCTGGATGGCAGTCCAGATCGTCCAGAACGACGACTACAACCTCGCCTGGACGCGGATCTACCCGGGCCTGCGCATCACCGTCAGGACGACGTTCCAGGCGTTCGGAATTGCCCTCTTCATCGGCCTGGTCATCGGCATCGGGCAGATCTCGCGCAACGTTGTCGTCCGCAACCTGTCACGCATCTACGTCGAGTTCATCCGGGGCATTCCGATCCTGCCCCTGATCTTCATGGTGGCGCTGGTCGTCGTGCCGTGGGCCCAAGACCGATTCCTTCTCGGCTACAGGATCGGTTTCGAGATGCGGGCGACCGTGACCCTGGCCCTGATCTACGGCGCCTACATGGCGGAGATCTTCCGCGGCGGCATCCAGTCGATCCCGCCCGGCCAGACCGAGGCTGGTCGGTCACTCGGCCTCACGGGGCGCCAGACCATGCGCTCCGTGGTACTCCCACAGGCCATGCGGGCGATCATCCCTCCGCTCGGCAACGACTTCATCGCCGTACTCAAGGACACATCGCTGCTCTCGGTCCTCGGCGTGCTCGAGATCACACAGAAGACCCGTCAGTTCTCGGCGAGCACCTTCAAGTTCCGGGAGGGCTACTTCGTTGTTGGCTTCACCTACCTCTGCCTCACCCTCGGCCTGTCGATCCTGCTCGGGGTGCTCGAGCGCCGGATGACCAGAGACCGGAAGGGAGAGCGCTGAGGTGGCCATAGACACCGGTTCCAGCACCACCTCGATGATCTCCCTCCGGGGGCTCTCCAAGACGTTCGACAAGACCATCCACGCCGTGCGCGACTTCGACCTCGAAATCGCCGAGGGCGAGGTGGTCGTCATCGTGGGCCCCAGCGGCTCCGGCAAGTCGACGGTGCTGCGATGCATCAACCTGCTGGAAGTGCCCACCGAGGGCTTCGTCACGGTTGACGGCTACGAACTCACCGAGGTCAAGACCGACCTCGACCACGTACGGGCCGAGGTCGGAATGGTCTTCCAGCAGTTCAACCTCTTCCCGCACCTCACCGTCCTCCAGAACATCACGCTGGCACAGCGCAAGGTGCGAGGGCGTGGCAAGGCCGAGGCCGAGGAAGAGGCGGTCCGCCAGTTGGTCCGGGTCGGGATCCCCGAGAAGGCCGATGCCTATCCCCGCCAACTCTCGGGTGGCCAGCAGCAGCGCGTCGCCATCGCCCGGTCCCTTGCCATGGACCCCAAGGTGATGCTCTTCGACGAGCCGACTTCGGCGCTCGACCCGGAGATGGTCAAGGAGGTGCTCGACGTCATGCTCGAGCTCGCCTCCGAGGGGATGACGATGGTGGTGGTCACCCATGAGATGGGGTTCGCCAAGGCTGCTGCCGATCGCCTCGTGTTCATCGACGAGGGCGAGATCGTCGAGGTCGGACCGCCGGAGGAGGTCTTCTCGAACCCGGCGCATGAGCGCACCCGGGCATTCTTCGACAAGATCCTCTACTGACCCGGCGGACGGGGCGGCCACCTACGCTGCGCAGGTGGCCCTCCATCTGACCGAAGACGATGTGCGTCGCCTGGACGGGGGCGATGGTCCAGCCGTCCGACTGGCGATGCGAGTGGTGGTCCGCCTGGCGGAGGCCCTCGGTGCCGAGGAACTGCTCGACATCTCCGCCGCCCATGTCGACTCGTGCCTGTACCACGGGCGGGCTCCGCTGGACTTCGCCGAACGCCTGGCCGCCGACGGGGCGACCGTCGTCGTGCCCACGACCCTGAACGTGTCGTCGCTCGACCTCCTGCACCCCGACCTGTACCGAGGGGATCCCGAGGAGGGCCTCCTGGCCCGGCGTCTCATGGATGCCTACGTCGGCATGGGTTGTCGGCCCACCTGGACATGTGCCCCCTACCAACTGGAGGAACGGCCCGCCTTCGGGGAGCAGATCGCCTGGGCCGAGTCGAACGCCGTCGCCTTCGCCAACTCGGTGCTCGGTGCGCGCACCGACCGCTACGGCGATTTCGTCGACATCTGTGCGGCGGTCACAGGTCGGGCGCCGGCGGCAGGCCTCCACCTCGACAGGAATCGCCGAGCCACCGTTGTCTTCCGCCTCGGCGGGCTGGCGCCCGAGTTGTACACCAGTTCGTTGCTTCCCCACGTTCTCGGCACGCTCATCGGTGCGGTGGTCGGGAACCGGGTGCCGGTCATAGACGGCCTGCCCGACCCGCCGGGGGAGGACTGGCTCAAGGCCCTGGGTGCCGCCGCCGCCTCGGCCGGAAGCGTTGGGATGTTCCACGTCGTCGGAGCGACTCCCGAGGCGCCGACGCTTGATGCGGCCCTCGGAGGCCACCAGCCCGCCGAGGTGGTCGTCGTGGCGCCTGACGACCTGCGTCGGACCAGAGATCGACTCAATACCGCTCGGCTCGACGGCGCGACGGGTGACGCTCTGGCAACCGTCAGCCTGGGAACGCCCCACTACTCCGTGGCGGAGTTCGGGCGGTTCGTGGAGGCACTGGGTGGACGCAGGGTGCACCCCGAGGTCGACGTGTACATCTCGACGGGCCGGGGGGTCCTCAGCGAGGTCGAGGAACGCGGCTGGGCCGAGATCCTGCGTTCGGTCGGCGTCACCATCGTCACCGACACGTGCACCTATGTGACGCCGATCCTCGCGGACACGACCGGCCCGGCGATGACCGATTCGGCCAAGTGGGCCTACTACGCCCCGGGCAACCTCGGCGTCGAGGTGGTGTTGGGGAGCACAAGCGAGTGTGCAGAATCGGCTGTCGCCGGACGGGTGGTCCTCGACGAGGCGATCTGGGCCACGGGCTCCCACGATGGCTGAGCGGCCGTCCCTCCAGGTCGCCGGCCCGCCAGGTGGCCCTGTCGAAGGCGAGGTGCTGCACCTCGACGAGCCCCTCAGCTTCTGGGGAGGCCTTGATGCGGCGACCGGTGAGGTGATCGACAGACACCACCCCCAGTCGGGCCTGTCGGTCGCCGGCCGGGTGCTCGTCATGCGCAGTGGCCGCGGCTCGAGTTCGGCGAGTTCGGTCCTCCTCGAGGCGGTCCGCTGCGGCACGGCACCGGCGGCGATCGTGATGGTCGAGCCGGACGCGATCGTGGCATTGGGTGCGATCGTCGCCGACGAGTTGTATGGCTGGCCGCTGCCTGTGGTTCTCGTGAACGAGGCTGAGTTGGCGAAGCTCAGGACGGGAGATCAGGTCCGTATTGAACTCGACGGTTCGGTTCGGACCATCAACGCTGCGCTCTGACTTCTCCACCGTGGTGGGCGCCACGGGGCACTTCCCGTGTCCTTCCCGGGGAAAAAGAGGCGGGTGGTCACCACCCGTCCATCAGGATTCGTCGGGGATCCAGGGTTCGGCGGTAATTCCGAGGCCGTCGGCAATGCGGTTGGCGTAGGCGTAGTAGGCGGTCACCTCGGCGATGTCGAGGATGTCGCGATCGCTGAACCCGGCCGTTCGAAGGGCGCCGATGTCGGCCTCGGTGACCTTTCCAGGCGAGGTGGTCAGCAGGATCGCGTACTCGAGCATCGCTCGGCGCTGATCCGAGATCGGCGCAGAGCGCCAGTCGGCCTCGACGGCATCGGCCAGGCCATCGTCCCGGAGGAGTCGGCGCAGACCGCGCCGATGGTGGGCCACTCAATAGTGACAGTGGTTCTCGAGGCTGACCACGAGTGCGATGAGCTCCCGCTCGACCTTGCGCAGCGTGCTGGTCCCCGCCATCGCCGACGTGTAGAGGCCCAGGTGGGCGCTCAGCCCCCGGGGGTTCAGGGAGTGGACGGCCATGATGTGGTCGACGCGACTGTGGACGGGGTCGACGACCTCGGCGTGGAGTTCGGCGAGGGATCCTCCCCCGTCCACCCAGTCGCCGTCGGGAACGGTCAGGATCCATGCCATCGGGTGAGTCTCGCACAGCATCCCGAGGCCCACGTCCAGCAACTCGATGCCGGATGGATGGCCGACAATGTCGACCTCGTCGCCGACTGCCGCGAAGCCGCCGCCGGTTGGACCTGGTAACAAACTGTTGGCCAACGGATGAGACGGGGGAGGATCAGCAGTTTTTGAAGTGGTACCTTTGCNTTCGGTGCCGGGGGCGGTAAAACGCAGGTAGNCCGGTCTGCGAAATCTGGTCCACTCAGAAGGAG
This sequence comes from Acidimicrobiaceae bacterium, assembly GCA_002699725.1. Lineage (GTDB taxonomy): Bacteria > Actinomycetota > Acidimicrobiia > Acidimicrobiales > MedAcidi-G1 > S20-B6. The sequence continues at coordinate 8,622 of PACE01000050.1, forward strand.
ATTCGAATGACGGAACACGGCGAGCCGATCGTCTCGCTCGAACACGTCTACAAGATCTTCGGCCCGGACCCGGGTGGCCGGGCGTACGACCTCTCCCGGGCGGGGGTGGANAAGGACGAAGTCCAGCGCCTGTCCGGCCACGTGGTCGGCATGAAGGACATCTCGTTCACNGTGAACAAGGGTGAGATCTTCGTCGTGATGGGCTTGTCGGGTTCCGGCAAGTCCACAGCGATCCGTACCGTCAACAAGCTCCATGACATCACCGCAGGCCAAGTGACCGTCGACGGCATCGACGTCCAGGGGCTACGCGGCTCGGCTCTCCAGACGTTCCGCCGCGAGAAGATGGGCATGGTCTTCCAGCACTTCGCACTGTTCCCCCACAGGAACATCATCGACAACACCGGCTACGGCCTCAAGGTGCAGGGTGTTTCCAAGGGTGAACGTGACGCAGAAGCGCTGAAGGCGCTGGCGATGGTCGGCCTCGAGGCGTANGCCCAGAACGCCGTCGGAGAACTCTCCGGCGGCATGCAGCAGCGTGTCGGCCTGGCCCGGGCGCTGTGCAGTGATCCGCCGATCCTGCTCATGGACGAGGCGTTCAGCGCCCTCGACCCGCTCATCCGCCGCCAGATGCAGGACGAGCTGATGATCATCCAGAAGAAACTCCACAAGACGATCCTGTTCATCACCCACGACCTGAACGAGGCGCTGCGGATCGGCAACCGGGTGTGCATCCTGCGCGACGGCTACGTCGTCCAGATCGGCACCCCCGAGGAGATCCTGACCGAGCCGGCCGACGGCTATGTCGCCGAATTCACCCAGGACGTCGACCAGGGTCGGGTCATTGACGTCGTCAACGTCATGCACGATGCGGTCATCCTCGACGCCTCCGCCTCTCTCGCCTCGGCGGTCGATCGGCTCGGTCAGCGACGGGGTGGCTTCGTGGTCGACGCCGACGGCCGGCCCACGGGGCTGCTCTCGGTGGTCGATGCCGGGAGCGCCCTGGCCCACGGCACCACCTTGCTGTCCGATGTCCTGCGGTCCGAGTTCTCAACGACAGTGGCGACAGCACGACTCAATGAGATCTACGCTGCGGCCGGCCTCGGCTTTCCGATCGCGGTGGTCGACGATGCCGGACTCCTCATCGGAGAAGTCGAGCCGCAGGAGATCATGGAGGAGATGGGCCGTGTCGAACAACTCATAGACGGCTTTGAGCGGGAGGTGTTCCTGTGAGCAGCATCCCGAGGGCTTCCGAATGCTACACCCTGGCAGAATGCGAGGGCGCCCAGGGCGCCGAAACGAGCATCTTCGACTCCATGATCCTCGATCAGTGGGAGGTCCCGTTCGGCGACTGGGTCGATCAGATGGTCGACTGGATCGACGCCAACCTCTCCTGGCTGCTCGACGCCATCCGTTGGCCGTTCTCCTTTCTCCTCGACAACTTCGTCGACGATTTCCTGATCGAGATTGGGTGGCTCTGGGTGGTTCTGGCCACCGTGATCATCGGCGCACTGGTTCGTACTCCCAAGGTCGGGGTCGCTGCAGGTCTGGCCATGGGCTTCTGCGGCCTGCTCGGAACCAACTACTGGATCGAGACCGTCCGTACTCTCGGGATGGTCCTCGTGGCGGTCATCCTGTGCGCCATCGTCGGCGTACCACTCGGGATCCTCTGTGGTCGTGTCGACTCGGTTTGGAACGTGGTCCGTCCGATCCTCGATGCGATGCAGGTCGTCCACGCCTTCGTCTACATGTTGCCCGTCATCTTCTTCTGGAGTATCGGCGTGGTGCCCGGGACGATGGTGACCATGGTGTTCGCCCTGCCACCGCTGATCCGGCTCACCAACCTGGGCATCAGGCAGGTGCCTGAGGACGTCGTCGAGGCCAGCCGGGCATACGGCGCCACGGAGTTGCGCGTTCTCGTCGACGTCCAACTCCCGCTCGCCCGACCGGCCCTGATGACCGGCCTCAACCAGACCTTGCTCATGTCGATCGCCATGATCGGCATCGCCGCCATCATGGGTGCCGGAGGCCTCGGTCGCCTCGTCTACAGGGCGGTCCAGAACCTCGACATTGCCGCGTCCGCGGCGTCGGGCCTGGCACTGTTCCTGCTGGCCGTCGTGATGGACCGCCTCTCCCAGCCCGAGGTCTCCGACGGCGGCAACCTGTTCGGCAGGATTCACCAGGCGTGGACGCACCGTAGGAATCCGGAGGCCCTGCTCGAGGGTGTCGAGGATGCGTCGCTCAAGCCAAAGGACGACAGCAAGGACGAGAACTACGCCCCGTCGGTCGGCCGGGAGCGAATCGGCATGCTTCTCAGCGGCGTCGGCGGTGCGGTGGCGATCCTGTCGTTGTTCATGACCTGGAGCAGGGATGCCGGTCACCTCAGTGGACATGCCCGCTTCGCCGACAACGACCTTGCCGGACAGGCGTTCGGTGGTTTCGCCGCCTCCGGGGGATCATGGGTCGGCTACTTCACCTTGGGACTCGGCATCTTCCTGATGATGGGATCCGTCGTGTTCCTCCGAAACCCAGGGAGCGGGTCCCGGTGGTTCAGCCCCGATGGGGCAACCTTGGCGTCGATCGCGATGCTGTTCACGGTGCTGACCCATGTCGTGGCCCTCTCGGCACCGGCGACTGTGTCCTACAGCCACGGGTTCGGGGCGTACCTGGCCCTGATCGGGGCGGTCGTGGCAACCGTGGGATCGGTCATGGCCCTCCTGGTCGCCCCGTACTCGCCACTCCGTCCGCTCAGCCTCAGGGTCGGGTGGGCACGGGTGTTCGCGGCATCCGTTGCCCTGATCGTCATCGGCGTCGGCGCCTTCTCCGGGTGGAGCTTCGACGAGCGCCTCTCGGGACAACTCTCGGAGGATCAGCAGGCCGAGGTCGCGCGGCTCCAACAGGAGGTCAAGGAGAATCCGAGCAAGGCAGCCCTGAACACCCTCGAGGTTGGTCGGATCTACAACAACGCCCGACTGTCGAGCAAGATCGTCATCGACGGAATGACAGATGGCTGGCGCGTCAAGGGGGAGCCNGCAGTGGATAGNTCCGGANACCGGATGACCGGCNCCGGTCTCGGGCGCCTGGCGCTGGTCGCCGGGTTGATCGGCTCNGTGTTCATGCTGCCCGCCGCCGGAGTGTTCGGCCACGGCGAGCGGTTGAAGTGGCGGTGGAGTGCAGTCACCGGTGGTATCGGCCTCGGTGTGCTACTGATCGGCATGTCGTGGACGGCCTCGACAATGCGGGTGAGCCCACCGCTGTTCGTCTCGGGTGCCGGCGTGCTGCTCACGATGTGCGGCGGGGTCTTCCTGTTCGCCTCGTCGCGACCATTGCTCGCCGAGTTCCACCGCAAGAAGGTCTACGACGACGATCCGTCGGTGCCGGCTGAGGCGGTCGTCGCCGCCGAGTAGTCGCCAGGCTCAGTCGGAGGGGGCGCCCTCGTCCACCCGGGCCTCGGCAGCCGTCCGCTTCACCTGATCAGTGAGGTTACCGAGCAGTTCCCGGACCTCGGGAACCTGTTGCGCCAGCCCCTGCAGGTCGGGTACCGAGCGGATGGCGGTGCGGGCACCCATCGCCTCCAGGGCTCGGTGGACCCAGCGCTTGTTGATCTGGAGCAGGCCACTCGGCACGCCGGCGATGCGTTCGGCGAGGTCGAGGACCCGGTCGTCGAGCTCTTCGGCGGGGAAGCAGCGGTTGGCGTAGCCCATCCGCACCGCCTCGGCGGCATCGACCGGATCACCGGTGAGGACCATCTCCATGGCGTTGCGCAGGCCGACCAGCCACGGGTGCACCGCGAAGTCGGGCGTGCCGGCGAGGCGGAGCACCGGATGCGAGATCGTGGCGTCCTCGGCGAGGTAGACGAGGTCGCAGGCCGCCGCCAGCTCGCTGCCACCGGCCATTGCATAGCCGTGGACCTGCGCGATGACGGGCTTGGCCAGATCCCAGATCCAGAGCCAGCCCTTCGTGACGTGGTGGGCCCAGGCGGCCGGGCCGTCGGGCGTGTGGTACGGGCGATCTGCGCTGAGGTCGGAGGAGAGGTCGTAGCCGGACGAAAAGCAGGATCCGGCGCCGCGGAGGATCGTCACGTGGACCGTGTCGTCCCGATCGGCGGCTTCGAGGGCGGCGAACAATTCGGACCGGAGGACGTTGTCCATGGCGTTGCGCTTCTCGGGCCGGTTCAGGGTGAGGCGCCGGACACCGGGACGGGGGTCGTCGACGAGGATGAGCGGCTCGGCGGTCATCGTGCCCGGGGGAGGCCGAGATGGCGTTCGGCCACGTTGTTCCGGTTGATTTCGGTGGTGCCTCCATAGATGGTGGTCACCGGCGAATGGCGGGCGTCGTAGTCGATCCAGCCGTCGGCGGCCGCCCCGTCGGTGCCGAAGCCGAGCAGGCCGTCAGGTCCGGCCATCTGCTGGAACCAGCCCACCGCCTGCCGGTAGCGGTCGGTGGCATAGAGCTTGGCCATCGAACCCTCGAGGCCGGGTAGGCCACCCGTGGCCGCGATCCACGCCGCCCGCAACGTCAGGAGTTGGCTGACCTGGTTGGCGATGGCGGTGCGTGCGATGCGCTCCCTCAGGAGCGGGTCGTCGATCATGTTCCCACCGTCGGGCGACGGGGCGTCGGTCGCCCAGCCCCGGACGTGCCGGAGGAGTGGGACGGCCGGGTTGGTGCCTCCCATGACCCCGCGCTCGAAGGCCAGAGCGACNCCCATCACCGACCATCCGCCGTTGACGTCGCCGAGGCGCCATTCGTCCCCTATCCGAACTTCGTCGTAGAAGGTGGCGTTGGTGCGCTCGCTTGCCATGGTCGGCACCGGTTGGACCTCGATGCCCGGCGTGTCCATGGGGACGAGGAACATCGTGAGGCCCTTGTGCTTGGGTACGTCGGGGTCGGTGCGGGTGAGGAGGATCACCCAGTCGGCCTCGTGGGCCATCGTGGTCCACATCTTCTGTCCGTTGACCACCCACTCGTCGCCGTCCTGGACCGCACGGGTCGTGATGGCGGCCACGTCGGAGCCGTGGTCGGGCTCGCTGTAGCCGAGGCAGCAGTTGAAGCGGCCGGTCAGGAGCCGGTCGAGTACCTGTTCGCGGTGGAAGTCGGTGCCGACGGCGTTGATGACACCGGCCACCAGCATGGTGACGGCGAGTCCGTCATAGGGGGCGCCGGCCTTCTCGAGTTCGTTGAACAGCACGTAGAGCTCGATCGGGTCGCGGTCGCCGTAGCCGGGTACGGCTCCGGCCAGGAGGCCGGCATCGGCCAGGGCGGCGTTGAAGTGCTTGTCGTTGAACGTGCCGGTCCGGTGCATCGTGTCGATGACCTCACCGGTGAGGTGGGAGTCGAGGAAGGCCATGACCTCGGTGCGGAACTCGGCGGCCCGGGGTGAGAGGGAAAAGTCCATCACGCGGCTCCGAGGAGCAGGTCGGCGATGCGACGACACTCGCGTGCCGGATCGTCCAACACCAACGACCAGGCCCTGGCCCGCCGGTAGAAGAGCTGGATGTCGTACTCCTCGGCGAATCCGTAGCCGCCGTGGACGTGCAGGGAGTGGTCTGTGGCGGTGGTGGCGGCCTCGCCGGCGACCACCAGCGACATGCCGGCCAGGGTGGCGAAGTCTGTGATGTCGTTGTTGTTGAGGTCGACGATGCCGTCCGCTCCGCTGGGATCGGTGTCGCCGGCCCAGGCCGCCTTCGCGGCGAGCAGGCGTGCGCCGTCGACGAGTCCGGGGAGGTCGGCGAGGAGGTGCTGGACCGCCTGGAAGGCGCCGATGGGTTGCCCGAACTGCTGACGTTCCTTCGCATACGCGACGCCAAGGTCGAGTGCGGTGCGTGCGATCCCGACCAGCGCTGTGGCAGTCAGCGTGCGCCATTCATCGAGCGCACGGGCATGGGCAGCATGGGCCTCGGGGCCCTCGAGCAGCACTGCGGCGCCATCGAGTTGGCGGTGGGCGAGCGGCAGGCAGCCGTGGTTTCCGAGGGCCGTCCCGGGTGCGTCGCCGGATGCCAGCACGAGGCGGCCACCATCGAGCGCCACGACGTGTCGTGCCACTGCGCCCGCCGGGACCAGCCGGCTGGTGCCGGCCTGCGCCGGATGCAGGGCCAGAGTCGCGATCTCGGTTCCCGCCACCACGGGGTCGGGGCAGGCGCCGATGGAGGCCAGCAGACGGGCGGACACCGCATGTTCGATCAGCGGAAGGGGTGCGATCGTCGCTCCGAGTTCCTCGGCGACGACGGCCAGGTCGGCCAACGAGGAGCCGCCGCCACCCAGGGACTCCGGGAGGCCCATGCCGGGTGCTCCGGTCTCGAGGAGGCGCTCCCAAGCGTGGCTGTCGACACCCGACGGCTCGGCGGCACGGGCACGGTCCGGACCCGCCTCCGAGGCGAAGAAGTCGGCGAAGACCCCGCGGAGTGCCTCCTGGTCGGCCGTGAGGTCAAGGTCCACTTCCCGACCCTACCGACGGCCCGCCACGGCTCCGGAACCGGGCCCCATGTAGGGTCCGGCCATGCCCGATTCAAGCGAGCAACTCCTTGTCGAACGGGACGGCTGCGTCGTCACCGTGACCCTGAACCGACCCGAGGTCATGAACGCCATGACCTCGGCGCTGTTCGTCGACTTCGGCGACCTGTGCCGCGATCTCAACCGGGACGAAACCGTGCGAGCCGTCGTGGTCACGGGGGCCGGGGGCAACTTCTGTTCGGGCGCCGACGTCGGTCCGCAGGCCGCCCGGGCGACCGGGGCGACTCCGGTGGTTCCGCTGCGGAACATGCGGCGGATCAAGGAGTCGGCGATAGCGCTGCACGAACTCCAGCACCCCACCGTGGCCAAGGTGCGTGGGGTGGCCGCCGGCGCAGGGCTGAACCTCGCCCTCGGCTGTGACCTCGTCTACGCATCCGACAACGCCCGGTTCTCCGAGATCTTCGCCCGGCGTGGGTTGTCGATCGACTTCGGTGGATCGTGGGTGTTGCCGCGACGGGTGGGCCTGCACCGGGCCAAGGAACTGGCGTTGCTTGCCGAGGTGATCGACGCCGCCGAGGCGGACCGCATCGGACTCGTCAACCGGATCCTCCCCGACGCCGACCTGGATGCCCATGTCGACGACGTGGTGGCCCGGATCGCGGCCGGTCCGCCCCTGGCGCTCTCGATGTCGAAGGCGTTGTTGGACCAGGGGGCGCAGACATCGATGAGCCAGGCGCTCGAGGCCGAGTGTCAGGCCCAGGCCACGAACTTCGGCACCAGCGACGTGAGGGAAGCAGGCACGGCCTGGCTCGAAAAGCGCCCCGCAGAATTCGAAGGGCGCTGATTTCCCTGCGCGTGCCCTGAGTGGGTTGGCATCCACACGCCTGCGCCGCCGGGCCGGGTTCCGGTCCAAGTGGGGTGGACGCCTGCTCTCTGACTCGGTTGGGAGGAGGATGTGTCCGGCGGAACCANGNCGGAGTGCAGGATTAGGGTGCCGCGATGCCTGACAGCGTGACGACTCCGACCCGGACACGTGCTGACNAGGTCTATGACGAGGCAGTCGTGTGGGACGCCCATGCGGGCGTGTATCCGGATACGCGGACCGACCTCGCCGGCCTCGAGAACTGGCGGCAGGCAGGCGTCAGCTTCGTCTCGCTCAACGTCGCCTACGACATTCCGTCGTGGGAGCAGGCATTCCCGGTGCTCGCCGCCTACCGGCGGTTCATCGAGTCGCACCCCGACCGCTACCTCATCGCCGACGCGGCCGGTGATGTGCGCAGGGCGAAGGTCGAGGGACGACTGGCGGTGGCCTTCGACCTCGAGGGCATGTGCGCCCTCAACGGGGACCTCGGAATGGTCGCCCTGTTGAAAGGGCTGGGCGTGCGCCAGGCACTGTTCGCCTACAACCTCAACAACGAGGCGGGCGGCGGATGCCATGACGTGGACACGGGGCTGACCGAGTTCGGTCGGGCGGTCGTCCACGAGATGAACCGCGTCGGGATGATCGTGGACTGCTCGCACTCGGCCCACCGGACCACCATGGAGGCGATGGAGGTCTCCACCGATCCCGTGGTCTTCTCTCACTCGAATGCGAGGGCGCTCTGGGACCACGAGCGCAACATCACCGACGACCAGGCCCAGGCGTGTGCGGCCACCGGTGGCGTCGTCGGGGTCACCGGCCTCGGCATTTTCCTCGGCGATAACGACAGCTCGACCGACCGCCTGGTCGAGCACGTCTGCCACTACGCCGACCTCGTCGGGCCCGAGCATGTGGGCATCGGCCTCGACCACGTCCACGTGGCGTTCGACCTTGCCGAGGAGGTCAGCGGCCGCCCCGACTACTGGCCGCCCGGCCAGCAGTACGACACGCCCGGCATCACCTGCGCCCACCCGTCGCAGGCCCACGGGATCTGTGAACAACTGCTCGACCGGGGCTTCTCCGATGCTGAGGTGACCGGGATACTCGGCGGCAACTTCCTCCGGGTCGCCGAACAGGTCTGGGGCTGATGCCGTGAGCGCCGTTTCGACCCTGGCCGACTGGGCGACGGGCGCCTCCGACGAGCACGGGGACGAGGCCTACCGTCGGGCCCGAGCCGGGTGCATCGACACCGTCGCCTGCCTGGTCGCCGGTGCCCGGGACCCGGCGAGCATCGCGGCGCGTGAGGCCGTCGCCGGATGGGGTGCCGGGCAAGCCACGGTGGCGGGAGACTCCGAACTCCGCCCGGCCCCATGGGCGGCACTCGCCAATGGCACGGCGGTCGATGCACTCGACTTCGACGACTACGACGTCCCGGCCGCCAGCCACCCGAGCGCTGTCATCCTGCCCGCCCTCCTTGCGCTCGGTGAGGAGCGTGGTGCCTCGGGGCGGTCGCTGCTCGACGCCTACATCGTGGGTGTCGAGGTGCAGTTGCGCCTGGGCGAGTCCCTCAACCTGTCGCACTTCCACAAGGGCTTCCACCCGACGGCCACCATCGGCACGCTCGCCGCCTCGGTTGCCTGCGCACGCCTGATCGGCCTTGACGCCGTCGCCACGGGCCACTCGCTTTCCATCGCCACGAGCCTTGCGGCCGGCTCGAAGTGCCAACTCGGTACGACGACCATCCACCTGCACACCGGCTTGGCTGCACACAACGGCGTGCTTGCCGCATCGTTGGCCGGCGTTGGCGCGACCGGCTCGGATGATGCCCTCGANGGCGAGTTCGGAACCCTGCGGCTCATGGCGGATGCCGACGCCCCCGGCTTCGACGGCCCCCTGGCGAAGCTCGGGAATCCGCTCGCCATCGTGGAGTACGGCCTCTGCGTGAAGCCCTATCCGTGTTGCAGCTACACGACGTCTGTCATCGACGGACTGCTGTCCCTTCGGTCTGAGCACGGGTTCAACCCAGAGGAGGTGGAAGAGGTCATTGCCCGTATCCCGGACAGCCACCTCGGGTTCCTGAAGTTCCCGCAGCCGGAGGACGAACTCGAGGCACGGTTCAGCATGGAGTACTGCCTGGCGGTGGCCCTGCACCGTGGTGCGGTCGTCGTCGCCGACTTCACGCCGGCNGCCTTGGTCGACGAGGAGGTGCGGGCGCTGATGCCGAAGGTCCGGATGGAGGCGCTCACCGACCCCGCAGGACATGACAACGTGACGGTCCGGCTCGATGACGGTCGCACGCTGGATCGCACGGTCGAGCACCCCCGGGGGAGCGCCGTAATTCCGTTCGGCGAGGACGAACTCCTCGCCAAGTTCGATTCGTGCGTGGACGGGTTGCTCGAACCGTACGCCGCCGCAGCATTGAAGCAGGCCCTCCTCGACCTCGAGTCCCTTGACGACATCAGGGGCCTCACGCGGCACCTGAATCCCGCCNGTTGATCCCGGTTCCCGACACCGCTNGCGCTCGGGTGGATGNCCGCCCAGCGGTGCAGAAGNGTCCTACAACCCTTGCGAAGGAAAGCCGAGCCCTTCATGGTCGCCGCCGGACATGTCGGCGTTGAGGCGTGCCTGCTGCATGAGTCCTTCCACGACCGAGCCCAGTTCGCCGGGCTCGTCGGGTTGTTCGGCGGTGGGGCCGAGGTGCCAGCCCTCGGCGATGCCGAGGTGCCTGCCGCGGATGTCGAACATGCGGCCGGTCACGTTCTGGGCCTCCTCGCTGCACAGCCAGGTGGCGATCAGGGCGATCCAGCGGGGCGACATGGCCTCCATGGCCGACTCGGAGAGGTTCTCCTCGCCGCCCATCAGGGGGATGGTGAGGCGGGAGACGGCCGTGGGGGCGAGGCAGTTGACGGTGACGCCGTAGCGGACCAGTTCCTGGGCGGCGATGATCGAGAACGAGGCGATGCCGGCTTTGGCGGCGCCGTAGTTGGTCTGGCCCACGTTGCCGTAGATGCCCGAAGGCGAGGCGGTGTTGATGATGCGGCCGAATGGCTCGCCTCCGCCCTTGACGTGGTTGCGCCAGTACGCGGCGGCGTGGTGGGACGGGGCGAAGGTTCCCTTGAGGTGGACGGCAATGACGGCGTCCCAGTCGTCCTCGCTCATCGAGAACACCATGCGGTCGCGGAGGATGCCGGCGTTGTTGATGAGGATGTCGAGGCGGCCCCAGGTGTCGACGGCCTGCTCGACCATCGCTCCGGCGGCGGTGAAGTCGGCCACGTTCCCTCCGTTGACGGCTGCCTCGCCGCCCATGGCCTCGATCTCGGCGACGACCTCCTGGGCAGGCGTGAGGTCAGCGCCGCCGCCGGCCTCGTCGCCGCCGAGGTCGTTGACGATGACCCTGGCCCCCTGTTCGGCCAGCATCAGGGCGTGCTCGCGGCCGATGCCGCGGCCGGCCCCCGTGACGATGGCGACGCGGCCCTCGCATATCCGATTGGTGGACTCGCTCATGATTTCTCCAAGATTCTCGAGGGGACCGCCGGAGGCTACCGGTGGGTAGCCAATGGCTCCGAGTCGGCGGTGGGGTCGCTCAGAGGACGTCGAAGGAGTCGGCTTCGAGCGTCCAGGGCGAGAGGTTCTCGTGGCCGTCCTCGGTGACGAGCACCTGGTTCTCGAACTTGACCCCCTGCCCGCCGACGTAGGCACCGACGTACGACTCGACCGTGAGGACCATGCCCGGTTGGATGACGCCGTCGTAGCCGCTCGCTTCCCATGATTCCGGGAACGGGATCGACGGCCATTCGTCGCACTGGCCGACACCGTGGAAGAGCACCGAGTAGTGCCGGTATTCGTCGACGGGTGGCTTCCATGCCTTGTGGCTGAGCTCGTGGAAGGTGACTCCGGGACGCAGCAGGTCGATGTTGCGCTCCACCTGCTCCCTCGCCAGTTCGAGGACGTGGCGCTGCTGGGCATCCGGCTGGACGTCGCCGCAGATCCAGGTTCGTGAGATGTCGGTCATCATCCCGTAGGCGCCGACCATGTCGGTGTCGAAGGCGACCAGATCGCCTTCTTCCATGACGTGGCTGCTGCACTCCTGGAACCAGGGGTTGGTGCGCACGCCTGCCGAGAGCAGCCGGCACTCCATCCAGTCGCCTCCACGGGTGAACATCTCGGCCCAGAGGAGGCCCCAGAGTTGCTGTTCGGTCATGCCTGGTCGCATCGCCTCGAACATCTTCCGACTGGCCACGCGGCAGGCCTCGACGGAGCAGCGCATGGCGAGGAGTTCGTCGGGCCCCTTGATCGACCGGGCCACCTCCATGACGGCCATGGCGTCGCTGAGCGTCAGCCCCTCTCCGAGGAGGGCGTTCGAGGCCGTGGCCGGAATGGGATCGACGGCGATCCGGGAGTTGCCACCCCCGGCGGCGCGGACGAGGTCCGCGATCTCCGCTGCGAAGCGCTTCGCCTGTTCCTCGCTCCGTTCGGCGGCCAGGAAGTAGGTGAAGTTGGTGGTCGGCCGTACCTCGGCGATCATCGGGTTGTGGGCCGAGAGGAACTCGCAGGCCGGGTAGTCGAACAAGATGATGGGTCCCTCGGTGGGAACCCAGAGCCAGCGGGCCTCGTTGTGGAGGAACCACAACTGCATGTTCGGTGCGTGTGTGGCGTACATGAGGTTCATCGGGTCGAACAGCAGGGCNCCGGCNAGGTCCCGGGNCACCAGNTGTNCNCGGATGCGNTCCANCCGGTAGNGCTGCATGGCNTCGANGTCGGGNAGCGTCAGGNCNGCCGCTGNCCATTCCGAGANGGCCGGNTCGCCGGGCCCNAGGATNACGCGGTNGCCNTCNGTGGCCGCNNNNTGGACGAGGGGGTCCTCGAAGCGCNCCCGGATCCTGGCTCCGGCCCCCGNCGGTGNNTCCATGGTCATNCTCGCNGTCCTTCCTACTGTTTCTGGGATNGNTNNTGANCNGNNGNNANCTGNGTCAGCCTCGCATCCGTGACCCCGTGGGGTCGAACATCGGATCGTTCCGACGCGTGGCCCTTCGTCGCACCCCCAGGACCTCGATCTCGAAGTCGGTGGCGTCGGCGATGGCGACCGGGACGTAGCCGAGCGCACACGATGCCCGTGACCAGTGGGCGTAGCCGCCGGAGGTGACCCAGCCGACGACCTCGCCGCCATGCCAGATCGGCTCGTCGCCCAGTACGTCGATGGCGAGCGCATCGTCGAGTGTGAAGGCGCAAAGGCGGCGCTGAGGACCCTGTTCGCGTTCGACGAGTACTTCGTCCCGTCCNATGAACTCACCCTTGTCGGGCTTCACGAACCGGCCCATGCCGGCTTCGTCCGGGGTGTAGATCGGGCGGTACTCGGTGGTCCAGGCACCGAAGTCCTTGTCGAAGCGCATCGAGTCCAGGGCCCGGAGCCCGAAGGGCCGGATGCCATGTGCTTCGCCGGCCTCCATCAGCAGGTCGAACAGTCGGACCTGGAGCGAGGCGGGTACCCAGAATTCGAAGCCGAGGTCGCCGGTGAACGTGATGCGTCCGACGAGGGTGTCGGTCATGGCCAGGTCGAGGTGCCGGATGTCGAGGAACCGGAATGCCTCGTTCGAGACGTCATCNTCNGTGAGCGACGCCAGCACGTCGCGTGCCTTCGGGCCGGCGATCGACAGGCCGGTGAGCTCGTGGCCGAGGGNCCGGTAGGAGACGGACCGGAGGCCGGGGAGGTGGGAGCGGAACCAGCGCTCGTGGTAGCCCTCCGCCGCACCGGAGCCGAACACGAGGAACCGCTCGGTGCCGTCGAAGGGGTCGGCCAGGGTGGCGACGGTGAAGTCGCCGATGAGCCGGCCCTGGTGGTTGAGCATCGGGGTCAGCGCCATGCGACCGGGGGCGGGGATGCGGTTGGCCATGACCCCGTCGAGGAACGCCCGGGCGCCCGGTCCGGCGAACTGGTGCTTGGCGAAGCCCGTGGTCTCGATGAGGCCGACGCCCTCGCGCACCGCCCGCACTTCCTCGGCGACCANCGGGAAGGCGTTGGAGCGGTGGAACGTGACCTCCTCGACCGGTTCTTCGCCGGCGACCTGAAACCACAAAGCGGCCTCGAGGCCGTAGGAGGCGCTCCACACGGCGTTGGCGTCGCTGAGGCGTCCGTGGATCGGTGAGGTGTGGAGTGGCCGGCCTGCCGGCAGTTCCTCGTTGGGGAAGCTGATCTGGAAGCGTCGTCTGTAGTTCTCCATGACCTTCGTGCGGGTGTAGGAGGGCGTGGTCCAGTCGCCGAAGCGGGCCACGTCCATGCCCCAGATGTCGAAGCCCGGATCGCCCGTGGTCATCCAGTTGGCCATCGAGAGGCCGACGCCGCCGCCCTGGCTGAGTCCGGCCATGACGCCGCACGCCACCCAGTGTCCCGGCTGGCCGCGGATGGGACCGATGATGGGGTTGCCGTCGGGGGCGAAGGTGAACGGGCCGTTGACCACGGTCTGGATGCCGGCGTCGGCGTAGATGGGGAAGTGCTCGAAGCCGAGTTCGAGCGAGGGGGCGATGCGTTCGAGGTCGGGGGTGAGGAGTTCGTCGGCGAACGACCAGGGGGTCTCCTTCACCGACCAGGGGACGCAGGCCTGCTCGTAGGTGCCCAGGAGCAGGCCCTCGCCCTCGACCCGGAGGTAGATCTCGCCACCGAAGTCGATGGCGCCGTACCCATGGCCGCCCGTCGCCTCCAGCCATGGTGCGATCTCGGGGATCGGCTCTGTCAGGAAGTACATGTGCTCCATGGCGAGGATCGGGAGCTCGAGGCCGCACATGCGCCCGACTTCGCGGGCCCAGAGGCCGCCGCAGTTGACGAAGTGCTCGCAGTTGATGGTGCCCTTGTCGGTCACGAGATCCCAGGTCCCGTCCCTGCATCGCTCGATCGTGTGGACCCAGGTGTTCTGTTCGATCTCGGCACCGGCCAGCCTCGCCGCCGCCGCATACGCCTTGGTGACACCGGTCGGGTCGACGTGTCCGCCCACCGGGTCCCAGAGGGCACCCACGAAGTGCTGCTCCTCCATGAAGGGGATCAACTCCTTGGCCTCGGACGGCGTGATCATCTCGGTCTCCATGCCGAGGTAGCGACCCCGGGCGTGGGTCATCCGGAGCCAGTCGAGGCGGTCGGTGTCGTCGGCGAGCATGACCTCGCCGGTGAGGTGGATGCCGCACGACTCACCGGAGCGCTTCTCGAGGTCCTGGTAGAGCTGGACCGTGTAGCGCTGGAGGGCGGCGACGTTGGGGTCGCCGTTGATCGTGTGCATGCCGCCGGCGGCGTGCCATGTGGAGCCGGCGGTGAGGTGCCTGCGTTCGAGCAGCACCACGTCGGTCCAGCCGGCCTCGGTTAGGTGGTAGAGCACGCTGGCGCCGACGACGCCGCCACCGATCACGACGGCCTGCGCTTGGGATTTCATGGGCTGGACTCCGTGCTGCTCAGTAGTCGGTCTCGACGCCGCCCTCGGCGACTCGGCGCTCGACGAACTCGTCGAGTTGGGTCCGGCGGTCGTCGGGCATGGGCGGTTCCTCGTGGGCGGCGAGGATCAGGTGGGCCAGCTTCTCGGCCCGGTCGTGGGCTTCGAGGCGGCCGCTGTCGTCCCAGTTCTCGAAGTTGGTCCAGGACGACACCATCGGCTGGAAGTGCTCGGTGGCGTAGCGCTCCTGGGTGTGGGAGGTGCCGAAGAAGTGGCCGGCGGGTCCGACCTCGGCGATGGCCTCGACGGCGAGTGCGGCGTCGTCGACGGTGATGGGTCGGAGCATCTCGGTGACCATGTTGAGCAGGTCGGCGTCGATGACCATCTTCTCGTAGGAGGCCAGGAGGCCGCCCTCGAGCCAGCCGGCGCCGTGGAGCAGCAGGTTGACGCCACCCATGACGGCCCCCCAGATGGCGATCACGCTCTCGTAGGCGGACTGGGCGTCGACGCTGTTCGAGGCGTTGACGTTCGACGACCGGTACGGGACGCCGTAGCGGCGGGCCAGTTGGCCGCCGACGAGGCAGGCCTTCCAGTACTCGGGCGTGCCGAATGCCGGACTCCCTGAGCGCATGTCGACGTTCGAGGTGAACCCCCCGTAGGAGACCGGCGCTCCGGGCCGGACGACCTGCGTGTAGGCGATGCCCGCCAGTGCCTCGGCGTTCTGGAGGACGAGTGCTCCGGCGACGGTTACCGGCGCCATGGCTCCTGCAAGCGTGAACGGGGTGATCACGATGAGCTGGTTNGCGGCCGACATCTCCTGGATGCCGTGGAGCATGACCNTGTCGTAGCGCAGGGGCGTGCTGGCGTTGATCACCGAGAAGATNGAGGTNTCGTCGTTGATGGTGGCCTNNTCGANGCCACGGGCNATCCGGACCATCTCGATGGCGTCCTGNTTGCGCTGCCGGCTGAGGCTGTACACGAACGGGAACTTGTCGGACAGCGTCAGCATGTCGTGGGTGGCGTGGAGGTGCCGGACGGAGGGGTGGAGGTCCATGGGTTCGACCGGGTAGCCGGCCACGGTGTGGACGGCGTTGAGGACCTGGCCCATCTTGATGAGGTTCCGGTAGTCCTCNCGNTTGCCGTTGCGGCGGTCGCGGCCGAGGCCCGTCACGAANGGGGGGCTGGCGACCGACGTGTAGACGATGTGGTCGCCGCCGAGGACGAGGTCGCGTATCGGGTCCCTGCCGTGGAGGGTGAACTGCGCTGGAGCGGTCGAGATCAGGTGGGCGACGAGTTCGGGNTCGAAGCGGACCCGGTCGCCGTCGACGTCGGCGCCGGCCTCGGCCAACTGNCGACGGGCGGTGTCATCGAGNAAGTCGATGCCGGTCTCGCGTAGGACCCGGAGCGAGGCCTGGTGGATGGCCTCGAGTTCGTCGTCGGAGACGGCCCGGATCGGGTCGAAGCGCATGCGGGGCTGTTCCCAGGGCGGCTGCTCGGCGACGACGTCGCGTGCCCTGGGCCGGCCGCTGAGCCTGCCACGCCGNTCGCTCACTCGAGCCCCTCGGAGAACGGCATCGGATCGGGTTCCGGCACCAGGTGGAGNTCGTCGCCCTCGTANGGGTGGGAGCGGGCGACGTCTTCGTTCAGCACNACGCCGAGGCCGGGCTCGCTGGAGGGGACCACGTTTCCCTCCTCCCACCGGATGGGGGTCTCCAGCAACTCGGCGTGGAAGCCGTCCCAGGTGNCGATCGACTCGAGGACCAGGAAGTTGGGGGTACAGGTGGCGAGGGCGATGTTGGCNGCNGCCACGACCGGGCCGCAGTAACAGTGTGGGGCGANCACNGCGTGGTGGACCTCGGCGATCGAGGCGATCTTCTTCCCCTGCAGTATCCCGCCGCTGCGTCCCAGGTCGGGCTGGAGGACCTGGGCGGCACCGGCCCGCAGCACGGCGGCGAATTCCGAGACNGTCGTGAGTCGTTCGCCGGTGGCGATCGGGATGGTCGTGCCGGCGGCGACTGTCGCCATGCCCTCGACGTCGTCGGGNGGGACCGGCTCCTCGAACCACAGTGGGTCGTAGGCCTCGAGGCGGCGGGCCAGTCGCAGGGCCCCCGAGGGCGTGAACTGGCCGTGGGTGCCGAACAGCAGGTCGGCCCGGTTGCCGACCGCTTCGCGGATCGCCGCGGTGTAGCGCTCGGAGAAGTCGAGGCGCTCGAGCGACGGCTGGCGGCCGTCGTAGACGGAGTAGGGGCCGGCCGGGTCGAACTTGACGGCGGTGAAGCCCTGCTCGACGGCGGCGACGGCGGCCTCTGCGGCGAGTGCCGGGTTGGTNTAGAGGTTCGGCCCGCCCTTGGGGGCGTAGGCGTCCTCGTCGCCCGGGTACAGGTAGGTGTAGGAGCGCAGCGCCTCGTGGACCCGGCCGCCCAGCAGGTCGTAGACCGGGCGTCCGGTCTCCTTGCCGATGATGTCCCAACAGGCGATCTCGAGGGCGCTGATCACGCCGCACAGCGTCGGATCCGGNCGNGACGAGTAGCCGCTGCCNTAGGCCCGACGCCAGAAGGCCTCCACGTCGAAGGGGCTCTGGCCGACCAGCCAGCGGTCGGCCACGTCCTCGATCATCTNNGCGACCAGGTGTGGTCCGACGGTGGCCACATAGGCCTCGCCGACTCCCTTGACGCCGCTGTCGGTCGTGAGCGTCACGAAGATGAAGTAGCGGCCACCGTGCCNAGGCGGCGGATTGCCGACGACGAACGTCTCGACCTGGTCGATCATCATCCGTCGGCCTCCCTGTCGTCGCCNGGCGTNGCGTGGTCGGGGGAAGCATGCCCGTTGGGGAGGATGANCGTGCGNAGGACCTCGCCACGACGGACCTCGTCGAAGGCGANGTCGANGTCCTCGAGGGGGTGGGTNGTGGTCACCAGCGCATCGAGCTCGAAGTCGCCAGCCTGGTAGTGGCCGATGAGCCGGGGAATGTCGTGGGCGAGTCGCACCGTACCCATCTTGGAGCCGAGGATCCGCTGGTTGGCGGCTGCCAGCATNGTGGGGTCGATCTCGAACGTGATTCCTTCGGGTGGCATGCCCACGAGTATGAGCGCCCCCATCGGGGCCAGGAGCTCGATGGCGCCNCNCAGCGCTGAGGGTGCCGCCGTGGTGATGAACAGGTGATCGGCAAGGCGNCCACCGGTCGCCTCCCGGAGGACGGCAGCCACATCGCCGCTGACCGGGTCGACGGCATGTGANGCACCGAGGACCAGTGCCGACTCCCGCTTGTCGGGGAGCGGGTCNACGGCCACGATCGGTTCGGCCCCTGCCAGCCGTGCACCCTGGATGGCGCCGATTCCGACCCCGCCGCAGCCGACGACCACCACGACGTCACCTGNCTGCACCCGAGCCGTGTTGTGCACNGCTCCGGCGCCGGTGAGGACNCCGCACGCCAACAGCGAGGCCGAGGTCGNCGGCACGTCGGCCGGGTNCGANACCACCTGCGAACGGTGGACGACGACCTGCTCGGCGAAGGCGCCGGTGTTGAGCCCCTGGGCGACCGGCGACCCGGTACCGTCCGTGAGCGGGCCGTGCCGGTCGAGGCCGAAGTCGCCCGAGCAGGTCACGTGGTGGCCGCGTCGACAGTCCGGGCACTCACCACAGGACCGTACGAGTGACACGACGACCTGGTTGCCGACGCCGATGTCGTCGATGCCCGGCCCGACCTCGACGACGCATCCGGCAGCCTCGTGGCCCATCACGAGTGGGAAGTCTGTCGCCCAGCCCCCGTCCACGTACATGAGGTCGGAGTGGCAGACTGCGCAGGCGTCGATCCGAACGCGGACCTCGTCGGGGCCGGGCGCGGCGAGGAGGAGCTGCTCGATGCTCTGCGGTTCGCCGACTCCCCGGCAGACGGCCGCACGGATGGTGGTCGCCCCAGACACGGCGCGCAACATAGTTCCCTGCGCCCGGATGGGTTTCAGCCGAGGACCAGCTCGGCGGCGGCCTGTAGGTCGGCCGGTGACCGTGCTCCCACGTTGAGCATGGTGACGGCACTGTCCTCCCAGGCGGCGAGGCGTTCCCGGATGCGCTCCGGTGGTCCGACGAGGCTGATCTCGTCGGCGAATTCGGCGGGCACGGCGGCTATCGCCTCGTCGCGCCGCCCCTCGAGGAACAGATCCTGGATGTGCAGGGCCTCGGACTCGAAGCCCATCCGGGCCATGAGCTTCGTGTGGAAGTTCTGGCCCTTGGCACCCATGCCGCCGATGTAGAAGCCCAGGCTGGCCCGGACCGGGAGCAGGGCGGCCTTCACGTCGTCGGTCACCTTGAGCGAGACGTTGACGGCGATCTCGAAGCCTTCATTCCGGTGGGCGATCTGGTCGGCGTAGACCTCGGGTCGCCAGGGCGAGTAGTAGAGGGGCAGCCAGCCGTCGGCGATCTCGCAGGTCTGCGTGACGTTCTTCGGGCCCTCGGCGCCGAGGAAGATCGGCAGGTCGGCGCGCAGCGGATGGGTCATGACCTTGAGCGGCTTGCCGAGGCCCGTCGATCCGTCCCCCGTGTAGGGGAGCGGCCAGAACTCGCCGTCGTTGCGCAGGTGCTCTTCTCGTGCGAAGGCGCGGCGCAGCACGTCGACGTACTCTCGGGTGCGGGCCAGCGGCCGGTTCGACGGCTGGCCGTACCAGCCCTCCACCACCTGCGGGCCTGAGACGCCGAGGCCGAGGATCAGGCGTCCGTTTGAGAGATGGTCGAGCGTGACGGCGTGCATGGCGGTCGCCGTCGGGGTGCGGGCCGACATCTGCACGATGCCGGTGCCCAGTCGGATGCGCTCGGTGTGGCCGGCGACGTAGGCCAGGGGCGTGAAGGCGTCGGACCCCCACGACTCGGCGGTCCACACGGCGTCGAAGCCCAGGCGTTCGGCCTCCTGCACGAGCGGGACCAGGTCGGTCGGCGGCTGTGCACCCCAGTACCCCAGCGTCAGGCCCAGTTGCATCCCGGCATCGTCGCAGTACCCGGGGGTCGGGGACAAGCCGCTCCGAGCGTATTCTCCCGTCGATGGAGGGCTTTCCAAGGCAGCACGCCCGCACCCGACGGTTCACCTGCGGTGCGCCGCGGACGGTGTCGGTCTCCGACGATGGCTCGCGGGTGCTGTTCCTGCGGTCGGCGGCGGGGGACGATCCGGTCAACTCCCTGTGGTTGGTCGACCCGGTGACCGGGGAGGAACGCCTGGTCGCCGACCCGGCCGAGCTGCTGTCCGATGGGGGCCACGATTCTGACCGGGAGCAGGCCCGACGGGAGCGGGCGCGGGAGGTCGGTGCGGGGATCGTCGCCTATGACGGACTACCGGACCTGTCCCGGGTGTGCTTCGTGTTGTCCGGGCGCGTCTTCCTTGCCGACGTGGACGAGGGGCGGGCCGCCGAACTCCCGTCGAGTGGAGACGCCTTCGACGCGCGCCTCTCGCCCGACGGGGCGTCGGTCGCCTACGTGTCCGGCCGGGGGGTCCGGGTCACCGGTACCGGTGGCGACCACCGCCTGATCGGCGGAACGACCGACACCGTTTCGTGGGGGTCGGCCGAGTTCGTGGCCGCCGAGGAGATGGGCCGCATGCGCGGCCACTGGTGGGCGCCCGACGCCGGCCACCTCCTGGTCGCCCGGGTGGACGTGTCACCCGTGGACGAGTGGTGGATCGCCTCGCCCGTCGAGCCGTGGTCGGAGCCGAAGGCGATCCGGTATCCGTCCGCCGGTACGGCAAACGCAGATGTGGGACTCGGCGTCGTTGCCCTCGATGGCAGCGTGGTTGACGTCGACTGGAGTCGGGGCGGAGAGTTCGAGTATCTGGCGGACGTGCAGTGGAGGGAGGGTTCGCCGCCGACCCTCGTGGTGCAGTCGCGCGACCAGCGCACGCTCGCCATCCTCGAAGTCGATGCGGTAGGCGGCTCGACGAACGAGGTGTACCGGGTTGTCGGTGACGACTGGGTTGAACTGGTGCCCGGTGCTCCGTGCCGGTGGGACGGTGCGCTCGTCACCGTCGAGGACCGGGGCGGGGCCCACCGGTTGGTCGTCGACGGCGTGGCGGTCTCGCCGGACGGCCTGCAGGTGAGGCGCATCGTCGGGGTCGATGGCGACCGGGTCGTCGTGTGTGCCTCCAGTGATCCGCTCGACGTGGATGTCGTAGCGATCCGCCGGGATGGCTCGGTCGAGGTACTGGCGTCGGGCGGGGGCGTGCGGTCGGCGTCCGTCGGCGGCGGGGTGCTGGCGGTTTCGGTCAGTGACCTCGACGGTTCCCGGTTGGCCGTGGGNGAGNATCTCGTGGACTCGTTCACCGAGGAACCCGTGGTCGACCCGGCCCCGANTTTCCACGTGGTCGGGGAGCGGGACCTGCGNGCCGCGGTGCTGTTCCCGACCGTCCACGACGGCTCGTTGCTGCCGGTCCTGCTCGACCCCTATGGCGGTCCGCACGCCCAACGGGTGCAGCGGGTCCGGGGGCAGTTCCTCACCTCGCAGTGGTTCGCCGACCAGGGCTTCGCCGTGGTCGTGGTCGACGGACGGGGCACGCCCGGTAGGGGGCCCGGGTGGGAGCGGGAGGTGCGCGGCGACCTGGCCGGCCCGGTGCTCGAGGACCAGGTCGATGCGCTCCACGCCCTGGCTGNCGCCGACGGTCGACTGGACCTCGACCGGGTGGCGATCCGAGGCTGGTCGTTCGGCGGCTACCTGGCGGCCCTGGCCGTGCTGCGGCGCCCCGACGTGTTCCACGCTGCCGTCGCCGGNGCCCCGGTCACCGACTGGCGGCTCTACGACACCCACTACACGGAGCGCTANCTCGGCCACCCCGACGTGGAGCCCGCCAACTACGAGCGCACCGACCTCTGCGCCGANGCGGATTCGCTCACCCGGCCGCTTCTGCTCATCCACGGCCTCGCCGATGACAACGTGGTTGCCGCCCACACGCTGCAACTTTCACGCNCCCTCCTCGAGGCCGGCCGCCCCCACCGGGTGTTGCCGCTCTCGGGAGTGACCCACATGNCCCCCCAGGAAGAAGTCGCCGAGAACCTCCTGCTGCTCCAACTCGATTTCCTGAGGGAGTCGCTGGAGATCTAGGACGCCGTCCAGCCGCCGTCGACGAGCAGGANGTGTCCGGTGAGGTAGGAACCGGCGTCGGATGCCAGCAGGAGGAGGGCGCCGTCGAGTTCGTGGGGCTCTCCACCNCGGCCCATCGGTGTGCCGGATTCGACGTAGTTGCGGCCCGAGTCGGTGTGGAACATCTCTGCGCTGTTCATCTCGGTCTCGAACCAGGCCGGGGCGAGGGCGTTGACCCGGATGCCCNTGCGCGCCCACTGCACGGCGAGTTCNCGGGTGAGGTTGTGCAGGCCGCCCTTGGCGGTGGCATAGCCGGGCACCCGCAGCCTCCCTCCCGACACCTCTCCGAGCACCGAGCCGAGGTTGACGACCACCCCGGGGTGGTCGTTGTCGATCCACCAGCGTGCGGCCCGGCGGGCCAGATCGTAGGGGGCGANCAGGTCGACCTCGAGCTCGTGGCGGAAGTCGTCGAGGTCGTCGTCGACCGCAGGGATGACTCGGGAGATGCCGGCGTTGTTGATCAGGACGTCGAGTCGGCCGTAGTGGNCGACCGTGGCGTCGATCAGNTGCTGTGGTCCGTCAGGNGAGGTGANGTCGCATTCGACGGCGAGGGCGTCGGGGAGATCGGCGGAGAGGGCNTCGAGNCGGTCGACTCGGCGAGCGGCCAGCACGACCTTGGCTCCGACGCCGGAGACCACGCGGGCGAAGCGCTGGCCGAGGCCGCTGCTGGCACCGGTGACGACCACGACACGGTCGTCGAGTCGGAACCGGTCGAGGGCGCGTTCGGGATCGGACATGGGCGTCGAGCCTAGATGGCGTGGCAAACGATCTCGGTGGCCTTGACGGCNGCCCAGACCTCGGAACCGACCCGNAGGCCCAGTTCTTCGACTGCCGCCGGCGTCACCTCGGCGACGACCGGCAGGGGCCCGTCNAGNACCACCCGGATCCGTTCGAAGGCCGGCTGGAGGTCGGTGACGCCGGCCTGCCAGACGTTGCGGGGGCTTCCGTCCGGCGCCGAGCGGTGGAGGGCCACGGCGGTCGGGGGGACCACGAGGTGGACCGGCCCGTCGGCGGCTTCGGCCAGGACCACGCGTGTTCCGAGGGTGGTCACGGCCATTGCGCCCGAGGCCGTGGCCTCGAGCAGGTTCAGCCCGACCAGCGAGGCGGCATAGCGCGTGCGTGGTCGGCTCCTGACCTNGGCCGGGCTGCCGGCCTGCGTGACGGCACCNGCCTCGAGGATGACCAACCGATCCGCCAGGGTGGCCGCCTCGACGGGGTCGTGGGTGACGAGCAACGTTGCCGGGGCGTTGTCCGCGGCGAGCACGCCGTTGATGAGGTGTCGCGATTCGACGTCGAGGGCNGNCGACGGTTCGTCCAGCAGGAGGACGACCGGATCGGAGGCGAGGGCCCGTGCCAGGGCGACCCGNTGGGCCTGTCCGCCGGAGCATTCGTCGGGTCGACGGTCAGCGATGCCGGTGAGGTCGAGCGCGTCGAGCAGGCCGGCGACCCGGTCGGAGTCGGTGCCGGGGCCGAANCCCACGTTGGCGGCCACGGTCAGGTGNGGGAACAGCAGGCGGTCCTGGGGCACCCAGCCGACGCGGCGGATGTGCGGGGGGAGGAAGGNGCCGGTGCCGGGATCGTCAACCGTGGCACCGTCGATGGCGAGGGTGCCGGAGTCGAGGGCGAGGAGCCCGGCGAAGAGTCGGAGGAGGCTGGTCTTGCCGGCACCGTTGGGGCCGAGAACAGCGACCGTTTCNCNGGGCNCGACCTCGAGATCGANGNCGAGTGCCAGGTCACCGACCCGGGTGGATCCGGCCAGGGNCAGAGCGCTCATCGTCCCGGCAGCCANCGGTCGCGCATGGGGAGGAGGACGGCGAGTGCCACGACGAGCATCACGAGGCTCAGGGCCAGGGCCCGCTCGGGCTCNGACTGGAGGGCGAGGAACGTCGCCAGNGGNAGNGTCTGGGTCCGGCCCGGGAGGTTGCCGGCGAAGGTGATCGTGGCGCCGAACTCGCCGAGNGCCCGGGCCCAGGCAAGCGCCAGGCCGGCGCCCATGGCCGGGAGCAGCCGAGGCAGGGTGATTCGGCGCAGCACGGTGAANGGCGGGGCGCCGAGGGTTGAGGCGATGCNCTCGAGGTCGTCGAGNTCGCGTCGAGCCGTGCGGAGCGCCCCCTCGACGGCGATGACGTAGAAGGGGAGTGCGACGAACGTGGCGGCCACGATCGCCCCGGAGAGTGTGAACGGCAGNGTCAGCCCGAACCAGCGGTCCAGCCACTGGCCGACGAGGCCCCTGCGTCCGAGGGCGAACAGCAGCGCCGTGCCGCCGACCACCGGGGGCANCACCATCGGCAACACGACCAGCGCCCGAACGATGCGTCGGCCGGGCAGGTCGGTGCGGCCCAGNGCCCAGGCGAGCGGCGTGCCGAGCACGAGGACGAACATGGCAGCGATGAGGCTGACGACCAGCGAGACCCGCAGGGCGTCGAGGGTGACGTCGTCGGCCAGCAGGTCGGGCAACGACGACCATGGCATCCGCTGGAGCAGGCCGAGGATCGGCAGCACCAACAGGACCACGGCCAGCCCGGCGAGGGTGAGCAGGAGCCTCCTCATGCGTCGAAGCCGTGGTCGTGGAGAATCTTGATCGCCGCGTCGGAGNGGAGGTAGGACACGAACCGGTCGCCGTCTGCCGTGAGCGATTCGGCCCAGTACTCGACGACGGAGGGAGGGAGATCCACACCGGGGACTCNGTCGATTCCATCGACTGCCCGGANGTCGGTCTNGTAGACGACACCCACGTCTGCTTCACCGAGGGAAAGCCGGGATNCCACGGCGCGTACCGACGGCTCCTCGGTGTCGGCAGCGACGGGGAGNCCGAGGGCATGGGTCGCTGCGCCACAGGGAACGTCGATTGCGCAGACGGCCACACGGAGTCGCTCGTCGGCGAGGGAAGCGGTGCTGGAGATCCTGGCCGGGTTTCCNNCCGGTACGGCGAGTACGACCCGGTTGGTTCCAAAGCGGACGGCGTCGGCGCTTGTCGAGACGAGCCTCGCGTCGGCGGTCAGGAATGCGTCGGCGGGGGCGCCGTCGCGAAGTTGGGCGGCGAGGTGGTTCGAACCGCCGAACACCAGCGACACGCCCGTTCCGGCTGCNGCTTCGTAGGCCTCGACGAGNTCGGGGAGGACATCGGTGAGCGACGAGGCGGCGAACACGGTGAGGTCATCGCCCCCGGGACCGTCACTGCATGCCANGGCGGGCAGCAGCAACGCTCCGGCGAGGAGCCAGGCTCCCGCCCGTGGGTCCGCCAACATGTCAACGTGGCCGCTCGACGACGACGTTGGTGGCCTTGACCACGGCGACTGCGAGCACGCCGGGTTCGAGGCCGAGGTCGTNGACCGCCTCGGCGGAGATCAGNGACACGATCCGGTGGGGTCCGGCCTGGACCTCGACCTGGGCCATGACGCCGTCGACCAGTACCCGGGTGACGAGACCGGTGAAGCGGTTGCGTGCGGAGAGTGCGGTGCCCCCCTCTTCGGGGGNCTCGGCCCGTTCCTGGGCCAGGCGGGCCAGGTCGGTGCCNTCGATGAGGCGGTGGCCGCCGTCGGTTCGGTGGGCGGGGAGGCGTCCGCCGTCGACCCAGCGGCGGACCGTGTCGGTGCTCACGCCCAGCAGGTGCGCCGCTTCACCGATCTTGAANTGGCTCATGCAAGGAAATATATGCAAAAACCTTGTCCATGCCAAGCACTACGCTCTTGGGCATGAGCATTCCNGTNACCGGCGATGACCTGACCNCNCGCCTCGAGGAATACGGCAGCGCCTGCTTCCTGGTCACCGTCGGTGCCGATGGCTCACCCAAGGTCGTCCATGTGCCCGTCCTCTGGGACGGCGAGGTACTGCGCTGCACCCCCGGTACCGGCACCCTGCGCAACCTGGGCGACGGTGGATCGGCCACCCTGGTCTTCCCGGCACCGGTCCCCGACGCCCACAGCATGCTGCTCGACGGCACCGGTCGGGCGAACGGCGACGTGGCTGTCGTCAGCGTCGATGGCGGGGTGCTTCACCGCCCGGTACCTGTCACTCCGGGTGACGAGGTGAACTGCTAGCCCGCACTGTTCCAGTTCGGAGAACCGATCAGGGGGGGAAGGCACTCCCCGCTGCTTCTTGACGTTGATGAAGCCAGGCGGTTACTGGTTTGAAAGACGCCAGGCCGCCGGAAACAGAACGCCTGCCAGGATGGCTTTGATGAAGTCGCCGACTAGGAACGGGGCGACCCCGTAGGCAATGGCGCTGGGCTCGCCGATGCCTGCAGTGAGTGGGATGTTCAATTCCATGGCCAACCATGAGGCACCCATGACATAGATGACCACCGTGCCCGCCAGAATCGCTGGAATCGAGGTACCCAGACGACGGTCTTGGCCTTTCTCGGCCAGTCGGCCCACGAGGTAGGCCGCGACGATGAAGCCGAACAGGTAACCGGCGGTAGATCCGGTCGCTACATCCCAACCACTCGCGCCATCAGCGTAGAACGGCAATCCGACGGCACCCATGAAGAGGTAGAGGAACTGCGAGATGGCACCCCGGTTGGCCCCTAGGGCACCACCGGCCAGGAGCACTGCGAAGGTCTGCCCGGTAATCGGAACCGGAGTGAAACCCAACGGAATCGAGATCTGGGCTGCACCGGCCGTTGCCAGGGCGAACCCGAAGACGGCGACGACATCTCGCACTCGCGACCGGGGAATGATGTCGAGGAGGGTCACTCGTTGGGGCAGCGCAGTGATGGCGGTCATGGATTGAGACTCTTCCTACTCCGTTGGTTGGCCTGTGTCTGAAACCGTATCGGGCGATTCGTTTGTCCGACATAGGTGGGACGGAAGGGGATCATACGACCCAGGACCCCTTGGCTGAATTCGCCAACAGGCGCTTCGGCCGGGAACTGTCGCGGCATATCTAGGTATCCGAGTCGTGCTTTCCTCGCATGCGCTCCTCCAGGTAATGCTCGCGAGCCCTACGCCCCTCAGGATCCCTCAGCCCGCCGGCCAGTCCGTCGGCGTCTGACCACGAGCGAACCAAGCCGACCATCTGCTCGGTGACTGCGTTCGTGTGCGCCTTCGTCGCCAGCACGGCGAAGCGGGGACGTGATGCGACGGCTTCGGCGAGTTCGTCCACCTCGTCGTCGAGACGGTCCTCGGCAACTACCCGGTTCAAGAACCCTGCGGCCTTCGCCTCGTCGGCGCCGAAGGGTCGGCAGGTCATGACCAGTTCCTTGGTGAGCGCCGGGCCGATCTCCCGGACAAGGCGTGGGATGCCGCCCCAGGCGAGGGGGATGCCGAGGTCGACCTCGGGGATCGCGAATCGCACGCCCTCGGAAGCGACCCGCAGGTCGCATGCGGCCGCCAGCACGAGCCCACCACCGACCACGTGGCCGTGGAGTCGGGCGATCGTGACCGGGGCCATGTGCTCGAGGGCCTCGGCCATGAGCCGGCCGGTGTCGCCGGGGACGCGGCCACCAGCTGGTGATGTGCCCTCTTCACCGAACGTGCCCAGGTCGAAGCCGGCGCAGAATGCCCGGCCTGTTCCCTCGACAACCACCACGCGCAGGTCGGGTTGGTGGTCGAACCAGTCGGCTGCCGCGATCACCTCGGCCATGGTCTGGTTCGACAGGGCGTTGAGCGCCTCGGGACGGTTCAGCGTGAGGGTGCCCCGACGTCCGTCGCACGTGACGAGAAGATGTTCGAATTCGGTTGGCTGGGAGGTCATGGGGCGGACGGCTCCTCGAGTTCGACGGTTGCAGTGATCGCAGTTCCCTCGCCATCTTCGGTCTCGATCAACGCGATGGAACCGGCCCGGGCGGCAGCGGCGACGTCGTCGAGGGCGAGGCGCAGGTGTTCGATCCGGTCCGCAGGGCAGGCCAGACGACACGAGGTGACCGTCGTGGCAACCGACCTCTTGGCGGCAGTCTTGTGGCGGCGGATCTCAATGAGTGCCTCGGCAGCCACGAGGGCGACCCGGGGATCGCCCGGCTTGTCGTCGTGGATGGCGGCCTCGAGGACTTCATCGGCCCGGGGCCACGGTGCACGGTGCACAGAGCCGGCCTGCCACCAGGACCAGACCTCCTCGGTCGCGAACGGGAGGAATGGTGCGAACAGTCGCAGCAGCGTCGAGATGGCGAGCCACAACGCATGGCGGGCGGAGTCCCGGTCGGCGGGGTCGCCCTCGTAGGCGCGTGCCTTGACCAACTCCACGTGGTCGTCGGTGAAGTTCCAGAAGAATCCCTCCGTGCGCTCGAGCGCCCGGGCGTAGTCGAAGTTGTCGAAGGCGGCCGTGGCCTCGTCGACCAGGCGTGCCAGGCGGGCGAGCATCGCCCGGTCCAGCGGGTGGGTGATCAACGACGGGTCGACTTCGAGGGGGGCGTCGCCGCCGAACCCGAGGGCGAATCTGCTGGCGTTGAGGATCTTGATGGCGAGGCGCCTACCGACCTTCATCTGGCCGTCGTCGAAGGCGGTGTCGGTGCCGGGTCGACCGTTGGCGGCCCAGTAGCGCACGGCATCGGAGCCGTATTCCTCGAGGATGCGCATCGGAGTGACCACGTTGCCCTTGGACTTCGACATCTTCTTGCGGTCGGGGTCGAGCACCCAGCCGCTTATGGCTGCGTGGCGCCATGGCGCCGTGTCCTCCTCGAAGTGCGAGCGCACCACGGTCGAGAACAGCCAGGTTCGGATGATGTCGTGGGCCTGGGGGCGCACATCCATGGGGTAGGTGCGGGCGAAGAGGTCGTCGTCCTCGCCCCAGCCGCACGCAATCTGCGGCGTGAGTGACGACGTGGCCCAGGTGTCCATGACGTCGGGGTCGCCCGCGAAGCCGCCGGGTGCGCCGCGCTGCGATTCGTCGAAACCGGGGGCCGCATCCGCCGTGGGATCGATCGGCAGGTCCGCCTCGGCGGGCGTGATCGGCTGGTCCCACACCGGCTCGCCGTGCTCGTCCAGCGGGTACCAGAGGGGGAGGGGTACTCCGAAGAAGCGCTGTCGGCTGATCAGCCAGTCACCGTTGAGGCCGTCGATCCAGTTCGTGAAGCGGGTCTGCATGTAGGCGGGGTGCCACTGCATCTCGGCGCCACGGGCCACGAGGGTGGTCCCGAGTTCGGTGTCGCGGCCGCCGTTGCGGATGTACCACTGTCGGCTGGTCACGATCTCGAGGGGCTTGTCGCCCTTCTCGAAGAACTTGACCGGATGCGTGATCGGCTCGGGGTCGCCGACCAGTTCGCCGGTCTCGCTGAGGATCTCGACCATCTCCTGCTGGGCCGAGAACACGGTCTTGCCGGCGAGGCGCGTATAGGCGGCCGTGCCCGCCTCCGAGTCGACGCCCTGCGGCGGGTCTGCCTGGAAGCGGCCCTCGCGGTTGACGACGGCCCGCACGGGGAGGTTGAGCTCGCGCCACCAGGTGACGTCGGTGGTGTCGCCGAACGTGCAGATCATGGCGATGCCGGTGCCCTTCTCCGGATCGGCCAGGTGGTGGGCCCGGACCGGGACCTCGACCCCGAACACGGGAGTCGTCACCGTCGTGCCGAAGAGGGGTTGGTAGCGCTCGTCGTCCGGGTGGGCGACCAGGGCGACGCACGACACCACGAGTTCGGGACGCGTGGTGGCGATGAGGAGGTCGTCGCCGTCAGGCAGGTGGAAGGCGAGGTTGACGTACGCGCCGGGGCGTTCGCGGTCCTCGAGTTCGGCCTGGGCGACGGCGGTGCGAAAGGTGACGTCCCAGAGCGACGGCGCCTCGATCTGGTACGCCTCGCCGCGCTCGAGGTTGTGCAGGAACGCCCTCTGGGCGACCCGTTGGCAGCGCTCGTCGATCGTGGCGTACGTCTGCGCCCAGTCGACCGAAAGCCCGAGGTGTCGCCACAACTTCTCGAACGCCTTCTCGTCCTCGAGGGTCAGGCGGTGGCAGAGTTCGACGAAGTTGCGCCGGGAGATTTCGTGGTCGCCACGCTTCTTGATGGCCTTGGGGTCGCCGGCGTCGGTCGGTGCGACGAAGTCCGGGTCATGCGGCAGGCTCGGGTTGCAGCGGACCCCGTAGTAGTTCTGGACGCGCCGTTCGGTGGGGAGGCCGTTGTCGTCCCACCCCATCGGGTAGAAGACCTCCCTGCCGGCCATCCGCTGGTAGCGGGCGATGGTGTCGGTGTGGGTGTACGAGAACACGTGTCCGACGTGGAGCGAACCACTGACCGTCGGCGGCGGCGTGTCGATCGAGAAGACCTGGTCCCTCGTGCGGGAGCGGTCGAACCGGTAGGTGCCTGCGGCTTCCCACGCGTTGTCCCAGCGGTCCTCGAGGCCCTCCAGTGTGGGCTTGTCGGGGATCCGTGGCGCAGGGTCGTGCGCGGTGGTCGGAGGAATCGCTCGCTCACTCATGAGGGCCCGAGGTTAGCGGCGCGGGGTGGGGGCGGACCCTGCCCTAGGTTCTCGGCATGCGCGACGATTCGACCGGGGCGGCTGGCGCCACGATCGAACTGCTCCAGGAGTTGATCCGCAACGCCTGCGTGAACGACGGCACCCCCGAGTCGGGCCAGGAGGTCCGCAACGCGGACACGCTCGGGAGCTACCTCTCGACATCGGGTCTCGACGTCGAGCGCTATGAACCCACGCCGGGGCGGGTCTCGCTGGTGGCCCGTATCGAGGGCTCGGACCCCGGTGCACCCTCGCTGTGCCTGATGGGCCACACCGACGTGGTGCCCGTGAACCCGGACGGCTGGTCGCGAGACCCGTTCGGCGCCGAGTTGGTCGACGGCGAGGTCTGGGGTCGTGGTGCCGTCGACATGTTGAACCTCACCGCCTCGCAGGCCGTGGCGTTCCGACGCCTGGCGGATACGGGCTTTCGTCCCCGCGGCGACCTGATCTTCTTTGCCGTGGCCGACGAGGAGCACGGCAGCGCCCACGGCGCCCGCTGGATGGCCGAGCACGAGCTCGACTCGATCCGTGCCGATTACGTCCTGACCGAGAACGGTGGGCTCCACGTCGGGACCTCCGAGGCGCCCGTCGTCTCGATGAACGTGGGGGAGAAGGGTGTCGCCTGGCGGCGCCTGACGGTGCGGGGCACGCCCGGCCACGGCTCGATGCCGTTCCGGACGGACAACGCCCTGGTCAAGGCTGCAGCCGTTGCCCAACGGCTCGCCGACTACCGCCCACCGCCCCGGTTCCACGAGTTGTGGCGGTCGCAGGTTGCCGACCTGGGCCTGCCCGAGGACATGAAGGAGCAGTTGCTCGACGCGGATCGGATCGACGACTTCCTGGCGACGCTCCCGAACGTCGGGGCCGCCGGGCACCTGCACGCCTGTACGCACACGACGTTTTCTGTGAACGCCGCCGAGATGACCGGAAAGACCAACGTGATTCCGGACCGGGTCGTGCTCGACGTCGACATCCGGACCCTGCCCGGTGAGGACGCCGCAGCGGTGCAGGAGCATCTCGACGTGGCATTGGGCGACCTCGCAGGTGAGGTCGAGGTGGCGCCGATCATCGACGACAAGGCGTCGATCAGCCGAACCGACACGCCGCTGTGGGACGCGTTGCTGCGGGCGACCTCGCGCCACTTTCCGGATGCCAGGTTGAGCGCCCACTTCGTCGTAGGAGCCACCGACGCACGCGTCTTCCGGGAACTCGGTGCGGTGGCCTACGGAGCCGGCCTCCTCAGCCCAGAGATCGATTCGGGGGAGTTCGCCCGGCGCTTCCACGGCAACGACGAGCGCATCGACGTTGAGTCCCTGCGCCTGTCGACGGCGCTCTACGAAGACGTCGCCCGGGACATGCTCGGGTCGTAGCGGACTGGCTGCCGCAGGTCCACCGTATCGTTGGAATCGGCCGGCTGGTTCGAAGCAGCAGCCCGGAAGGCAGGGCGCATTCCGCCGGCCTCGGTGGGAGGTGGGCATCGTCGACGCGCGAGGCTCGTCCCATGGGCGCCTTCTCTCTCGAACTCTCCGACGACCAGGTCCAGCTACGGGACTGGGTCCATGACTTCGCCGCCGACGTGGTCCGGCCCGCCGCCGAGGAGTGGGACCGCCGCGAGGAGACCCCGTGGCCGATCATCGAGGAGGCGGCCAGGATCGGGCTCTACGGCTGGGAGTTCCTCGCCGAGGGCATGTGGAACGACAAGACTGGCCTCACCCTCCCCGTCGCCATCGAGGAGTTGTTCTGGGGCGACGCCGGGATCGGCATGGCGATCATGGGCTCGGGCCTCGCCGCCGCAGGCATCGCCGCTGCAGGCACCCAGGAGCAGATCATGGAATGGGTGCCCCAGTGCTATGGCACCCCCGGCGACCTCCAGATGGGCGCCTTCTGCTCCTCGGAGGCCGATGCCGGCTCCGACGTGTCGGCCATGCGCACCCGGGCCGTCTACGACGAGGCGACCGACGAGTGGGTACTCAACGGCACCAAGACCTGGATCAGCAACGGCGGCATCGCCGACGTGCACGTGGTCATCGCCGTTGTCGACCCGGAGTTCGGCAGTCGGGGCCACGCCTCGTTCGTCGTCCCACCGAACACCCCGGGGTTCTCACAGGGTCAGAAGTTCTCGAAGCACGGGATCCGTGCCAGCCACACCGCCGAGGTCGTCCTCGACGACGTTCGAATCCCCGGCTCGTGCCTGCTCGGCGGCAAGGAGAAGCTCGACGAGCGCCTGGCCCGCGTGCGGGAGGGCAAGCCGGGCAACGCCCAGGCGGCCATGCAGACCTTCGAGGCGACCCGGCCCGCCGTGGGTGCCCAGGCGGTCGGCGTGGCCCGTGCCGCCTTCGAGTACGCCCGCGACTACGCGAAGGAGCGGGTGCAGTTCGGCAAGCCGATCGTGCAGCACCAGGCGATCGCCTTCATGCTGGCCGACATGGCGACCGAGATCGACGCCGCCCGGCTGCTGGTGTGGCGGGCGGCGTGGTTGGCGAAGCAGGGCGGGTTCGTCAACGCCGAGGGGTCGATGGCCAAGCTCAAGGCCGGCCGGGTGGCGGTGTGGGCGACGGAGCGGGCCATGCAGATCCTCGGCGGCGCCGGCTACGTCACCGAACACCCGGTCGAGCGCTGGCACCGGGATTCGAAGATCTACGACATCTTCGAAGGCACCGAACAGATCCAGCAGTTGGTGATATCGAGGGCCGTTTCCGGAATGCGCATCGAATAGGGGCGGATCGCCCCCCGTCACTCCACCAGGCCTGCCTCGGTGAACAGGTCGTGCAGCGGGTCGCCGATCGACAGCAGTAGGTCGAAGCCGTGCAACTGTGAACGGAACCGATGCAGCGTATGTGGGAGCTCATCGACCCGGGCCACGTCGAGGTCGATAGCGAACACGACACGACCCTCCTCGAACCAGCCCTTGAGGCCGGGCCGCGAGTGCACGATGCCGTCGATGCGCTGGCGCACGTCGAGTTCGTCCTCGACGTTGGTGGCGAGCACCGTCGAGATCCGCAGCACCTGCTGGTCGACCACGTCGTGGAAGGTGACCCGTACCGCCGGGTTCCCCGTCACCGAGAAGGCGTCCTCGGAGATTGGCGTCACGGACTCGCCGGCCTTTTTCAGGATCTCCGTGGCCTGGGGGATCCACCTGGTGCAGACGAGGTCCGTCGGCGGGACCCAGGCGGTCCAGTCGTCGGTGGTGACCCGCAGCCACTCGTCGAACATCGCGAGCGCGACCGTTTCCGAGCCCCGTGTCGCGCCACTGACCAGGTCGGTGAGGCCGGTGGGCCAGAACCCGAGTCGGGCCGAGCCGTCGGTTTCCGCCGGAGTCCGGAACGTGGCCTTGTGGCCACCCGCCATCGACCAGTTGGCCAGGAACCCGATCTCGCCATCGCTGATGCCCAACTCGAGGGGTGGCGGCTCCGCCTGCTCGAGCCCGGTCGGTGGGAGCGATGCCGGGTACAGGCAGTTGAACAGGCGGGTGGCCTCGATGGTCGCCGAAGCGGTCGGCTGCCAGGGATTGGGGAGTTCGTAGCCGGATGGGACCGGCAGGAGGTCGTGGACCGAGTTCGAGCCGTTGCTCCCACGCACGGTTGCATACCGTTTGTCGTCGATCGTGAGCACGCACCCGCCCTCGAGGTTGGCGAGGACGGCGCCGTGGATGACGAGACGCGTGGGCAGCGCCACGGCGAACGACTCGATCCACGGCACGTCGTGCCGGACCTCGACGAGGGTGCCGTCGATGCAGCGCAGTCGCCACTGTGGATCGGCCCCCAGTCCGGGAAAGGGGTGTTGGAGGACCGGCGGGTTGTCCCGGTCGTCCCAGGCCGTGGCCTTGGCGACGCGCACGATTCGCTCCCACTCGTCGGACTCGATGGGAATCTCGATGGTGCTCATACCTGGCCCCCGAGGTGTGGGCCGACGGTCACCTCGACGGGTACGTCGGGCACGGCGACCGGGGCGACCGCCCGACGGGCGGCCCGGTCGGCCTCGGTGGTCCGCCGGTGCGAGCGCCGCTCGCCTCGGCGCTCGAGGCAGAGTTCGTCGAGGCGGAACATGATGGCCTGCATCCTTTCCGGCTCGATGTCGCGGAACCTGTAGTTCCCGGTCTCGGGGTCGATCGATGCCCAGTCGTGGCCGAAGACGCCGTCGAGACCGACGTCCTCCAGGAGGCGGCGCAACTGTCGCAGTCGGACCCGTTCAGGATCGGCGCTGTTCGAGCGGTTGGTGCTGGATGCCTGGTTCGTGGCTTCTTCGTGAATGGTCAACTTGCCTCCTGTATGGGGGGTGATCGAAGGAATCCCCAGTAGTAGAGGGGAGTACGTGGCTGCTGTGACAAGGAAAATTCAGTCGGCGTCGAGGCCGTTGTCTTCTTCGCCCTCGACCCCGGTTGTGCCCGATTCCTGGTCCCGCAGGCGGGCATCTCGCCAGGCCCGAAGCGAGTCGTCGTCGTTCGAGAATCGCCCGAGTCCCTCGTGGTCGTCGCCTGTGGAACGCCAGTAGAGGCCCCGCTGCTGGAAGAGCTGGTGCGTCGGGTCCTCCTTCATCGGCTCGTCAGGTGGGAAGTAGTTGTAGGGCTCCATGTGCTCGATGACATCGACATGGATGTGCCAGCCGTCGATGCAGATCTTCCAGTTGCATTCGCCATGACAGGCAGTTGGCTCGAGTGAGTGCAGCCACTCTTGGACCTGCGCCTCTTCCTCGGCGGCGGCCTCCTGTTCGCGTTCGTCGATGAAGTTGCCGGTTCTCCATGCCGTGATCGCCTCTTCGTCGGAGTCGAAACGGTCCATTGCATGCCATCCGTGGTCGTCGTGGGACCAGTACAGGCCGTCGAAGCCGTAGAGCTCGAAGCTGCCGACGCTGCCGGGAGAGTCTCCTTCGTAGGACCAGGTGGCGAGGGGGAATTCCTCGGCGAAGTACATGAGGTCCGTGCCGACGTGGACGTCGCCGAAGCAGATGACGTTGGCGCAGGTTTCGCCGTCGCACGGGGTCGGTGTGGGTTCGGGCGTGGGCGCCGGCCGGGTTCGGCGGTGGGCGCGGGGGCGCCGGTCGGGCACCGGCTCCGGTTCGGGCTCCGGCGGTACGGCCAGCAGCCGCAGGTCCTCGTCCGCTTTCGGGTGCGCGGCCACGGCCTTCCGAACGTGTTCGTCCTCGTCGATTGCCATGCGCCGCAGGGCAGCTAGGGGACAGCGGCGGTTGGCGGCGACGTTCCGGCGGACATCGGGTTCGAGGTCGCCAGCCAGGCGACCCAGAAGCACGGAAGTACTCGTCCGGTGCTCGGCGACGAAGCACCGAACCCTCGAGTCGTCATCTCCGGCCAATGCCTCGAGCACGTCGATGGGGGTTCTCGGATTGGCAGCGGCGAACCAGCGCACGTCAGCGTGGTCGTCCGTGGCGAGACGGGAGATGACTTCGACCGGGGTCCCGGGGTTGGCCGCCACAGCCATCCGGATGGGATTCCAGTGTCCGATGTAGCGGCCCGGGACGCTCTCCACGTCGGAGGCGAGGGCATCGAGAACGTCCGGTGGCGTGTTCGGGTTCTCGGCGGCGGCCCAGCGGTACCGCGGGAACGGCGACCCGGCCTGGTGCCGGAGACCGACATCGCCGAATGCCCCGGGGTTGTCGAGGATGGCGGCGATGGGGAACATCCGCTCGTCGTCCATGAGGATCTCGACGGCCTCCGGAGGTGCGTAGGGGTTGTCGGCGACCGCGAGGCGGACCCGCACGATCCGGTCGCGTGCGAGCCGAACCAGCACCTCGGCAGGGGCGGACCAGTTGCCGGCCACGGCCTCGCGGAAGTCGTGGTCCCGGACACGGCCGAGTTGCTCGAGGACATCGGGCGACGTGCGTCCGTTGCCGGCCACCGCGAGGCGCACGGGCCGGGTCCGGTCTTCGGCGAGGACCTCGAGGGCGGTGCGGGGCGCTGATTCGTTGAACGCCACGGCGAGGCGAACCGTCCGGTGGCGGTCGCTGGCCAGTGTGCGAAGTTGGACACTGCTGTCCGACCGTTCGGCGGCGATCACCCGGGCCAGGGGTTCGGGGTGTTCGGCCAGCGTCCGCAGGATGCTCGAACGCTCGCCGGTCTCGCCCCGGCCCCGAAGGGGCCCGGACAGCCGATCCCGGTAGCGCTGTGCATCCTCGGTGGTGAACGGCGGCCGCTCGGGCACAGGGGTGGTGGGGGTGGGATCGTTAGGCATGGTGCCCTCCTCATCGGTCCTGGCGGGGCCACCGTGTCCGCTGTCTCCAGCGTGTCGGTCGGCGGATCTTCAGCGGGCCAGGCCCCTCGGATCCTCTGGATGAGTTGTAGATCGACGGACACTCAGACCGTCATGAACACCGTACGCCACTGCTGTGACAGGCCGAGGTCGGGTTTCAGGCTCCGGCGAGTTCCCGGATGGCGGCGACGGTGCGGGCCAGTTCCTGGGCGGCACGACCGGGCCGACGCTCGAGGAACACGTCGGCCAGTGAGCCGTACCACCAGAGTTGCTCGTCGCTCCCGACGGTGAAGCGGTCCCATGCCGATGCGCCCTGGATGCGGAGGTCCTCGAGCACGCAGCGGGAGTTGTGGCGCTTGTCGGCCAGCGCCACGCACAGCACGGCGTCGTCGACGTCCGGCTCGCGCAGGTGCGCCAGGTAGGCCTCCTTGCGGTCGCGCCACGGAGGCTTCGGCTCGCCCAGGGCGTCGCTGCAACTCGCCACGATTCCGGCCACCTCGTCGCCGAAGTCGGCCCGCACCGTCTCGACGGTTGCCTTGGTGTCCTCGACGGTGTCGTGGAGCAGGGCCGCCACGGCGATGGCCTCGGTGCGATGGTGGAGCGCCGGGTCGGAGGCGGCGTCCTCGATGGCGAAGCCGGCCACCACCAGCAGGTGGCTCACATAGGGAATGGGAGTCGCCTTGCGGAGCTGACCGCCGTGGGCGATCCGGGCGAACTCGAGTGCCTCGGACAGGCGCTGTCCCAGTGCGGGGATCTCGGTCATATCTACCTCCGTCGGAAGGGTAGACGCGGCCCGTGACGCGCAGCCCGATCGCACTAGGTTCCTCCGTCGTGGAAGGTGACGATCCGACCGCCGAGGCCGCCGAGGCCATCACGCCCGACGAACTCGACGACCTGCTGGACGACGGCACGCCCACCCGCGTGGTGGTGCTACGCCAGCCGGGCTCCGGCTTCGCCGTCGCCTCGGTCACGCTGGCGGTCTGTGGCATCGGGCTCGGCCTCGTCCCGATCCTGTTTCCCGTGGCGGCTGTCTTCGGCGTCCTGGCGATCGTGTACGGCGCCCTCGGCCGGCGCAAGGGACGTGACGGCAGGGGGCTCGCCACGGCAGGGCTCGTGCTCGGCGTACTTTCTGTGGCGGTCGCCGTGGTCGGTGGAGTGCTCGTTTTGCGTGCCGTCGACTGGGTGCGTGGCGAGATCGACGACCTCGACGCCGAGATCGAGAAGCTCAAGGACGAGATCGAGGCCGAGGTCGAGGAGAAGGCCTCGGAGATCGAGGCCGACATCCGTGCCGAGATCGAGGCCATCGTCGAGGAGATCGTCGCCGACGTCGAGAAGAGCATCGAGACCCAGGTCGGTGGCGTGGCCGACGACGTGAAGGTGGAGGTCGAGGCCCAGGTCGAGACCATCACCGACGAACTCAAGGCCGAGATCCAACTCCGCTTCGACGAACTCCGGGTCGAGATCGACGACGTCAAGCGACGCGTCGACGCCCTGGGCTGACCGGGCCCCGCCGACCGACCCCGGACAATGTGCCCCGGTTGGGTCCGGGCAGGTCCACCGATGCGACAATCCCCCTGATGGACGATGGCCTGAGGAACGAAGAAATCCGTCGCACGGGGTTCCACCACGTCGCCTACGCCTGCCGAGACGCCGAGGCCACCCGGCACTTCTACGAGGACCTGCTCGGCATGCCGCTCGTCCACACCGAGGTGAAGGCCGGCGAGGGCGGCTTCTTCCGGCACCTCTTCTTCGACACCGGCGACGGCACCTGCATCGCCTTCTTCGAGGTGCAGGGTGTGGGTGAGCGGGACGACTACTCGACCGAGGTATCCACGGGCAACGGCCTGCCCGTCTGGGTCAACCACGTCGCCTTCGCCGCCGACGAGGAGCGTGCCCGACAAGCCGAGGAACGCCTGGCTGCCGACGACATCGTTCCGCTCATGGAGGTCGACCACGGCTGGTGCGTGTCGCTCTACTACCTCGACCCGAACGGGATCATGGTCGAGTTCTGTCGCGACACGGGCGGCTTCGGCGACGATCCCGGGTCGGCCGCCGACCGACTCGGAGATACCGAGGCCACCGACGTGTCCACCTACCTGCGTCCCCTCGACCCGGCCGGGCTGCGGGGCTTCAACCCGCTGCCGACACGACAGCCGGCCCAGGAGGACGCCTGACATGTCGCGCCTGCGCCAGGTCCGCCGTGCCGACCTCCACCCGGGGGCCGAGCCGATCTTCCAACTCGTGTTCGGCGACCGCGACCCGGTCGACGAGCCGGGCACCGACACGGGCACCCCCGGTGACTGGTGGTCCGTGTTCGCCCTCGTCCCCGACGTCTTCGACCACGCCTGCGCCGGGATCGGCCTCTACAGGTCCGAACGCCGCCTCGTCGACCCGGTGCTGCGCGAACTCGGCCAGACGCGGGCCGGCTGGAATGTCGGCAGCCGCTTCGTCTACTCGCAGCACTGCAAGTCCTGTCGCACCGTCGGCCTCTCCGAGGACCAGATCAGTGCCATCTCGCACTGGGAGGACGCCGACTGCTTCGACGCCCCGCAGCGGGCCGTCCTCGCCTACACCGACGCCATCACCCTGGACTGCGGCAACGTGTCCGACGAGGCGTTCGAGGAACTCCGCTCCCACCTGTCCGACGAGGAGATCCTCGAGTTCAGCTACATCGTGTGCACGTACGCCCTGCACGGAGTGATGAGTCGGGCCCTGAAGCTCGAGTTCGATGCCGATGACGGCCCCCTCGAGGAGGTGCCCGGCCCCCACGGGAGCCTCTCGGTCGAGCACACCCGCCAGGCGCTCCGCCTCATCCAGGGTGGACGGGAGGACGAGGGGTAGCCGGTCCGTTCAGCCGTTGACCGAGAACGAGCTGTTCGGGTTGATCTCGCGGTTGCGCCGGTAGAAGCCCATGTCCATTTCGAGGCCCGTGTACACACCGGTGACGACGAGCGGGTCGGCGTCGTGGTCGTGGCCGTTCTCGATGGCGTCGATCAACTCGGACAT
Organism: Acidimicrobiaceae bacterium; assembly: GCA_002699725.1. Lineage (GTDB taxonomy): Bacteria > Actinomycetota > Acidimicrobiia > Acidimicrobiales > MedAcidi-G1 > S20-B6. Next base: position 48,037 of record PACE01000050.1, read on the forward strand.
GCAGTAGCCGGCCACCGGGGCGTTCTTGAACTGGTTGCCGCTCGATCCGATGGCCACGTAGAAGCCGTCCAGGTCGGTTCGGTCGTAGATCGGGATCCAGTCGTCCGACACGTCGTAGAGGTCGACGATGCCCTTCTTCTCGTTGGGTACGCCGAGGCTCGGCATGCGGCGGGCGAGCCGCAGCACCTGGGCGTTCCACTGCGCGTCGGAGACCACGTCGTCGTAGTCGTCGGGATCGTCGACCCAGACCTGGGGGTCGCAGGTGGGATCTTCGGAGCCGATCAGGATGTTGTTGCCGGACTCGGGGCGCACGTAGATCGCCAGGTCAGGGTCCGAGGAGTGGAGGCCGTCGCGCTCGTAGTCGATGCCTGCCGGCGACGGGACGTGGTGCACCTCGTGGCGCAGTGCTCTGGTCTTGATGTTCATCGAGTCATAGACGCCTGCCATCCGGTTGATGACGAACGAGTGCGGGCCGGCCACGTTGACGACGACGGGGGCATCGACCTCGGTACCGTCGGCGAGGGTCACGCCGGCGACCCGGCCGTCGGCCTGGCGGATGTCGGCCACCTCGACGTTGAACCGGAACTCGCCGCCCTTGGCCTCGGCGGCGCGCTGCAGGTTGTGGGTGGCGAGTTGGGGGTCGCTCACGTAGCCGGAATCGGGTGTGAAGAGGGCGCCGATGAGCTCGCCCTCGGGCTCGGCCCAGAAGCGGTCGTCCTCGGGGCGGCAGGGATCTCCGTGGGTGCCGTGCTCGAAGAACGGGACCCGCTCGGCCATCGTCTCGTTGTCCCAGATCTCGTAGGGGACGTCGACCTGGTCGAACAGGGGCAGGACCTTCTCGTGGTGGCCGCCCTCGAGCATGAACAGCACGGTGCCGCACTGTAGGTAGAGGGCATGGCCCCGCTCGTCCTCGGCGTCGAGGTAGCCGGGCCAGTCCTTCCAGTAGGAGAAGCCCTCGTAGGCCATGGCGACGCCGTCGTAGGTGGAGTAGTGGGCGCGCACGATGGCGCACGAGTTGCTGGTCGAGCCGTAGCCGGAGGCGGGCAACTTGTCGAGGTTGAGGGTCGAATAGCCCTTCTTCGCCAACTCGAAGGCGACGGCAGAACCGATGATCCCGGCGCCGATGACGATGGCGTCGTACCGGTCGTTGGGCGCTTTGCTCATGGGAGAATCCTCGGGTCCTTCGTTTTGTCGTGGCGGGCCACGGTGGGAGGGGAATTGCCTGTTCGAGAACCGGCGTCCGGCGGGGCTCAGCCCCGCATCCGTTCGCCGGCGGGATCGTACAGGGGCTCGGCGACGAGTCGCGCTGGTCGCAGGTGGCCCAGGATCTCGACCTCGAAGCCATCGGCGGCGGCCGGGTCGTCGGCGAGCCGGGTGGGCACATAGGCGAGGGCGACGCTGGCCTGCGAGTAGTGCGCATAGCCCCCCGAGGTGACGAACCCGACGCACTCCCCGCCGTGGAACACGGGCTCGTCGTGGATGGCGTCGGCGATGCCGTCGCCACCCGGGTCGCCGACGTCGATCACGAGGGTCACGAGGCGACGCTGTGGTCCAGCCTCGAGTTCGGCCCGGGCGGCCTCCTTCCCGATGAAGTCGGCGGCTTTGTCGACCTTCACGAATGGGCCCAGGCCTGCCTCGGCCGGTGTGAAGTCGGGCCGAAACTCGAGGTTCCATACGCCGAACCCCTTCTCGAAGCGCATCGACAGGAAGGCCCGTCCGCCGAACATTCGCAGGTCGAGTCCGTCGGCGGCGGCGGCGATGGCCGCACGCAGGGCCTCGTGGTGCCCTTCTGTGCAGTAGATCTCGTAACCCAACTCGCCGGTGAACGAGATCCGTGCGGTGATCGTGGGGACGCCGCCGACTTCCATCTCCCGCAGGTCGCGGAACCGGAGGCCGTGGTTCGAGACGTCGGCGTCGGTCAGGCGGCCCAGGAGTTGGCGCGAGTCGGGGCCGGCGATCGACCAGCCCATGAGGTCGTTGCTGCGGTCCGTGACGGTGACCTGGTCGCCGGGGATCCCCAGGTCGGTGAGCCGCTGGAGGAACAGCCGCATCGTGATCGCCGGCATGGCGCCGGAACCGAACAGCATGAACCGCTCGTCGTCGAGGCGGCCCACGGTGAGGTCGGCGGCCAGTCGGCCCTCCGGCGTGAGGACAGGGCTGAGTGCCAGGCGGCCCCGCTTCGGCAGGTGGTTGGCCAGGATGGAGTCGAGGAACGCCTCTGCGCCGGGGCCTGCCGCCTCGTACTTGGCGAAGTTGGCGATCTCGAGCAGGCCGACGCCCTCGCGCACGGCGCGGCACTCCTCGGCCACGTGTGGAAAGGCGTTCGAGCGACGGAAGGTCGGCGTCTCGGCCTGTTCCTCGCCCGCGGGGGCGAACCAGAGGGCGTGCTCGAGGCCGAACGAGGCACCCCACACGGCGCCCTGTGCGTCGAGGGCGTCGTAGGACGGGGTGGTCCGCCACGGTCGGGCCGCCGGGAGTTCCTCGTTGGGGTACGTGATCTTGAAGCGGCGGCGGTAGTTCTCCTGCGACTTGAGGTACGTGTAGTCCTTCGTGGCGAAGTCGCCGAAGCGGGCCACGTCCATGGCGTAGACGTCCATCTCGGGTTCGCCGTCGATGATCCACTGGGCGAGGCACAGGCCGACGCCGCCCGCTTGGCAGAAGCCGGCCATCACGGCGGCGGCCACCCAGTAGTTGGGGAGGCCGGGGACCGGTCCGATCAGCGGGTTGCCGTCGGGGGCGAACGTGAACGGGCCGTTGACGACCCGGGCGATGCCGGCCTCGGCGAGCACCGGCATTCGCTCCTGGGCCACCTCGAGCCGGTCGACGAAGCGGTCGAGGTCGGGGGTCAGCAGCCGCATCCCGAAGTCGAGCGGCGTGGTGTCGACCGCCCAGGGCTTGCCGGCGTCCTCGTAGGTGCCGAGCAGCAGCGAGTTGCCCTCCTGGCGGGTGTAGAGGTTGCCCTCGTAGTCGATGGTCACGGCCATTTCGGCGCCGAAGTCGGCGATCTCCGCCAGTTCCTCGGTGATCACGTACTGGTGTTCCATGGGGAGCAGCGGCAGTTCGATGCCGACCATGCGGCCAAGTTCTCGGGCCCACAGGCCGGCGGCGTTGATGACGACCTCGGCAGTGATGGTGCCGTTCTCGGTGTGGATGTCCCAGGCGCCGTCGGGCCGCTGGGTCAGGTCGTGGACCGGGTTGTGGCGGTAGACCTCGGCGCCG
>PACE01000051.1 GCA_002699725.1 Acidimicrobiaceae bacterium
CGACGATCGCCTTGAGCGGCTGTGCCCGCCACTGGGCGGTTGCATCGATGACATCGCCGAGGAACTGGGTGGCGAAGAGGCGGGAGAGTGACCGCTCGACAAGGCGGTCTTTGCGCACGTCGAAGGCCCCGGGGGCGGTGCGGACGAGGAAGCGGTCCAGGATCGCTACGGTCATTCCCTCGCAGACGCCGCCGGACATGGCCTGGGCGACCATGTTGATCCACTCCATGGCAGCAGGTGTCGGCGTGCATCCGCCTTCGTCCGAACTGCACACGGACTCGGCACCGAACAGGGCGATGGCGTCGGAGGTGTTGAATTGCTGCGCGGGTTCGGCAGCGTAGTTGGCGAAGCTCCAGCCGTGCTGCTCGATCTCGAAGCCTAGGGAGCGCCCGCCGTTGTCGGTCTCGGTGGCGGCCTCGGTCTCCTCCCAGAGTTCCTCGAGGACCTGATCCGCTTCCTCTTCGTCCATGACGTCGATCGTCGCGGTGACATCGCTGCCGCCTCCACCTCCACCACAACTCGCAGCCAAGAGGGCACACGCGACCAGTGCATGCCGCGTCGGCCCCCACACCCCGTTCCTCTGTACCTTCATCATCCCCCTTGATGTCTGGTGGGGACATCTTTGCAGACGGAATCGGCGACGACTACAGTCGCGGATCGTCGGCGTTCTGGTGGAATCGACCCCGATAGTGACGGCATTCACTCCCACATCGTGGGAAAGGTCCGGTCCGGGCATCGTGCATCGGTAGGATGTTGGGGACGTCCTCGAGACGGTCGTTGCAGATCGCTGCAGTGTGCAGCCGCCGATGTCCTCCGAATGACCTTCATGCCCTTGACGCCTTTCCTCCGCCTGTTCGCCGCGCTGACGGCCGTGCTGGTACTCGCGACCGGCTGTCGGTCGGCGGACTACGGCACCCCGATCTCCGGTGGTCTCAGCGCTCCTACAACGACGACGGTTGCTCCCACCACGACGACGGTTGCTCCCACCACGACGACGGTTGCTCCCACCACGACGACGCTCCCCAAGATGGAGTTCGTCGCACACCGACCGGCGGTGAAGCCCGACGAGGTCGACCAACCCACGGGACCATCCACGTTGCGCGAGTTGATCGAGGTCTACCTCAAGCCCGAGGACCACGCCTGGGCCGAAGAGGTGGCATTCTGCGAGTCCAGCGCCCAGCCCGACGACGTGTTCAGCTTCGCCGTCAACCGGTCGAGTCGTGCCGCCGGCTGGTTCCAGCACCTCCCCAAGTTCTGGGAGGAAAGGACCGAGGCGGCAGGCATCGCCGGTGCCTCGATCGCCGACCCGGTTGCCCAGCTGCAGGTGGCCGCCTACCTCCTCTACGAGACCTCTGGCGGTAGGCACCACTGGGTGCAGTCGAAGGCCTGTTGGGGTTGAGTCCTCCGCCGACTCGGGAACCGACACCGCTTCCACGATTAGGAAACGTGATGGCAGCAACGCCTTACCAAGTCCTGACCCGAACCTGATCCGACCTGAGACGTCGGACGTTAGGTTGCCCGCCGTGACTGTGTTCGAACTGGCGGGGCTCCGCAAAGGGGTAGACGAGTGAATGCAGGAGCACAGCCGTTGGTTCGGTTGTCGTCACTCACCAAGCAGTACCCGGAAGTGGCAGCGTTGCGTGGAATAACACTCGAAGTTCCGCATGGCGTGGTGGGCTTGGTGGGANCAAACGGTGCCGGCAAGAGCACGTTGATGAAAATCCTCTTGGGTTTGGTCGAGCCGACGAGCGGAACCGCTGAGGTGCTCGGGTTTGACGCAAAGACCGAGGGGCTGCGCATTCGTGAGCAGGTCGGCTACATGCCCGAACACGATTGCCTGCCCACCGATCTGTCCGCCACCCAGTTCNTCATCCACCTGGCTCGCATGAGCGGCCTCCCGGCGCCAGTGGCACGGGAACGGGCGGCGGAGACGCTGCGCCACGTCGGCCTGTTCGAGGAGCGCTATCGGCACATCGGTGGCTACTCCACTGGNATGAAGCAGCGGGTGAAGTTGGCCCAGGCTTTGGTGCACGATCCAAAACTGTTGTTTCTCGACGAGCCGACCAATGGNCTCGACCCGGATGGGCGGGACGACATGTTGGGCCTGATCGAGCGCACCGGCACGGACTTTGGCATTTCGGTGATCATGTCGTCGCATCTACTCGGAGAAATCGAGAGTGTGTGTGACTCGCTGGTTCTCATTGAGGAAGGCAAGTTGGCTCGCGTCGGAGCGGTAGCCCAGTTCACCGGNTTGGGCAATGTTCTGGCNGTGGAGGTCGGTCGAGATCCGGAACTTCTTGTCAGCCGAATGATCGCTCACGACGNGAATGCCCGGGTNGACGGGCGAATCATCGAAGTTGAGATGCCGGATGGGAGCGCCACGGCTGAGGCTGCGCTCATGCGGCTGGTGGTCGACTCGGTGGTCGATCTGGGCCTGCCCNTGGTNNGCGTGGCTCGGCAACGTCACACGCTCCGNGACATGTTCCGCAACGATGATCCCTNGGCAAGCGGCAACGNGGAGGCGGTCTGATGGCGAACCTCGACCAGNCACCTCNGTCGCGAGGCGTGGTCTACGACCTGGGCTACCGCAACTACGACGGACCCCGTCTGGGGCGGCGCTACGCGATTCGTTCCCTCTACGTGTTGAGCCTGCGCAACACATTCGGACTCGGACGTGGCACTTTGCCCAAGGTCCTCGCGTTCGGTCTCGCCCTCGTCGCCCTCCTGCCTGCCATCTTCACGGTGGCCTTCGGTGCGCTTGCTGGAGAGAACTTCGAGCTTGTCGAACACCACGATTACTTCGGGCTCATTCAGATCGTCATCGTGTTGTTCGTAGCCGCCATGGCGTCAGATCTGGTTGGCAACGATCGCAAGAACAACACCCTTCCCCTCTACTTCTCACGCCCCATCGAACGCGACGACTACGTGCTGGCCAAGATCGCCGCCTTGGCAACGGCCCTGATGTCGCTCACGCTGCTTCCGCAACTCCTTGTGTTCATAGGCAATTGGCTCGGTGCCACCGACGGCACCGGATGGTTGGGCGACAACATCTCGGACGTATGGCGTATTGGGGCAAGTTCGACGCTTGCGAGCGTGCAACTCGCGGTAATCGGTCTGGCCATCGCGATGTTCACGACTCGACGGGCATTCGCGCTCACCAGCGTGCTTGCCGCACTGTGGTTCTCGGTCGTCTTCACTGGCGGTCTAGTGACAGTTCTGGGTCCCGGATGGGCTGCAGTCGCCATGCTCGCCACTCCGGGCTATGCAATGAACGCCACCACGTATGTCATCTTCGACGCTGTCCCAGCGCGTGCGGATCGAATGGGCGAAATGGCCGATCAAGTCGCCTACGCCGACCTTCCTGGCTGGACGTGGATTGTGGCGTTGGTCGCTCAGACTGCTATCGCCCTGTTCTTTGCCATCCGCCGCTATCGCAAGGTCACGCTGTGAACTCCGCTGCTGCTCCGCCATCGCCGGAACCGCATGCAGCGATCTCGGTACGATCGGCATCTCGTTGGTACGGAGACCTGGTGGCCGTCAACGACATTTCGTTCGAACTCGAGCCCGGGATCACGGGACTGCTCGGCCCCAACGGCGCCGGCAAGTCGACACTGCTGCACATGATGGCGGGCCTTCTCGAGCCTTCCTCGGGCGAGGTCCTGGTCAATGGCGAGTCGGCTTGGAAGAACACAAGCATGTACAGCAACATCGGTCTCGTTCCCGAACGCGAGGTCACCTACCCGTTTCTTTCGGCCTGGGAGTACGCCCTGGCTAGCGCCCGACTCCACCAGCTTCCCCAACCTGAAGTTGCAGCCCAGACAGCGATCGACATGGTTGAACTCGGCGACGCCATGCATCGCAAGATGAGCGGTTACTCGAAGGGCATGCGTCAACGAGCCAAGATCGCCGCCGCCCTCGTCCACGACCCCGACATCCTGATCCTCGACGAACCGTTCAACGGTACTGATCCCCGTCAGCGGCTCCAGATGAACACGATGCTCAAGGAACTAGGGGACTCTGGCCGAACCATCGTCTTCTCTTCCCACATCCTCGAAGATGTTGAAGACCTCGCCGAAGACGTCCTCGTCGTCATCGGTGGCCGCCTGGGCGCCGCCGGCAACTTCCGTCAGATTCGTCGCCTCATGACCAGCCGGCCCCATGCCTTCACAATCAGGTCCAGTAACAATCGCGCCCTTGCCGCCGCACTGGTTGATCGGCCCTATGTCACCCTTGTTTCGTTTGACAGCGACGTCATGGAAGTCCAGACGACAGACTTCGGCGCCTTCACCGAATCCATCGCACCCCTCATCCGATCAAGTGGCGTTGCGCTCCAAGAACTCCAACCCGCAGATGATTCCCTCGAGAGCGTCTTCGCCTACCTGGTAGCCCGATGAACAACGTCCTGATCTCCCTCACCACACGCCAACTTCTAGGAAGGCGCCGCACCCTGGTGATCGGACTGCTGCTGGCGCTTCCGATCCTGAGTGCAGTGATCTACCGGTTCTCCGACAAAGCCGGCTCAGGGGATGCAACCGAGGAGGTCGCACTCGGCATGGTCAGCGTAATGATCTTTACCCTGTTGCTCCCCCTGGTGGCCCTTGTATTCGGGACCGCCTCACTGGGTGCCGAGATAGAGGATGGCACCGCCGTCTTCCTGCTCACCAAACCGATCGAACGATGGCGCATCATCGCCATCAAGATCGGAGTCGCCTCGGTGGCTGCAGCCCTCTTTGTCGTGCCGGCCACCATGGCCACCACCTGGATCATCCACGAGAGCCCTACCGCTGACGGCCTCATGCTCGGGCTCGGACTCGGTGCCCTGGTCGCGTCTGTCCTGTACTGTGCCGCCTTCGTTGCCCTCAGCGCCGTCACCAGCCGAGCCCTGATCTTCGGCCTCGTCTACGTCTTCGTTTGGGAGACGTTCGCCACCCGTATCTTTGACTCCCTGCGCTGGGTCTCCATCCGTGAGTACGCCTATGGATGGAGTGACGCCNTCATCTCCATCAACGACAATGGCGTCTTCTACGACCCCCACCTCGGCGTCACCACCGCGATCGTCGGCACCGTGGTCGTCCTCGCCGCAGCCTGCGTCGGTGGTACCTGGGCCCTGACCAGATTTGAGATCGGCGAACGAGGCTAGGACTGGTTGGCGGACCGTATAGAGGCGCAGCGCAAGGGCCGTTGACGCGCCAATGCCCTGGCCGGTCAGGCCAGGCGTTCAACCAGGGCGGGGAGAGCCTCGCGCCAGTCGGCTACGAGGCCGATGTCGCAACCCTCCCAGAGTTCGCAGTNCGGGTCGGTGTTGATGCCTACGATCGTCCCCGCCTGGCGGACGCCGATCGTGTGGTTGAAGCGTCCCGAGATGCCGATCGCCACGTAGAGGCGCGGCGCGATCGAGTGGCCGGTGATGCCGACCTGTCGGGCCCTCGGCATCCAACCCGCGTCGGTGACCTTGCGGGTGGCGCACAGTTCGGCACCGAGGTCCTCGGCGCACTGCCGCACGAGCGGGAGGTCGTCGGGATCCACGCCCACCCCGACGCCGACCACGACCTCGGCGTTGGCGAGCAGGTCGGCGTCGTCGTCCCGCCAGCGCTCGAGCACGCGCACCCGGCCTCGGACGTCGCCGCGGAGGTGTTCGACCTCGATCCGGCGGGGCCCACGTGGCTCCGGGAGCGGAAGGACGCCGGGTCGCACCGTCGCCATCTGGATCGGCGACGAGCAGGTGATCTCGGCGACGAGGCGTCCNCCGAAGGCGGGCTTGAGGGCCACCAGTCGGTCACCGCGTCGCTCGAGGCCNACGGCGTCGCCGGTGAGGCCGGCGCAGAGGCGGGCCGCCAGCCGCGAGGCGACATGTCGACCCCATGCGGTGCCGGGGACGAGCACGGCCCAGGGCGGGTCGTCGGCTAGCCGCTGGGCGAGCAGAGCCGCAAGGTCGTCCTCGTGAAGCGTCCCGTCCACGTTCAGCACCCGGTCAGCGCCCCGTGCCGAAAGGTCAGCGGCGGCGCCGATCCCGATGGCGGTCACCCGGCCGCCCAGTCCGGCTGCGACGGCGAGGAGTTCGGCGGCCACCCGTTCGCGGTCGGGTTCGACCAGCACGACGACNTCGTGGCCGTCCGGTGAAGGTTCGGGGACACGATCAGATGGACGGTCGTCAGCGACGAGTGCACCACGGTCACGCAGCACCTCGAAGACCCGGTCGACCTGCTCGACTCCAGCTCCCTCGAGACGCTCGCCTATGCGCAGTACCTCCAGGACCCGGACCACGCCCACTGAGGTCGGGCTGCCCGCCTGTCCCCACGGGCCCGGTCCGATCTCGGCGGCCGTGATCGTCGTGAGTAGCCGGGCGTCGACGGTGGCCCACGCTTCGGGTTCCTTGANCTTGCATGGGTCGCACAGCCGTTCGGCGCACGACAGCACCGCCGGCAGGTCCACCTCGGCTCGCACCCACTCGTCGTCGTGCTCGAGGAGCACGCGCACGGTCCCTTTGACGAGGTCCAACTCCCGGACGCCCGACAGGAAGGGCAGGCCCAGAAGCTCCGCCACCTGGGCGGGCACCTGACCGGTGTCTGCATCGACCGAGTTGCGCCCGCAGAGCACCAGATCCCAGGGGCCGTGGACCTCGAGGGCGCCGGCCAGAGCCCGGGCCGTGGCCAACGTGTCGCTCCCGGCGAACGCCGGGTCGGACACGTGCAGGCCACCGGCGCAGCCGCACAGGATCGCCTCACGCAGGACAGTGTGGGCCTCGGGTGGCCCGAGCGTGATGGCCGTGCAGGTACCGCCCGTGGCCTCGGCAAGGTCGCAGCCGGTGCGAACGGCCCGTCGGCAGTAGTCGTTCATGTGGAGTTCGACGCCGTCTCGTACGAGGCGCCCGTCGTCGCCCAGGCGCATTTCCTCGAACTTGGGGATCTGCTTGACCAGGGTGGCGATGCGCAGGGGGCGATCGGCGGTGGGGTTGGGCACGGCGTCAACGTACCGGCACCGCCTTGGCGCGCCCCGGCCAGGGGTAGCGTCGCCCCGTGGCCCGTCACGACATCGAGATCCTGCACGTCGACGACGACCACGGTTCCCTGGTCGATGCGGTTGCCGTGCTCGCTTCGGAGGGCGGTGGTTGGATGAACGTCGAACCAGGGGTGGACGACGAGCATCGGGTCGAGCCTCCGGGGATGTTCACCTGGTTCACGGCCCGCGGCCCGAAGGTGCCCGTAGGGACGTTCGTGCCGGGGTCAGAACGCGAGCCTGCCTCGGTGGGGTTGTCCCACGGTGCGGGTCGGGACGCGGGCGAGCGCCTGGCCGATGCTGGAGTCGTTGCGCCCGCCGACTGGGCTGCCCGACAGGATCACCCCAAGCGGGGCATGGTGTGGGAGGTGCACCCGCAGCGCGTCGACGCCGAGGCGGTGGTGCGGCTGCTGCTCGAGGGGACCATCGTCCTCGCCACGGTCCCGACCACGGGCGGCTGGGTGGCGACCGTCCACCGCCCGAGGCGCTGAGGTTCAGCAGACGGGAGCCTCTCGGATCGCCTGCAGGATCAGTTCAAGCGCCCGTCCGGCGTCGGCCTCGTAGGCGACCCGGCAGTTCGGCTCGCGGGACATCGGCCCACGCTCGTCGACGAGGGTCTGGCCGCGGGTGTGCGTGCCGTCGACCTCGACGACGACATGTCGGGGCTCCGAGCGGACCACCTCCGGGTGGGAGACCGCCAGCACGGCACACGGGTCGTGCATCGCCCCGCTGCCCGGTAGGCCGCCGCCCCGATGGACGGAGACGTTGAAGTCGATCAGCTTCGCTGCGACATCACCGACGCGGTGGCCGAACGAGCGGCATGAATCGGCGTGGCTGGCGTCCATGCGGACCTGGTGGGTGAGGTTCAGTCCGACCATGGTGAGCGGCGCACCCGACCGGAAGACCTCGTCGGCCGCCTCTGCATCGGCATAGATGTTGAACTCGGCCGCGGGGGTCACGTTTCCGCCGCTCGCACCACCTCCCATGAGGGTGACGGAGGCCACCCGGTTGGCGATCCCCGGGTCTGCGCGGAGTGCGAGCGCGATGTTGGTGAGTGGCCCCACCGGTACCAGGTGGAGGCCCTCCTCAGCGAGCGTCGCCTCGACGATGACTTCGACGGCGTCCTCGGAGTCGGGGGCCAGGTCCGCCAGTGGGAGGTCGACGTCGGCGAGGCCGGTCATGCCGTGTACGTGCCTGGCGTGGAACGGCTCGGCGACGATTGGTCGGGCGGCTCCCTGGTGGACGGGCACGTCGATGCCCAGGAGGTCGCGCATCCGGAGTGCGTTGGCGGTGGTGTGCTCGACGCCGACGTTTCCCGAGACCGTGGTGATGGCGACGAGGTCGGTCCAGCGGGCGGCGGTGATGATTGCTATGGCGTCGTCGACGCCGGGGTCGCAGTCGAGGATGATCCGTGGACGGTCTGTCATGGGCGAAGTCTTACCCGGGTGGCTCATCGCAGGCAGCACCCAGGTCGACCTGGATGCTGCCGGGAGTTCACGGCCTCAACACCTTCTCCGCGACGAGCGCCGAGGACGTTGACCGGAGGTCGATGAACCCGCGCACGTCCTTTCGCACGACTTCGGCGGAGTCGGCCAGCAGGTAGAAGTCGTCGATCCAGGACCCCTCCGAGGCGAAGCAGAGCTCCGACACGGCGTCCACGCCGGGTGGCCCGTCGATGACCGGATTCTGGACATACCGGGCCATGCCGTGGTGGGTCTGGGCGACTAGGGCGTGACGCCGGTAGCACTCGGCGAACCCTTCGGCGTCGGACCCCTCGAGCCGAACGACCAGCGAGACCTGCTTCACGGCGGATCGCCCCGGCTTACCCCATGCGACGAACGTGTCGACCAGCCAGGAGCCGTCGCCCTCGGGGGACGGATCGTCGGCGTCGGACCAGGCGATTGCCACCCAACCGGGATTGCTTGCGGAGCCGCCGCGGATTCCGAGCAGGGACTGGTCGGTGAGCACCTCGTCCACGCTCACCGGTCCAGAACCCGGGAACTCGTCGGGCGTCGGAACACGGTTGCGGTACAGCGTGCAGCGGCGGCGCATGCCGGAACGGTAGCGGCGACGGGGATTGGCGTTGGGAGCGGGTCGCGAGCATGCTCAACGGATGCTGTTGACCGAGGACCACGACCGGGTCCGGCTGATCACCTTCGACCGGCCGGAGGTACTCAATGCCTTCGGCGAGGAACTCTACGATGCCGCCACTGACGCCCTCCTGGCCGCAGACGGCGATCCCGGCATCTCGGTCGTCATCCTGACCGGCCGGGGGCGAGCCTTCTGNGCAGGCCAGGACCTGGGAGAGTTGCGCCTGCGGACCACGGACCCGGACGGCTTCACGCCGGGTCGANACGGCTTCGTCGGGTACATCGAGTGCCTCNCGAGATTCTCGAAGCCGTTGGTCTGTGCGGTCAACGGCCTCGGCGTCGGCCTNGGTACGACGATGCTNGGCTATGCCGACCTCGTNTTCATGTCGTCAGAGGCNCGNCTCANGTGCCCGTTCACCAGCCTNGGCGTCGCACCGGAGGCAGGGTCCTCGTTCCTGCTCCCCCGCATGCTCGGCCGTCAGGAGGCGTCCTGGCTGCTGCTCTCGAGCGAATGGATTGACGCCGACCGATGTCGTGAGGTCGGCCTGGCCTGGAAGGTGTGCGAGCCGGACGANTTGCTCGACATCGCTCTCGAACACGCCCATCATCTCGCAGGNTTCCCCCTGGAGTCGCTGGTCGANGGCAAGCGACTCATCGTCGAACCGATGTTGGCGGGACTGGCCGATGCCCGNGCCAGGGAGGGGGCGGCGTTCGGCCGACTGCTGGGGTCATCCGCCAGTTCGGGAGCCCTGGAGGACTTTGCCGGGGGCTGACCCCGGGTCAGTCGGCCGGTCCGTGGTCGACGGCGTGCAGGCGACGGATGGCGCCGACCATGACCTTGCGGGCAAGGCGGGGGTTCNNGTCGAGCAGGCTCGCGAACTCGCGTCGGTTGAGTGCTTCGACTGTCAGGTCGGTGTCGGCCGTGACGGTGGCGNTGCGGGGGACGCCGGCGAGCATGCTGAGCTCGCCGACGAAGTCGCCNTTGCCGAGGGTGGCGACCACCCGGCCTTGGCGGCGCACCGTGGCGGTGCCATCGACGATGATCAGGAACTCGCGNCCCGTCTCGCCCTCGCGGGTCAGGTCCCGACCGGCCCGAACCCGCACGGGGGTCATGAGCCGTTGGACGGCACGCAGTTCGGACCTNGAGAGGCCGGCGAAGAGGTNGAGGTCGGTGAGGGGGGTTGGTGNGGTGGAAGTGTCCGTGGGCATGTCGCTCTCCGCGTAGGTCGGNTNCTCCCTCGAGTGTGGCGGNGACCGGGTCGTGTACCTCGGCCCGGTGACCGCTTTCACCGGTGCCACCCGTCACGGCGGGCGCTACTTGATGGCGACGGGTGCCACCGGTGAGCCCACGCATCCCACGAACGGCTCGGGTGTGGCGGCGAGGAAGAACTCGTAGACGCCGTCGGCTGCACAGTCCTCTGCCAGTGCCTCGAGGTCCCAGTTCTGGCCCTGCGTGAGGCCCATGTCCACGACGTGGAGCATGTGGACCGCCAGGTTCACCTCTTCGGAGGGGTACACCTCGAAGGTGAGCGTGTCGTTGGCGACGGCGGCGACGTCGTGCTCGTGGAACCACGGCACCGTCGACAGCGAGAGCCCGGCGTTCGAGCCGTCCTGGTTGGGGCCGAGGCAGTAGGCCATGCCGCCCGACTCGTGGTACAGCCGCATCCGTCCCGTGCGGACGAGCACGATGTCGCCGGCCCGGACTTCGACGCCGCCCATCGACGCTGCCTCGTCGAGGTCTTCGGCGGTGATGGCGTAGGGGCAGTCGAGCAGGTCGACGCCCTTGGCCCGGGCCACGTCGAGNAGCACGCCGCGCGAGCACAGCGAGCCGACCTTTTCGATCCCGCAGCGGGTTGCGCCGTCGTCGGCNGTGATCGTGGAGGCGTCGTAGCCGTTGTAGACCCTGCCCGAGTACGAGACGTGGCAGAGGCCGTCCCAGTGGGTGCCCGCCTGGAGGCCGAACTGGACGGCGTCATCGCTGGTGTGGAANAGGTCCGGGTCGCCGTCGGGGTCCATGCCCTGGTCGACCATCAGCATGGTCCGGGTCGGGTTGTCGCGGCCNGGGATGAATCCGACCTGGATCCCGTCGTGCTCGAGTGGTACGGCNAGGAGGAAGGTGCGGCCGGTGNGGATGCAGTCCCGGGCGGCCAGNACCACCTCCGGCGTGATCAGGTTGAGGGTGCCGAGNTCGTCGTCGTCACCCCAGCGGCCCCAGTTGCGCACCCTGCCCTGNAGGTCGAGGAAGCGGTNGGTCAACGGCATGTCGGTTACCCCCGGGTCGTCCGGNTGGCGAANCTAGTCCCGCTCCGGNCGATGGCCCGCAGGGGGCTCCTCAGTAGCCGACGTCGCGGTCGACGACATCCTCGAGGGGGCGNCCGNCCAGCCACCGTCCGAGGTTGGCGGCGAAGTTGGCACCCATCTGGTCGAANGAATTCGGGCTGCACCACGANATGTGGGGGCTGAGGCGGACGGACGGGTGNGTGTAGAGCCAGTGNCCCTCGGGNAGTGGCTCCGGATCGCACACGTCGAGNGAGGCGAGGCCGACCTGTCCCGAGTCGAGGGCCGNTCGNAGAGCNTCCTGGTCGACCACCGATCCACGGGAGACGTTGACGAGGTGGATGCCGCTTCGACTGNCGGCCAGGAGGTCGGCGTCGACGAGGTTCCNGGTCTCGGGTGTGGAGGGCACGCCGANCACCANGTGGTCGGCCTCGGCGACAGCGGCNGCGGCGTCGGCAACGACCACGACCCCGGGGTCGTCGACCGGGGCACCCGTGCGCCGNACGGCGAGCAGNCGGCATCCGAACGGCGCCAGCCGGGCGGCGACGGCCCGGTTGATNGATCCGTAGCCGAGCAGTGCGACCGTGGCGCCCTCGAGCGTGTCGAGNCGGCTGAGGAACCATCGNTCCGGCGGTTCGTCGATCCAGCTCCCGGGGAGTCGCTTGGCGGCGGTGAGGAGCATCGCCACGACCCACTCGGCGATCGGCACGGCCGTGGCGCCACGGGCGCATGTCAGGATCCGATTGCCGACCGTCTCGAGTGGCATCTCGTCGACCCCGTGGCCGGTGCAGTGCACCCANTCGACGCCNCGTTCNAGCACCTCGGCGAAGTTGGCGGAGTCCATGCCACGCGTGACCATGACCTCGCCGCNCAGGTNGGGATCCACCGGCCCATCGGGGTCGACGTGGACGAACCGCACGTCNTGGAAGCGATCGCCCAGCCGGTCGGTGCCNAGGTAATCGACCTTGAGGTGGACGAGCACCGTGGTCAACGGGTGCGCTCCCGGAGCAGGGCCTCCTGCGCGACGGTCGCCACGTGGGTGCCGTCGGCGGCGAAGATCTCGCCGATCGAAAGCCCCCTGCCACCGTTGAGGCCATGTGAGCGGAACTCGTGCAACTGCCACTCGTCGGCCGGCGCCGGCCGGTGGAACCAGATGGCATGGTCGAGGCTGGCGCCGATGAACGCATCGCCGTACGTGGTGTGGCCGAGTTTCACGGCGTCGATGCGCGGGTGTGAACTGCTCACCGCCGTGGTGGGGATGTCATCGGAGGTGTAGGCCAGGGCGCAGGCCTGGAGGACCGGGTCGTTGCCGAGCGGACCCGCCACCTTCAACCAGATGGCTGCCCGACCGCCGCCTCGGTGGGCGACTCGTCGGGACAACAGGCCCCAGTCCTCGTTGGCGCCGGACCCCGGTTCGCCCACGTCGGTGGGCAGCGACGATTCCTGGATGTCGGCCTGGTCCTCGACGACCTGGAATGAGCAGGACAGGTTGAGGATGGCACCCTCCGACTGGCGGGCGACCACTCGTCGGGTGATGAACGATCGACCGTTGCGGATGCGGTCGACCTCGAACCGGATGGGTTCGTCGCTGTTGCCGCCGCGGATGAAGTAGGCATGGACCGAGTGGATGANGTGGTCGGAATCGACGGTCTCCATTGCCGCCCGGAGGCCCTGGGCGACCACCTGGCCGCCGTAGACGCGCCCCCACGGATAGTCGGGGCTGAGGCCGACGAACACGTCCGGTCCATGCGGCTCGAGTGCCACCAGGGTGGCGAAGTCGTCGATGCGAACCCCCATGTCGTCCCTCTAGCGGTCGAGCGCCATCGCGCCAGGCACCCGCTGGAGCAGCATNGAGAAGCCCTCGCCGCCCATGACCGGTGAGGGGAGCGTCACGTGCGACTTCTCGCCGAGCGTGGCCGCACAGACCTGGGCGAATCGGGNGGCCTCGTCGAGGCCGAGTTCGGGGTGCTGGTGCAGTTGGCGTCGCAGTGNCACCACGTCGTCGACGACAGCTNAGGCGGAATCCAACAGGTCGTGCACCNCCANATCATGGCCGAGCAGGGGTTGATTGTCGGAACCGGACCTCNAGGGGCCACAATGCGACGGTGATGCTGACCGACGACCAGATCCACGACGCCCTCTCGTCGATCCTCGAGCGGCGCGACCCCGATGTTCCTGCAACGGTGCTCGGCGCAGGCAGCGACGACCTGGGGGNCGGCCTCCGNTACCTCGAGGCGCTNGTGGACGGTGGCTGGATGGTGCCCACCTGGCCGCTCGAGCACGGTGGCCGCGNCGCCACCGACGACGAGGCCAGGCGNATCTCAACGGCTCTGGGCGACTATGCATCAGCCGACCTGTACCCCTACGGCGTGGGGATCAGCCTCGTGGGNCCAGTCCTTCGGGATCNCGGCACACCCGAACAGCAGGACCGCTGGCTGCGTCCGATTGCCGACGGTTCGGAGATCTGGTGCCAGATGTTCAGCGAGCCCGACGCCGGCTCCGACCTCGCCAATGCGGGCACGAANGCGGTGCGCGACGGCGACGAATGGATNCTCATGGGTTCCAAGGTCTGGACATCGCGGGGCGCCTATTCGAAGTGGGGCATGTGCCTCGCCCGCACNGACCCCGANGTGCCCAAGCACCGCGGCCTCACGATGTTCGCCGTCGACATGGACGACCCGGGNATCGAGGTCCGTCCCCTGGTCCAGGTCAACGGCGACCGACACTTCACCGAGGTGTTCGTGTCCGAGGTCCGCGTTCCGGACTNCGACCGGATCGGCGANCTCGGCGCGGGGTGGGGNATCACCGTCGAGACGCTCGCCCATGAGCGGGCATCGCTTGGCGGCCGGTCCTTCGGCGGCTCCGATGAGAACGAGGGAGCGGTTCCCGGTTGGCTGGTNGGGCTCGCTGCTTCCGGCCGACTTGCCGATGCGGTGGCCCGCGATCGTGCGATGCGCNCCTATGTNCTGGAGCGGGTCAACAGGTTCACCACTGCCCGAGCCGCCGCATTTGCGAAGGATGGCGTCCCCGGTCCGGAGGGTTCCGGCGCCAANCTCCGCAGCGTCGCCGCCTTCAAGTCCAGGGCCTACCTGGTCAAGGACCTCTCTGGGGCGNTTGGGATGCTCGACGAGTCGCCGGGACACCTNGCCTTCCTCACCGCACCGTCGATGTCGATCCGNGGCGGTACCGACGAGGTGCAGCGCAACATCGTGGGAGAGCGGGTGCTGGGCCTGCCCGCCGAGCNCCGGTTGGACAAGGANGTCCCGTTCTCAGANCTCAGGAAGGGCNGCTGAGGGGATCAGCCCCCGNTGGCCGTCGNGACCGGCTGGTCCGGGTCGCNNGAGGCCTCGCGTGGTGGGTCNGGTTCGACGTATTCGATGGTGATGGTTCCTCCACGGGCAGATGTCAGTGTGGCTGTCGAGCCCTCGACGACAACCATGAGCTCGCCGCTNAGGACCTCGAACAGGNCGAACCAGTCGGCACGGTCGACGCAGGCCATCTCGGTGATGCCGATTGGGCCGATGTCGACGCNGTCGTCCCCGATGTNCANNTCGCCGAAGAAGTTGTTGCAGCCGGCGTTTCCCGTGATCCGGTCATCNCTTCGAAAAGTCACAGACGCTTCNTGTGGACGGTCGGGTTCGACACCNTCGACACCGGTGAGGCCNANGACACGCCACTCGACGTCGATCAACGGGGCGATCCCACCGCCCGTGNCGGATGAGGAGCAGGCGGCGNNGAACAGCAGGAAGGTGAGGGCCAGGTGGCGCATCAGGTTCTCCAACGTNGGGGTCTGCGGGGTCTGACGTTGCGAACGCCGGTCCCGGTTCCNGACTGGGGCATGATCTNGCCATGCGCGCGGTGGTCATCGAGTCGTACGGCGGTCCGGAGGTGCTGGCGATCTGCGAGGTCCCGGCTCCGGAGCCCGGGCCCGATGAGGTGCTTGTCGACGTGGTCGCCAGTGCCCTGAACCGTGCGGACCTGCTCCAGCGCATGGGCCTCTACCCGGGGCCGTCCATGGAGTATGAGGTGCCGGGCCTCGAGTTCGCCGGGCGNGTCGCCNNCGTCGGCGAGGCCGTCGGGCGATGGTTGGTCGGNGACGAGGTCATGGCGATCACCAGCGGTGGAGCGCACGCCGGGCAGGCCGTCGTCCACGCCGACCAGGCGATGGCGGTGCCCGCAGGGATGTCGTTGGCGGACGCCGGCGCCCTACCCGAGGTCTTCATCACCGCCTGGGACGCGCTCGTCCTCCAGGGGGGCCTGCAACCCGGAGGGACGGCGCTCGTCCATGCCGGGGCCTCCGGCGTCGGTACCGCCGCGATCCAGCTCTGCCGGTCGATGGGGGCCGAGGTCGTCGTGACCGCCTCAGGTCCGAAGTGCGCCGCCTGCACAGAACTCGGGGCCTCGCTCGCCGTCGACTATGCGACCGACGACTGGCTGGCTGCTGTGCGTGACCACACCGGTGGCCGTGGGGTCGACGTGGTGCTCGACGTGGTGGGCGGCGACTACCTCGATCGCAATGTCGACGCCCTGGCCGTGGGCGGCACGATCGTGCAGGTCGGGGTCATGGGCGGCGGAAAGGCCACCTTCGGCCTCGGCAAGCTGCTCCCCAAGCGGGCGACGATCGTGGGCACCGTCCTGCGCGGCCGTTCGCTCGACGAGAAGGTGGCGGTCAGCCGGGCGTTTGCCGACGAGGTCGTGCCACGCTTCGAGGAAGGAACGCTGCGGGTGGTGGTGGACCGCCGCTTCGACCTGGACGACATCGCCGCCGCACACGTCCATATGGAGGGCAACGCCAACGTCGGGAAGATCGCCCTTGACGTACGGTCCGGTTGAAGGGCCGCTCAGCGCTCGTCGATCGGGACGACGTCCCGGGTGGCTTCGCCCGTGTAGAGCTGGCGGGGTCGGGCGATGCGGGAGTTCTGCGTGAGCATCTCGTCCCAGTGGGCCAGCCAGCCCGGCGTGCGACCGATGGCGAACAGCACCGTGAACATCTCGACCGGGAACCCCATCGACTGGTAGATGAGCCCCGAGTAGAAGTCGACGTTCGGGTAGAGCTTGCGCCTGACGAAGTAGTCGTCGGCCAGCGCCACTTCTTCGAGCTTGAGCGCCATGTCGAGCAGCGGGTTCTTGCCGGTCACCTCGAAGACCCGGTGGGCGGTCTCCTTGATGATCTTCGCCCGCGGGTCGTAGTTCTTGTAGACGCGGTGGCCGAAGCCCATGAGGAGCTGCTCGCCGGTCTTGACCTTGGCGACGAAGTCGTCGACCTGGTCGTAGGAGCCGATCTCCTCGAGCATCCGCAGGACGGCCTCGTTGGCACCGCCGTGACGGGGCCCGTAGAGGGCGCTGCAGGCTGCTGAGAGCAAGACGTAGGGATCGGCATGGGAACTCCCGACCGAGCGGGCGGTGGTGGTGGAACAGTTCTGGCCGTGGTCGGCGTGAAGCACGAACAGCAGGTCGAGCGCCCTGGTCAACACCGGATCGACCTCGTAGCCGCCTTCGGCGGGCCGGAACATCATGGAGAGGAAGTTCGAGGTGTAGGGGAGGTCAGGGTCGGGCTGGACATACGGGTTGCCGACGCTGCGGCGGTAGGCGCTGGCCGCCAGGGTGGGAATCTTGGCGAGCAGGCGGACCATCTGCGATCGACGGACGGTGGGATCCTCGACATCCTTGCCGTCGGGGTAGAAGGTCGACAGCGCGGCAACGCTCGAGACCAACACGCCCATGGCGTGGGCGTCGTCGCGGAAACCCTCGAGGATCCGCTTGTGGAAGTTCTCATGGATCGAAGCCGATTCGGCGATCTCGTCGGCGAAGCCGTTGAGCTGGGGTCGGGTCGGGAGTTCGCCGAAGAGCAGCAGGTGGGCGACCTCGAGGAAGGTGGACTGCTCGGCGAGTTGCTCGATCGGGTGGCCGCGGTAGCGCAGGTAACCGGCGTCGCCGTCGAGTTCGCAGACGGCGCTGGCGGCGCCGGACGTGTTGCCGAAGGAGGGGTCGTGGAAGTACACGCCGGGGAGCAGGTCGGCCCACGCTCGGGCGTCCACGGTGCCGTTGACGATCGGGACCTCGACGCTCGCACCGTTCCGGTTGTCGGTGAGTGTGATGCTCTCGTTCACGGGCGGTGGCCTCGAATCACGCAGGGACAGATCGGAATTCTTCGTTGACTTTTCGACTCTATCGGGCACCGTCGGGTCGATAACAGCCTGACCGTGGTCGAAAAATGTGGATTCTTCGCAATCGGACGTAATCCACCCGGTTCGCGACGCTCCGGCCCGGGCCAACGCCCGAGAATCTAGAGCGGTGTGTTGTCGTGGCGCCGCCTCGGGAGGCGCTCGCGCTTGCCGATCAGCACATCGAGTGCGGCAGCCAGAGTGCTCCGGGTGTCGGCGGGTTCGATCACCTCGTCGACCGACCCGCGTTCGGCGGCGACGTAGGGGTTGAGGAGGCGCTCCTCGTAGGCCGCGACGAGCGCCACCCGTTCTTCGTCGGAGGCCTTCCGGTGGAGGATCTCGACGGCTCCCTCGGCGCCCATGACAGCGATCTCGGCGGACGGCCAGGCGAACATCAGGTCGTTGCCGATGTGCCGGGAGTCCATGACGATGTACGCCCCGCCGTACGACTTGCGCAGGATGACGCAGACCCTCGGCACGGTGGCCCGGGCGTAGGCGAACGCCATCTGGGCGCCGTAGCGGATCATGCCCCGCCACTCGAGGTCCTTGCCCGGGTAGAAGCCCGAGGTGTCGACGAAGGTGATGAGCGGCAGGTTGAAGGCGTCGCAGAAGGCCACGAACCGACCCCCCTTCTGGGAGGAGGGGATGTCGAGGGTGCCGGCCACCGACTGGGGTTGGTTGGCCACGATGCCCACGGGTCGGCCACCGATCGTGGCGAAGGCGGTGACCAGGTTCGTGGCGAATGCGGCCCGGGGCTCGAGCAGGTGCCCGTCGTCGACGATGCACTCGATCACGTGCCGGACGTCGTAGCTGCCCGTGGAGGTGTCGGGGAGGAGGTCGCCGGCCTCGGGGGTCGGGCGGTCGACGGGATCGATGCACGGAACCGGTGCCGGGAGGGCATCGGCGTGGTCGGGAAGGAATCCAAGGAGCTCGGTGACCAACTCGACGGCCTCGTCGCGGTCGGCGACGTTGAAGTGGGCGACACCNGAGGTTCGGGCGTGCATCGAGGCGCCGCCGAGGCCCTCGTTGCTCAACTCCTCNCCCGTGAACCGTTCGACCATCTGAGGGCCGCTCATGAAGGCGTAGGTCTTGTCGACCATCACGACCAGGTCGGCGAGGCCGAGGAGGAGTGCCGGACCGGACACGGTGGGGCCGTCCACGCAGAAGATCATCGGGATGATGCCCGAACAGGCCACGAACTCGCGGGCGGCGATGCCCCAGCCGTGGATGGCGGCCACCCCCTCGGACAGGTCGGCTCCGCTCGACGCCACGAAGCAGACCAGCGGGATGCGCTGTTGGCGGGCTGTTCGGGCAGCGATCGCCAGGTTCTCGCCGTCCTCGGAACGCAGGGCGCCGCGGTTTTCCCCACCGACCTCGACCATCATCACCCTGCGGCCGGCGACCTCCTCGAGGCGGAAGGCGACCGTACCTCCCGTGCGGGCGCGCAGGGTGAGGGGCGTCCTCGGGGCATCGACGGCGGTCACGGTGTCCTTCCGGGTCGAAACACTGGCTCGTCCGTCATCGTGACATGGATTCCGGGCCGGTCAGGTCCGATGTCACGGATGACCTCGCGCAACTGGTCGCAGGTGGCCTGCACGGCAAGTGACGGCCTGGTGCGTCGGTTGTGGGCCAGTACCACCGCTCGCCGGTCGAGGCCCTTGATGCGTACGAGCNCCCAGTCACCGGCCGGAATGCCGGACGCAGCGCTGGCCGGAAGCAGGGCGGGGGCATAGCCCTGGTAGGCGAGCGAGGTGAGCAGGCGGAGGCCGTCGATCTCCACCTTCGGTCTGAGGCGGAGGCCTGCGGCGGCGAGTTCGGCGTCGAGCGTGTCGCGAAACGTTGTGCCGGTCGGTGTGAGCATCACCTCGTGTTCGGCGAGTTCCTGGATGGTCACCGTCTCGTGGTCGGCCAGGGCATGGTCCTTCGTCGTGACCACGATCAACTCTTCATCGAAGAGCGGCTCCGTGGCGAAGTCGGGGTCCAGGACCGGTCCGTTGAGGATGGCGAAGTCGACCTCACCGGAGCGGAGGAGGGGGTACAGCGAGCCCGAGGTCGCATCGACGAGGATTGGGTGGAGGCCGGGATAGTGGCTTCCCAGGCGCTCCAGCAGGGGGGTGGCCATCCAGCGGGCGGTGGTGCCGATGCAGCCGATCCGAACCGTTCCGCCGATCTCCTCGCGCATGGACGAGATGTCGTCCTTGAGGGCCTGCATCTCGCTGCGGATGCGCTGTGCCCGATCGATGACCGCCTTGCCCTCGGTGGTGGGGAGCATGGACCGTCGGTCGATGAGCACGGCGTCCAACTCCTTTTCGAGTCGTGCGACGTGTGTGGACACGTTGGACTGCACCGTGTGGAGAGAACGGGCGGCCGCGGAGAAGCTCCCATGCTCGGCCACGGCCATCAGGTGGGTGAGTTGGCGCAGGTCCATCGCTGATGAGGATGCCACGAAGATCTCCATCAGCGTCGCGGATGGGACTCCGGCGTCGGTTCCCGGTGTACCCGCACCCCGTGGGCGTCGACCCGAATGGGGCGGCAAGGCTCTAGGGTCGCCCGCGAGAACTTCCCGCCCATTCCCGATCGTCCCGCCCGAGGCCAATGACCGACGCCCCCAGCGCCCCGAGCATCCTCGNCCTGCACCTCGGGCTGCTCGAGGCCCACGCCGCAGTCGATCGGGCGGGCCGGATCGACCTCATCGCCCTCGGCGGCGACCGGGCTGGAATGCCGATGGTGTTGCACGTCTCGACCGGAGGGGACGTGACCGTCGGTGAGGAGGCCCTGCAGCGGGCCGACGATGAGCCCGATGGCTTCGTCGACGATGTAATGGGACACCTCCTTGACGACGGAGTCGTCGAGGCATCCGGTCGTGCTCTCACTGCCGAGACCGTTCTCGCCTACCTCATGGCCCAGTCCTACGCACGCTGCCTCCAGATCCTCGACGGCGCACCCGACCAGGTGGTCGTCGTACGTGCTGCCGGGGGACCGGACGAGGCGACCTACGAGGCTGCTGCCGGTCGGGGCCTGGTCGGCGACATCCTGATCCTCGACGAGACGAGGGCGTGGTCGGCTTTCAGCGGCCATGCCCCTCCGGGGACCAGGGGAATGGATCTGGAGCGCACAGGTGTGCTGGGAGCGCTGCTGTGGCTCCGGCACGGCGACGCACCANCCGGACCCGAGCCGATCGTCACCCGGGAGGACCTCGAGGGGGCCGCTCCCANNCCGGTCCGCCAACCGGCGCCACCCAGCGTCGTCTCGGTGGGACCCCGCTCCGTCTTCGATGCGCCAGGATCGAAGCCGTTGGTCCTGCCCGATCCTGCGCAGGCGCGTCGTCGACCGCGACGTACGCCGGTGCCCCTGCTGGTCTTTCTCCTGGTTGCCATTCTGGGGGTCCTCGGGTACCTGATCTTCGTTGACGATGAGGAGCCGTCACCGTCGGTNACGACCCTGACCCCGCCGNCGACGACNGAGGTGCCGNCGACGANCGAGGTGCCGNCGACGANCGAGGTGCCGNCGACGATCGAGGTGCCGGCGACGACTGAGGTGCCGGCGACGACTGAGGTGCCGGCGACGACTGAGGTGCCGGCGACGACTGAGGTGCCGGCGACGA